>JABGSU010000017.1 GCA_018647605.1 Flavobacteriaceae bacterium | reverse complement strand
CGGTTTGAAAGAAGACTCTTGCAACTTTCAAAAATAGCCTCATTTTTTTTAAGATTGGAATAACCATTTCTAATCCGGTAAACGGGCAACATAGTTAGTCCATCCATAAACCATTGTAATGGACCACCAAATACATCGCTTCTTGTCAAAGAGGTCACAGTTTTGGGTAGGTTACACCCTACCAATAGAGGATCGAGAAAAGCACCTTGATGATTGGGTGAAAAAAGAATCCCACCATCTTTGGGGATATTTTCAAGCCCATAAACTTTTATTTTTCTAAATTAACAATGGCTGGCCCACTTGACGGTGACCTTGATAAAGTAATAGAAGAACCTTTTCATTAGATCAATGGAGATAGTTTATGAAACCAGATGATTGTAAATTAACAATTTTCAAATCACAATTTAGTAAAAATTAATTACCGACATATCTCCGATTTATAACAGGGATTGTGTGAAATTTTATTTTTTTGCTATATTGATAGATGACAGAAATTAAACTCTTTGAAAGAGACACTATTTCCATTCTCGAAATAAATAAAAAAACCTATTAACAGTGAGTAAGAGCGAATTATTTGATTTTAAATTTTACGAGTGGGAAAAGAAGTCCCACGACCGTCCTTTTTTGAGACAACCCTTTGGAGATCGTTGGGAAGAATACACTTGGGCTGAAGCAGGCCAAATGGCCAGAAAACTAGCCACTGGACTTCAGTCATTGGGTTTGAGAAAAAATGCACACATTGGATTGATTTCAAAAAACTGTAGAGAATGGATTATTGCCGACATGGCCATTATGATGGCAGGCTATGTTTCGGTTCCTTTTTTCCCCTCTCTCAAAGGAGAGGAATTGGAATTTTTGTTAGATTTTGGTAATGTAGACCTCTTGATTGTTGGAAAAATTGAAACCTGGAACGACATAAAAAGCCATATTCCAAATGAACTTCTAATGATCAGCTTCCCCCATTATCAAGGTTGTTCACTCGTTAATAGAGGTAAAAAGTGGTTTGATTTTATTGATTCATACAAACCTCTACAAAAACCACATGTTCCGAAATTATCCGATTTATGGACCATTATTTTCACCTCTGGAACCACTGGAAACCCCAAAGGGGTTGAGCTTTCCTATTTGACTTTGGATCAAACAAAAATCATTACTGAACAAGTCAATCCACTAAAAGTTGATTTTTCAGGAAATAACGACTTTATATCCTATCTCCCACTCAATCATATTGTAGAGCGGGTGGTGGTAGAACATATTTGTTTGCGCTTTGGCGGAACACTTTCTTTTGTAGAATCCATTGACAGTTTTGCCAAAAATTTGAAGGAAATTCAACCCCATGTGTTTTTCGCTGCCCCCAGAATATGGACAAAATTTCAGTTGGGAATATTGGCAAAAGTACCACAGAAAAAACTAAACACCCTTTTGAAGATTCCTATTATTTCAGGTTTGATAAAGAAAAAGTTGAAAAAGAATTTGGGATTGACCCGAGCCCGATCCACTGTTTCTGGTTCTGCTCCGATACCCTTAACTCAGATTGAATGGTTTAGGAAGCTGGGAATATATATTACCAATGGTTATGGTATGACTGAAAACTGTGCCATTTGTACTCAGTTAGATGGACGCGATTTTGAAAAAGCAGCCTCAGTGGGTAAACCCCAATGTGGTGTGGAGGTCAAAATTGATGAAACAAGGAAAGAGGTTCTCATGAGGGGACCTTATGTTATGAATGGTTACTATAAAAACGAAAAATTAACCAAAGCAACCCTTGTTGACGGTTGGCTTCATACTGGAGACAAAGGTTACCTAGATGATGAAAACTACCTATACATCACAGGAAGGGTGGTCGACAGCTTTAAAACCTCGAAAGGAAAATTTATAGAACCGCTTACCCTTGAAAATCACTTTGGAGGCATCAAACAATTGGAAGAAGTTTGTATTACAGGTTTGGGCTTACCACAGCCCATTGCCTTGACTCAAATGTCCGAGATCGGAAAAGCACTCCCAAAAGAGGAGCTCAGAACACTGTTGACTCAAAAATTGGAGGCGATCAATGCCGATCTAGAGAACTATAAAAAAATATCGACCATAGTGCTTGTAAAAGAACCTTGGACGGAACAAAACAAAATTTTAGGACCCACCTTAAAGATTAAAAGAGGCAATGTTGAGAAGATGTATGCATCAAAATACAAGGACTGGCACGAAGACCCTCAGCCCGTTTTATTCGAAAAGTAGTATATTTATGCCTTATATCGTGTAGTGTGGTTTTAGTAGATCATCTGCAGAATATTTTAGAAGTTTAATAAAAACCAAAAAAACTAATATTAATTAACCAATCAATGAAAACAAAAACGCTTTTTAAAAGAATAATTTTCTTAAGTGCGATGCTCTTAATGAATTTTATCCACGCTCAGACAACGATCAAGGGTTCTGTTGTCGATGAAGAAACAAATCAGCCACTACCTGGAGTAAATATTGTTGTCAAAGGTACTTATACTGGTGTTTCAGCTGATTTTGATGGAAATTTTACCATTACTACCGATGAGGCACTTCCCATTACCTTGGAAGTAAGTTATTTGGGTTTTGGAACCAAAATGATAGAGGTAACTTCAGCCGATAGTGCGATGAATATTTCACTGGTTCCAGGGAGCGATTCACTCGATGAGATTGTCGTAGCTGCTTCTAGATTCGCGCAACGTATTTTCGAATCTCCAATTACGGTAGAAAAATTCAGTGCCAAGCAAATACAGCAAACCCCTTCTGCCGATTTTTTTAATGGTTTAGAAAACATTAAAGGGATTCAGCTTCAACAAGGAGGTCTATTTTTAAATCAGGTTGTAACCCGAGGTTTTGCCACCGTCTATAATGAAGGTTTTGTCACTTTGGTTGACATGATGAATAATATGTCACCTTTATTTGGTTTTGCCATGGGTAACCTTATTGGGTTAAACGAATTGGATGTACAAAGCGTTGAAGTAATTCCAGGTCCAGCTTCTGCACTCTACGGAGCCGATGCTTACAAAGGAATCATGTTTTTAAACAGTAAAAACCCTTTCGAACATGAAGGAATTAGCGCATACTATAGAACAGGGGTTACTGAACAAGAAGTAGCGGGTCAAAATTCCTTTACCGATATAGGCGTAAGACTTGCAACCAAATTGGGGGATAAATGGGCGGTTAAAGCCTCTTTGAACCATAAAAAAGGTACAGAATGGATGCCAGCAGATTACTCTCACCAGGCAATTCCTGGAGGAGAAGTAAACCCTTCTTATTCCAAGACTGCACCAGATTATAACGGGTTAAACATATACGGTGAGCGATTATTTCCAAGTTCAAATACTTGGGGTCTTGTAGGATTATTAAATCCTGCGGCAGGAGCACTTGCTGCAGCAGCCCCCAATTATTTTGATGATGTAATGTCTACAGGGTATCAGGATCGAGATTTGATATCAAATGTTGCAGAAAACTCGAAAGGAATGTTTGCAGTCCATTTCAGGCCCGATGAGAAGACTGAAATTAGTCTCACCTCATTGGTTGGTAGAGGAGACTCACCTCTTCAAGGTTTTGGAAGATACTCAATGAGAAACATCCAAATCGAACAACACAAACTACAAATTGATAGAGGAAGACTAAATCTTAGAGCTTATTATACAAGAGAGCAAGACGGTGACAGTTACCAATTATCTGCTGCTGGTGGTTTAATAGCAAATTCTCCTAATTCAAATATTGCTGATCTAAGTGCAATTGGTTTGGGGACTTTCAATGGTTATCAGGGTTGGTTTGTAAATTACAACCTAACTTATATGGGGGCTTTGGCCGCGGCTTCGGGCTTAACTCCAGATCTTGCAGGTGTTGGTGCTTTTGTGCAAAACGTTGTTGCTCCTCATATTATGACAGGTGGGACTGATATCAATCAGATTTTTGCTGCAGGAGGTGGAACAGGAGCTGCTCACAATTTAGCTCGCGCAGCTGCGAATGCTGGTATGATTCAAGCAGGAACTGCTGCATTTGAAACAGCGCTTAATTCATTTACATCAAAGAATTTACCTGTTGTTCAGGCTGATCCAGGGGCTGGTATTTTTGATGACACAAAAACTTACAACTATGAATTAAATTATGATCTTTCTGGCCTTACAGGAAATGTTGACTTCTTAGCTGGAGGGTCTATGAGAAAAACAGAATTAAATTCAAAAGGAACCATATACTCAGATCAAGATGGCCCTATCGAGTATACTGAAATGGGTGCTTATGTTCAAGGGATAAAAAAGATTTTTAACGATAAAGTCAATCTTACTGGTTCGCTAAGAGTTGACAAACATGAGTTTTTTGATGCCAACCTAACACCAAGAATTGCTGCCTTGATCAATGTGAACGAAAATCAAAACTTTAGACTTTCGTTCCAAACAGGATTCAGAAATCCAACGAATCAAGACCAATATATTGGTCTATTTGCTGGTGATGTTACTTTGTTGGGATCCTCTCCTGATAATATAACCAGGTATAATGGAGCAGTTGCTTTGTCTAATGGATCTCCTTTTCAGTTTACTGGAGATTATGTGTTTAACAACTCTTATAATGAAGATGGTACTGCCGCTAATTTAAAGCATGTTACCGCCGAAAAAATCACTTCTTTTGATATTGGATATAGATTTAAAAAACCTGGTTTTACGTTCGACATTTCTGCTTATTTAAGTGACTACAGTGACAAGATTGGTTCAACGGATGTTTATACACCCGCTATATATCCTGGAGGTGGTACATTAGCAACCTACAGAAGTACTGGCCATTTTGCAATCTATCAAGTTGATTCAAACTCAGATGAGGAAATGAAAACTTATGGAGTGAGTGCTGAAATGATTAAAGCTTTGTCTAAAAACTTTATTTTCAATGTTATTTATGATTATAATAAACTAGACTTTACCCCAACTTCGGGGTCAAACTTTGAAGCTGCATTTAATACACCTGAGCACAATTTAAAAGCGGGATTAGTAGGGAATTTTAACAAATTGTCTTTCAATTTGTCTAGTCGATATACTTCCGAATACTATTATGAAGCTTCTTTTGTTGATGGAATGATCGATGCCAGGACAGTAATAGATGCTCAAGTATCTTATCAAATTCCTTCTCTAAAAGCCGTTATCAAGGTTGGAGGAAACAATCTAGGCGGTAAAGAATACCAAAGTGTACTTGGAGGAGGTAGAATAGGTTCTATCTATTATACTTCAATCAATTTTGACTTCTAATTTACACCTTTAGAATTTCTAAAAAAGGCATCCAAAAAGGGTGCCTTTTTTTGTTAAAACTCAGTCTGGTCATTATCACTTTTTACTCTATATTTACACTTTCAAAATTTGAAGTAAACTTCACGCTAAATAACAGTTCAAAAATATGGCAAATTCAGTAGGAACCGTTTCACAAATCATTGGTCCTGTAGTAGATGTAACATTTTCTGGAGAAGATAATGCTCTTCCCAAAATTTATGATTCCCTAGAAATTTCTAAAGCCGATGGAACCCTATTGGTACTTGAGGTACAATCTCATATTGGGGAAAACACCGTTAGAACCGTTTCGATGGACTCAACGGATGGCCTGAGTCGGGGTACCGAAGCCAAGGCCAGTGGTAGTCCTATCCAAATGCCAGTAGGCGAAGAAGTTTACGGAAGATTATTTAACGTTATCGGAGATGCCATTGATGGATTAGGTAACATACCCAAGGATAAAGACAATGGACTGCCTATCCACAGACAAGCTCCCGCATTCGAAGACCTCTCTACTTCTACCGAAGTTCTTTTTACAGGGATCAAAGTCATCGACTTGATCGAACCCTATGCTAAAGGAGGTAAGATTGGATTGTTTGGTGGTGCTGGAGTTGGAAAAACAGTATTGATTCAAGAGTTGATTAACAACATTGCCAAAGGTCACGGAGGGCTTTCGGTATTTGCTGGCGTCGGTGAAACAACAAGAGAAGGAAATGATCTCTTGCGTGAGATGCTTGAGTCTGGGATTATAAAATATGGAGACGACTTTTTACATTCTATGGAAGAAGGAGGATGGGATTTGACCAAGGTGGACAAAAAAGCTATGCTCGATTCCAAAGCCACCTTTGTATTTGGACAAATGAATGAGCCTCCTGGAGCAAGAGCTCGAGTAGCACTTTCAGGTTTGACCATCGCAGAATATTTTAGAGATGGTGCTGGAGACGGACAGGGAAAAGACGTACTTTTCTTTGTCGATAATATTTTCCGATTTACACAAGCCGGGTCTGAAGTATCCGCCCTATTGGGACGCATGCCCTCAGCGGTAGGATATCAGCCTACACTGGCCACGGAAATGGGTGCCATGCAAGAAAGAATTACATCCACCAAAAAAGGATCGATCACTTCAGTACAGGCCGTATACGTTCCTGCGGATGACTTGACAGACCCCGCACCAGCGACTACTTTTGCTCACTTGGATGCGACGACCGTTTTGTCTCGTAAAATTGCTGAGCTTGGAATTTATCCCGCTGTAGATCCTTTAGACTCTACTTCCAGAATTTTAACTGCCGACATATTAGGAGACGAACATTATGACTGTGCCCAAAAGGTCAAAGAATTGCTTCAACGCTATAAAGAGCTGCAAGATATCATTGCCATTCTGGGAATGGAAGAACTCTCTGAAGAAGACAAATTGGCCGTATTCAGAGCCAGAAGGGTACAACGTTTTCTTTCTCAGCCTTTCCACGTAGCCGAACAATTTACAGGAATTCCTGGGGTATTGGTCGATATTAAAGACACCATCAAAGGATTCAATATGATTATGGACGGTGAGTTAGATCACCTTCCAGAAGCAGCCTTTAACCTTAAAGGAACCATCGAGGATGCCATTGAGGCAGGTGAAAAAATGTTAGCTGAAGTATAATGTATTTAGAAATTGTATCCCCCGAGGCCACTCTGTTCAGCGGCGAAATTGAATCTGTCACTGTTCCCGGAACCACTGGTTCCTTTCAGATGCTCAACAATCACGCTCCTATCGTTTCAACACTAAAAGAAGGTATCGTAACCATTTCTGGAAAAATGGATTTGGACGATTCTGCACAAAATAAATTTAAAAAGCAGGATGCCAACACAACGCTGTTTGAAATCAGCTCTGGCACTGTTGAAATGAGAAATAATAAATTGATCCTACTTGCGGATTAATTTACCCCAACAAAATCTTATTTACTATGAAAAAAAGCCAAGTATTAAGCCTTATTTGTCTTGCCCTTTTTTTTGACACCCTCAATGCGCAGAACAATTCCAATCTGGATACTCTGTCGCCCCAAAGTCTAAAAGAAGTTATCCTTTCTTCCACTCGACTGGAGACTCCTTTGACCCAAAATTCTAAAACGGTACAAATTATTACAGCCGATCAGATCCGCCAGAGTGGGGTTACCCATTTGGTAGATTTATTGCAACAAGTGGCTGGAGTTGATATCAAAAGAAGAGGGGCAGGAGCCACTCAAGCTGATCTTAGTATCCGGGGAGGAACTTTTGATCAAACGCTTTTACTCATTGACGGTATCAAGCTAGACGATGCTCAAACGGGGCATCATACCCTTAACTTCCTCCCACCCCCCCAAATGGTGGAACGTATCGAAATCATCAAGGGACCTGCTGCAAGGGCTTATGGACAAAATGCTTTTACAGGAGCCATAAATATAGTAACCAAAACAGAAACTCCTAAAACCCTTACCCTTGACCTGCAACACGGAAGCTATGACCAAACCAACGGGTCTATTTTTGTGGGGAGTACCACAGAAAAAAGGAGTATTTTGGGCTTTATGTCTAAAAACACCTCGGACGGCTACCGTTACAATACAGACTTTGATCACAATCAATATTTTATAAAATCAATTTTTAACCGCCATAAAACTCCGATCGATATGATCGCCACCTATGCCGGCAGAAAGTTTGGAGCCAATGGTTTCTATGCCAGTCCATCGGCCATAGATCAATATGAGGAAACACAGGCCAGTTTGATTTCTTTATCTCAAAGACATAGTATTGAGAACTGGATATTTAAACCCAAGGTATATTGGCGCAGGGGGCAAGACATATATGAATACATCCGAAATAGGCCTGAGATTTACCGCAACTTACACCTAACCCATAAAGTAGGAGGGGCTTTAGACGTATCCGTAGCTTCCGATGGAGGGATAACGGGTGTGGGGGTCGATATTTCCCGTGTGACCATTAGAAGTAATAATTTGGGGAATCGCAATCGGACGATGATGAACTTTTTTTTGGAGCACCGTTTTTACTTTTTTAACAACAGTGTGGACATTACTCCAGGTATTGCTGCCAATTATTTTTCAGATTTTGGAGCGCATAGTTTTCCAGGTCTTGATATAGGATGGCAAATGAATCCCAAGTTGAGATTCTATGCCAATACTGGAGTTACTTTCCGTATTCCAACTTTTACTGACTTATTTTATTCTGATAGAACAACATTGGGTAATTATAATCTCAAACCTGAAGAAGCTAACACTCACGAAATAGGAATTCGTTTTTCCAATGCCAAAGTCACAGCCTCTATTGCCTACTTTAGTCGAAAGGCAAAAAATTTGATTGATTTTGTCAAAAATAGTAATGATGACAGCATCCCTTTTAGAGCAGAAAACATTCAACAGGTAAACACCAACGGAATTGATCTGGAACTCATTCACCTGATCTCGTTTAATAGTCTTACCCACCAGTTTAAAATCAATTATTCCTATTTGGAAAATAATTTGGAAAACAATGGCTACAATTTTTCACGCTATACCATTAATAACGATTTAAAACATCATGTGATAGGTAGTTACAATTGGCCCATCACTGAAAATCTCAATACTTATTTTATTTACAAATATGTAGAAAGGACTTCGGGGGATGCCTATGCTGTGGTTGATGCTTCTGCACGGTGGACGGTTGGCTCTTTTGAAATCAACCTATATTTTAATAATATTTTCAATAAGGACTATTGGGAGTCCAATTTGGTCCCCATGCCCAAAGGCAATGGACTTTTGGGATTGCGCTACTCTTTCTGATGCTCTAGTCTTAGTATATTCTCTATAATCAGCTCTGTCTCCCAACCGCGGTACTGCATTGCATTCCACACTTTTTTCTTTTGTATTGCTAAAGGTTTATTCTGGTAAGAAGTCCAATACTTTTCTGCTAGCGCTTGGGCGCATTCAAAGTAGACGGTATCAGAAATTTCTTTCATCGCATTTTTAATGTTCCAATCAGAAATATTGCGCTGTTTTAGTTCCCTGAGCAGTCGTTTTTTACCCCATTTTTTGATATTGAATTTACCGCGAACAAATTGTTCCGAAAAACGAGTTTCGTTCAGGTAGTTTTGTTCGATTAAGTGTGAAATAACAGTATCCATAGGGGTTCCATAAATTCCTAGCCCTTTGAGTTTTTTTGTGACCTCTTGATGACAACGTTCCTGATAGGCACAATAATGCTCCATTTTTTTTTGGATTTCCGTTAAAGAAGAAGATGAATCAAGCATGCCCAAAATTAATGAGTTTTTGTGTTTTTCAAGATGCCCCGCTAATAATTCATTAAATTAATCTATCCAAATCTAAATTTATGGGCAAAGGTGATAAAAAAACAAAAAGAGGGAAAATCATTAAAGGGAGTAATGGCGTTAGTCGTCCCCGAAAAAAGAAGACCACTCGACAGAAGTAATACCTATTTAATTGATTAAACCAGTTAATATGCTTTTTATCAATCCACAATGGCAAGGCTCTGGACTGACCAACGAAATAGAATTCGGTGCTAAAGCCTTACAGCAGTTTTTTAAAAACGAAAAAATCAAATTCATTCCCTTATCTCCAAGCCCCTTAGATACAGTTGATAACATTAAATGTTATCAGCCTATTTTGGAACAGATGGAAGCTTTTAGGAGTATTTTATCTAATCTTGATAAAATAGCGACTTTGGGAGGGGATTGTGGTGTTGACATAATTCCCGTTTCCTATCTCAATAAAAAATATAAGGGTAGTTTGGGAATCCTTTGGATCGATGCCCATGCCGATATTCATACTCCAGAGAGTTCGCCGAGCAAAAATTTTCACGGAATGCCTATTCGTACGCTCTTGGGGGAAGGCAATGAGAATATATTGGAGTTGCTTTTTTCAACCCTTAGGCACGAGCAATTTTGTTATTTGGGATTAAGGGATGTTGATGAAGCAGAAGAAAAATTCATTGAGACTCACAACATTGAACGGCATGATGAATGTAAGTTTGAAGTACTTCAAAATTTTATCAAAGTGTTTGAAAATTCTTACATCCATTTGGATTTGGATGTTTTGGATCAATCGGAGTTTAAGCATACAGGTTTTCCGACCGACAATGGTTTTAAAATCGAGGAAGATGTTAGTTTAATTGATCGTATAAAAGAATACACGAATGTAGTAGGTATTTGTGTTACAGAATCAAGGGCAACGACTCAAGAGGAAATAGAGCCGATCCCAGATATTTTAGATCATCTTAAAATCTGATAAAAAAAAACCGCCTTATTTCCAAGGCGGTTTTTCATTTATCTAGTTCGGAGTAGTCTTCTGTTCTGATCCAAAAAACGGAACTCCAAATACAGGTAAGCATCACGGGGTACAATACGCACCCACTTTTTGTGTTTAAAATACCAGCTGGCCCGGATGGAGGGGAAACCGCTGGTTAGATAGGCAGCGATAAAAGGGTGAAGGTGCAAATGCAGCTTTTTCTTTTTGTTGTGCCTGTGCTCGACAATTTTGTCAAGCTCTGCGTTGATTTTGTCTATTAAAACAATGGGAGCTTCAACCTCACCATTTTTATTGGGATTGGGTTCTCTTGTTTTAATATTCATCTCGGGGCGAACCCGTTGACGGGTAATTTGGATCAATCCAAATCGTGAAGGTGGCAGAATTTTGTGTTTGGTTCTGTCACTTTCCATCTCCTTGCGAAGATGTTCAAATAATTTTTTTCGATTTTCGTTGGTATTGAGGTCGATGAAATCGACTACAATAATACCTCCCATATCTCTCAATCTCAATTGTCTGGCAATTTCACTGGCAGCAATCAAATTGACTTCCAAGGCTGTTTGTTCTTGTGACTTAGCCTTGTTGGATCGATTACCACTATTGACATCTATGACATGCAGGGCTTCCGTGTGTTCTATTACCAAATAGGCGCCTTTTTGCATGGAAACGGTTGTGCCAAATGCAGTTTTGATTTGTTTTTCTATACCAAAATGATCGAAAATGGAAGTGGTTTTATTTTTGAAATACTTAACAATGGATTCTTTGTCAGGTGCAATAGTTTTTAAATAATCCTTGATCTCAACTTGCATTTCGGAGTCATCCACATGTATGCCTGTAAAATCATTATCGAAAATGTCTCTCAATATGGACGAAGATCGATTGATTTCACTGAGAATTTTGGTGGGGTATTTATCCACACTAACAAATTTTTCACATAAGTTTTTCCATCGGCCGAGCAATTGTTGCAAATCGGCATCCAGTTCTTTGACCTTTTGGTTGTTGGCCACCGTTCTGATGATGACACCAAAACCCTTTGGTCGAATGCTTTTGACCAGTTTCTTTAACCGGTTTTTTTCGGCATTACTTTCAATTTTTTGCGAAATAGAAATGCGGTCTGAAAATGGAATAAGAACCATGAATCTTCCTGCTAAGGACAATTCAGAGCTGACTCTTGGGCCCTTAGTAGAAATAGGTTCTTTGACTATCTGAACAAGTATCTGTTGTTGGGTCTTTAGATAATCTTGTATTGATCCATCTTTGGGTATTTCTTTTTCAAAACGAAAATTCTTTAATGAATAATCTTTGGTTTTACCTGAGCTTACCTGTTTAAAAAATTTCAATAGGGAAGGAAGGTTGGGTCCTAAATCATGGTAATGTAAAAAACCATCTTTTTCATGACCTACACCTACAAAAGCGGCGTTGAGACCCGAAACAGGCTTTCTGATTTTGGCGACGTAAATATCACCCACAGAAAACTTGTTGTTGTCTACTTCTTTATTGAGCTCAATTAATTTTCCATCCTTGAGCAGTGCAAAATCAACAGCAGAGGAATTCGATCGTATAATTAGTTCTTTATTCACTCTGATGAATTTTAGTTACGACAGTTTTCAATTGTCGTTGTTAAACAATAAATATTCAGTATTTTCCTGAAGATACTGACGTAGCAGTATCAAATATCAATGAACTTTGGAGAATATTTTAAGTGTATTTCCAAACACTATTTTTTCTTGTGACGGTTGGCTCTTCTACGCTTCTTTCGTTTGTGCGTGGCTACCTTATGCCGTTTTCTTTTTTTACCACTTGGCATACTTCAGCTTTAATTTTGAGTTTATAAATAATTTATTAAGCAACTTCTACCTTCGATTTTACCCCATTAACAAAAACTTTAGCAGGTTTGAAGGCAGGAATATTGTGAGCTGGAATTTTTACCGCTATGTTCTTAGAGATATTTCTTCCAGTTTTTTCTGCTCTCGTTTTAATAATGAAGCTTCCAAAACCACGTAAATAGACATTTTCACCACCTTCAAGAGAGTTCTTAATCTCTTTCATGAATTTTTCAACTGTGTCTTGAACATCGGTTTTATCAATCCCTAGCTGATCAGATATATTGGTTACGATATCAGCTTTTGTCATATTTAATTTATTTGTATTAATGTTAGCATTTAGAGGCCTGCAAATATAAAAATTAAAATGATAATTCATTCAGACTTACCTTTTTATCTT
>JABGSU010000181.1 GCA_018647605.1 Flavobacteriaceae bacterium | reverse complement strand
TGCCTTCTAACGGTGTTAAAACTAGTGTTGTTTTGATAGCTTCTAACAAGGTCGTTTGTGAATTCAATAGGGATGGTGTTATTGATTAATACCTGCTCTCTAAGCTTCTCTGAGAGCTCCCTGAGGGTCTTTCTATAATGGTCTGAAAGGTTCTCGCTAAGCTTACTTTCAATCAGCCTATCAAAGAGTGCTAATTCACAGGAACGGCTATCCTTATCAAAGGAGTAGTTATTAGATACTACATGGTCATAGACCTTCTTAGCTAATAGCTCGGCTTGCCTCCTACGATGTTTTAAAGGGAATGAATTAGGGTTGAGTTTAAGCTTGATTTTGTTACCGTTTTTAAGGCGGTATCTTTTGTTATTCAAAACAAAGTCGATGTAGTATTTGCCATGAATCGATTGGCAAACCTTAGGATAAGTGATACTCATGTTGGCACGTTTTTGGCATTTTCAAATTCAGTTAAATCTGAATTGCCTCTAAGTGCTTGTTAATCAATAAGGAAGAATTATTAATGTTGGTTAGAGTAGCTGACTCATAATGGTTTGACCTGTAGGTTTCTCCATTTCACTTTAATACCGCCGCCATCGTGTATTTGGAGCGCGATGGAACCTTTTCCCTGACCGATCTTTTCATCAGATAAAGTGATCATTTTAGTGCCGTTGAGCCACGTAGTTACTTTATTACCAACCACCTTAATTTTCATTTTATTCCACTCACCCATTTTTAGGGCTTTGTCTTTTTTGGCTTCAGGTTGGATCAGCCAACCGCGTCCGTAGGATTCGTATACACCACCGCTGTGATGACCAGGAGGGGCAACTTCTACCTGCCAACCGCTAATTTTGGTACCTTCTAGATTAGAGCGAAAAAAAACACCACTATTGCCATTGGCTTGTTGTTTGAATTCCAAGGTCAATATAAAATCATCGTAATGATTTTCGGTAGAGAGGTAACCATATTTTTGTTCAGGTCCACTTTCACAGACCAATAAACCCCCTTCTACATACCATTTTTCTGAACCATGGATGTTCCACCCACTTAAATCTTTACCGTTAAAAAGGGATATTTTTTGTGCATTTAGGGAAACTGTGATCAATACAAATAATAGACATATACTTAGTTTTTTCATTTTGAATTATTTTGTTCTCTAAAGTAATCAAATATTTGGGGAATTTTAAAAACAGAATTCAGCTTTTAGTCCTCTTTGTTAGGATTCCCAAGAACTGCTAGATTTTGTTCCAAAAGTTCTATTCGAGCGCCTTGTCCTTTAATATGATCTTCCAAAAACTGAATTCTCTCCTCCAAATCATTTCTCGACTGAGCTTCCTTTTTTGTGACCATATTACCTTCTCCCTTTAGAAGCCAATCATAATTTATTTCCGGAAACACATCTGTAATTTTACGGGCAAGTTTGGTAGATATTCCGTTGCGTCCATTGATTACATGAAACAAGAAAGAACCGTCAGTATAACCTAACGAAATACCCAAAGCACGCCTACTCATCTTAGAGTGATTTATAACAGCCAGAATTCTTTCAGAATCAGTTACCAATTGATTTATTTATACTAAAAAAATTAATTTTAGACAAAATTAAAAAAAAAGTCATTAAATAGTATTTATTTGTAATCATTTATATTTATACTGTTAATTAAAAAAACAATTAAACAAATGAATTAAAACTACATTGAAAGAATTTCATCTCTCTTTTGATTCGCGCTCCCCTTTTCTATTAAATCATTTTACCAAATATTACACCAAACCTACCTTTTTTTTCACAAAAGTGACCACTTATTACATTTGAATAAGATTGTGGATATTAACTGTTCCCTATTATTATATTTATATACAAAATGTAAGATAAATGATCGTCAATGAATCAATTATTTATTCTGTCTTACATGATTTCCTAACGATTCGCGATTGCGGAAAACCGTTCTATGGCTACTCAATTCTTTTTGAGTTTTTTGACCTTGATGAAAACCAACTGAATCATTTAAGAGCTTTGACCGAAAACTACCCCGTTAATGGGTCTGTAAATAAACCAACAGATTTGCTTCTAGAGGAATGGATCAAAATAATTGACTTCCAAACATTTATAAATGAAAATACCTTATATCAAAGAAGTAAGCATTTACAATCACGATAAATTTTCAACAGACAAATTCGGAGTAATTAGAAGGTTTGTGGATACTTATCTTGAGAAGCATATTGACCTCTATGACATGTTTGGTGCCATTAATTCTTTTATTAATTTCAAAAATAAAGAAAAGGATAACGTCTTCGAAGTCGAGGGTAAAATCATTGGAGTTAAAAACCTTCTTTCCATTGCAGGAGTTATCAAACCATCTCATGTCGAAATCTTTGAAGATATAGCATGTAATTATTTCACTTCTGAGGTACTCCTGCTGAGCGAGCAAAAAAAATACATAAATTTTGGAGGGATAAAGCAATTAGAGTTCAGAGATCAGGGGTACATAATTGAGTAGCACCCGAAATTTTCTTGCTATTTTTTTTTAAAGATTAAATAAATCTGACTTCCTACCGATTTTCCTCTAGGGTTTAAATTTATTTAACAATCAAAAAAAACAACAGTAAACCATTGCTAATAGAGGTTTTAAAGAAAAATAATTTTCCCAAAAAAAACACCTTCAGAAAAGGTGTTATATCAAGTAGCGAGAGGGAGACTTGAACTCCCGACCTCCGGGTTATGAATCCGACGCTCTAACCGGCTGAGCTACCTCGCCATTTTTAATGCGCAAATATAAAATTATAATTTTTAGTGACACTTTTAACTTCCAAAAAAAAAATCGCACTTTGGGTCACACCTAAACTTTTTTATATATATTACCGACAAATATTGCCTTAATGAGTAAAAAGACTTTCTTTTCTGTAGAGTATGATTTTCAGTCTTCTCCTCAGCTATTGTACCAATATCTTTCCACGCCCTCTGGCTTGTCCGAATGGTTTGCAGACAATGTTAATTCTAGGGGTGAAAACTTTCAATTTATTTGGGATGATACTGAAGAGAATGCAAAGTTGATTCAAACTAAAATAAATGAAAGAATTCGTTTTCAATGGGATAATGGATCGCCTGAGGATGCCGATTATTATTTTGAGTTCAAAATAGAAGTGGATGAAATTACCAAAGACGTTTCTTTAATAGTTTCAGATTATGCAGATGATGATGAAATGGATGAATCAAAACTACTTTGGGACAGTTTAATTGCTGATCTAAAACAGGTCCTAGGTTCTTCCTAAACCCCTTTACATGATTAATTTTGACGGAAAATGTTATTCCAGGTTCAAGGATGTTCCTGAGCAACTGCTTTTTCATCTAACAAACCTTCCGGTTCATACCCATCATTTATTGTCTTTTCAGGCTGAGTTTTTTTTATTAGAAGCCCACTATTTTTCTATTATGGCTGCTTTGAGACAATCTAGAGTGGAAATTCCGATGCAATATTCATTGACTTTTTTTAAGGAACAAATGCAACAGCTCAATGATTATTTGACCGTTAATACTGAAATTCAATGTTTTAGTTTAAAATTCTACAGGACTCATAACTCTACAACTGATAAAACGGTGAGTCCAATTTGTTTTGTAATGCAACTCCATGAAATTTCATGGGAGAGTAAAGATTTAAATTTGACATTGTACAAAGACCATTATGTGTTTTCTAATGACTATTCCAATCTTTTTCAGACCAATGCCTCTTTACGTGAATTAGGCCAAGTGTTTGCCTATGAGAATGGTTTTGGAGCTGCATTACTTTTGAATAATCACAGGCGATTAGTGGAGAGCACCCACGGAGCTGTTTTTTTATTCCATGAGGGCAAAATTCAAACTCCAGCACTGAATGAAGGTGCGTTTAATGCTGTTTTAAGGAGAGCACTGATTGATTTCCTGAATAAAGAGAGTGAATGGGAAGTCATTGAAACAGAAATACCAATTTTTTCAATCCAACAAGCCCAAGAGGTATTTTTAATTTCCTCTGATCATGGGTGGATACAAATCAATCAGTTTAGAAAGAAAAAATTTGAAAAGCTTATTTCAGAATTGATTTATAAAAAGTTTTTGATTCACTTAAAGTCCTAATTATGGTATGGATTTTCAGGAGTATTAGACCAAACAAGGTATTTTCCTCCTAAGGCAATCATTTGATCTTTCCACAAGCTTTGTGTATTGTGGGATAATATTTTGCCCGCTAGTGGATTTTCGACCACCACCCATGAAT
This sequence comes from Flavobacteriaceae bacterium, assembly GCA_018647605.1. Classification (GTDB taxonomy): domain Bacteria; phylum Bacteroidota; class Bacteroidia; order Flavobacteriales; family Flavobacteriaceae; genus UBA8316. The sequence goes on along the minus strand of JABGSU010000181.1, from coordinate 4,304 downwards.
TGGCACCAATTTCCTGCTGTAATTGATCTCCTGACCAGCCAGAATAGCCAAGAAAGAAGCGAATGTCTTTAGGAGTTAGGATGCCTTCGTTCACCAATACAATTACCTTTTCGAACTCCCCTCCCCAAAAAAGCTTGTCATCTATTTTCATACTGCCAGGTATCAAGTGGCCTGCATTGTGAATAAAAAAAAGATTGTCTTGTTCCACAGGCCCGCCATAGTATAGGGGAAAGTCCTTTTTGATCTCGGGTAAAACATCACTAATATCATAGTTAAGAGACTTGTTGATTATAAAACCTAAGAGTCCTGATTCTTTTTGATCAACAATGATCACAATTGACCGGTGAAAGTTTTGATCACCAAAAACCGAAGGTTCAGCAATAAGAAGTTTACCCGATTCCATGATTCGATAAATTCAATTTTATGTTTAATTTAATTAATTATTCATTGAATACCAAAAAAAAAGCTTCCCATCGGGAAGCTTTTTTTTTGGATTTAAAAGTTTAGTTGACAGAACCTGATAATTCAGCACCAGCTTTAAACTTCACAACATTTTTGGCTGCAATTTTGATAGTAGCACCAGTTTGGGGATTTCTTCCTTCTCTAGCGGCTCTTTTCGAAACTGACCAAGACCCAAATCCAACAAGAGAAACACGTCCTCCGCCTTTAAGGGTTTTTCCAACACTACCGATGAGTGATTCTAATGCTGCTTTTGCAGCTGCTTTGGAGATGCCAGCATCAGCTGCCATTGCATCAATTAATTCTGATTTGTTCATAATCTAAAAAGGTTATTTATTAGAATAACAAATTTATACGCTTTAATTAAAGTCCAATGGAAAATCCGCTCAAATCCCCATTATTGTTAATAAAAACCATTATTTGTTGATAATAGCAAAGCTTTTAACTCAACACACCACTAGTTCTGTGGAAAAAACTGAACCATTCAATATGTCCTTTGCATTCATTTTTTTCTTATTTGGGAACTGTAAAAGTGTACAGTTGAGAAATCCTGCTGGGTGGGAAATCAATATTTCTTGGTTTCTGACGATGACTTGTCGTGGGCTAAAATGATGTTGTTCCTGTATTATTTTAGCTTCAAATATTTTGATGATGGATACTTTTTGATCTTCAATCCATTGTGATTTGGCTCCTGGATAGGGAGATAAACCTTTGATTTTTGCATAGATAGACTCTAGAGATTGATTCCAGTCAATAAAGATGTTTTCTTTGTTCAACTTCGGAGCTTTTTTTTCGGTTCCTTTCCAATCTTGCTTCTTGGGGCTAATCGATCCATTAAAAACCCCTTTGATGGTAGTGCAGATCAATTCGCTTCCTTTTAGGGCAAGTTTGTTATGCAAGCTACCAGCAGTTTCATCCTTATTTAGGGTCACTGTTTCTTGCAAAAGAATGGCTCCAGTATCGATTTCTTCGTTGATAAAGAATGTTGTTACACCGCTTTGTTGTTCCTGATTGATTAGGGCCCAGTTGATTGGGGCAGCCCCTCTGTAGTGGGGAAGGAGTGAGGCATGAAGGTTAAAAGTTCCTTTGGGAGGGATAGCCCAAATGACCTTGGGCAACATACGAAAGGCCACCACAACCATTAAATCGGGGGACAATCCTTTTAATTGTTTTGCAAAACCGGGGTCTTTGAGGTTTGTAGGCTGAATAATCCTTAGATTATGCTCTTCCGAAAATTCTTTGACGGCAGATTTTTTAATTTGCCTGCCCCTACCTGCGGGTCGATCTGGGGCAGTAACCACAGCTACTATATTGAACTTTTCCGCTACCATTTTTTTTAAACATTGAACGGCAAATGGAGGTGTTCCAAAGAAAATTATATTTTGACTCATTTGAGGTAAAACTGATTTGATTCATTCAACCCGATGTGGTTTTCATCCAACATCTCTTGCAAAGCTATCACAATCAATTCATTTGATATCCCAATTTTCAAACCGATTTGATAGGCATTCAATGCTCCTTTTTGAAGTATATTTTTTATTTCAGATTGGATATCGACCTCTAATTTCTCCTCTTTTCTACAACTTTTTGCGGAACACTGTTGGCAGTTATCCGATTTTCTTTCACCAAAATACTTTAAAATTTTATTGCGCTTGCATTCCATTTTCTCAAAAGCATAGTCCAGCATAAAGCTTATTTTATCGGCTTTGAGTTGATGGTGTGCTGCCATTCTTTTGAGAAACGGATTGAGGGTGTATTGATCTTCCCTAGGTACTTTCCAGTAAAGTTTTAGGTCAGTATTTGATTGTTGGTAGGCGATAATATTTTCTTTTTCTAAAAGTTGCAGTTTTTTTGGAATTTCACTGAAACTTATTCCAAGTAGATCTACCACTTGACCAAAGTTGATTTTTTTCTCTTTTCTAAAAAGTTCTTCATAATTCCGCATAAAAAACTGAAGTAGTCGGGCCGCATCGTCGCCTTGCTCCGATCGGTACAGCGCTTCTGAGTGACTTGATATGATTTTTAAATGGGTTTGGGTTTCATGGTTTTGTTTTAATTCAAAAACTCCTTCTCTATCCAATATACTTAGGCATTGATGTGCTTTTTTGGGATGGAAATGATACGTATCGCAAAAGGCTTTAAAATTCAGTTTGTATTCTTCTTCTGCGCCTTCGCCATAAGCAATATTAAGCGCATCACACAGCTTTTTAAAAAATCGCTTGAGGTATTTTGAGTCGGGAAGGTGACGGAGGAATTGATCTTCCAGTCGGATTTTATCAGAAGGGTGAACTAGCAGGACACCCTCCGACATAAGGCCATCCCTACCCGCTCTTCCTGTTTCCTGATAGTAGGACTCCATACTTTCTGGCATGAGTAGGTGGATTACTTTCCTCACATTACTTTTATCGATACCCATTCCAAAAGCATTGGTCGCTACCATGATGGGGGTGGTTTCACTTTTCCAGTCCTCTAGGCGCTGTTTCTTGACGGTGGCCTCTAATCCTCCATGATAAAAACTTGCTTTTAAGCCCCATCGATATAATTGCTCGGCTACATTTTCTGTTTTGATTCTTGAACGACAATAAATGATGGCAGTGGTTGATGGTGTCAGTATTTTTTTCAATTCCCCCATCTTGTCCTCGGTATAGCGAACTTGATAATGAATGTTTTTTCTTTCAAAAGAATTTTTGAAAACCTTAGGCTGATTTAGACCAAGAAGTATCTTTATCTCGTCCAGTACCTTTATTGTTGCTGTTGCTGTGAGGGCCATAAAAGGAACATCGGGAAACATCGGCCTTAGGTTTTTGATGGCTTTAAAGGCAGGTCTGAAATCGTGTCCCCATTCCGAAATACAATGGGCTTCATCGATGGCGATACCTTGAATATTTAGTTTTTGAATTTGATATAGAAAAGGTTCATTCATAAGTCGCTCTGGAGAGCAGTAGATTAGATTAAATCCACCATTTCGGGCGTTTTCCAATTGGCGGTAGAGATCGTTTTTACCGTAATGACTTTCAAAAAACATTGATTTAATTCCCCGTTTGTTGAGTTGATTTACCTGGTCCTGCATCAGTGAAATCAGTGGAGAGATAACCAAAATTTGCCCTTCTTCCAGAAGGGCAGGCAGTTGAAAACAGACTGACTTGCCTCCCCCTGTGGGCATCAATACAAGGGTGTCTTCTCCCTTGAGATAATGCTCAATCACTTCCTGTTGTAGAGGACGAAAAGCATTGCTGTTCCAATAGCGCTTTAGGTAATCAAGCATTTTTTCCATGATCTAAATACTGCAATAGGGTCGAAATTCTTGCTTCTGGACTTTGAAATGGAATTTCAATAATGGGTATTCTTTGATTTTGGTAGGTTTTTTTTATGTAAAAATAGAGTTTTTCAGCTTCTTCAAAACTTTCTTTTCGTTCATTGTCGGTTGTATAAATGGCTTTCCAAGGAGGGAGCAGAAGTGCCAGGTCATAATTGTATTTTGTCAAATCAAACCGATTGGGATCATAAGAAATAGCAAGGCACTCCAAGTAGGCCACTACATCGTGAAGGCCCCTATCAAAGAATATATAGGGCTTTTGATGATTGCAAGACTTTGAGTTTGCTGTTTCGTATTGCCGCCTTCTTCCTTGCCAGACTTGTTCGCTAAAAATAATGGGTTGGGATGTAAAGAAATTGTCTTCTCCTTCTTCTCGTGCATTTTGGATTATGCCTCGCGATAATTCCTCAATGCAATCAAACCCATTTTTGTTCAATAAGTCAATTAGGGTGGTTTTTCCGCTTCCAGGGCCTCCACTAATGACGATTTTTTTATTTTTAAGCGGCATGAGTCGTTCTTTATTTAAATC
>JABGSU010000180.1 GCA_018647605.1 Flavobacteriaceae bacterium | reverse complement strand
GGTGCACAAGTTACAGTTACTATTTCTGGTAATGCGTTAGCTGCTACTTATACTACCGCTATTGCTGGATCTGAAACCACTCCATACTCTAGTGCGAGTCTTACAGACGCAACAGGACTGTTGTGTTCAGTCAGTGAATTCATTCATTTCTACGCAGATCAAGAGGATAGAACTGTAACGCCAACCATAGATCTAAATCTAGAGTTAGTTACAGATGATACTACACCGACTGCTGTAACTGCTACGTTGAGTGCTACTTTGAATGGTGATAATGATGCCCAAGCAGGTATTGATGGACTAACTGGCGGTGCAAATGATGCTGACAATGAAACCGATGGTGATTCTATTGACTCTATCCAAGAGATGGACAGAATCATTGACGCTTGTCAATAAAACTATTACTCTTTATTGAGTAAGTAGGATTTATAAATACCTTAAAAGTCCTCCCTTTGGGAGGGCTTTTTTTATACCCCAAAAGGGATTAAAAGAAAAATCAAAGAGAAAGTGAGCACGATCAATACGATCGTAAAGTGAGCATATCCCTTTTTGACCAACAAATGATGGAGGTGGTTTTGATCCGGACTAAAAGGGGATTTTTTATTGCGAATACGAATGATAAAAACCCTGAGTAAGTCAAAAAGCGGGTAAGCAATCAAACTCATGGCCAAAAGAGGTTTGTTGGCCGAATAAATTGGGTCTAATGAATAATCTGACCCTAATACATAAAAAAGATAGATCGCGATCAAGGTACCTAGAAAAAGGGAACCTGCATCTCCCAAAAATACCTTAAAGTCCTTCTTATAATTAAAATAATAAAGAGGTAAAAGACCGAAAACGGTAATCATTCCCAACGAATAAAGAGGCGTAAATTCAGCGGAGAAAAACTCTACCAGTACAATGACTTTAATGGCTTCGGTGATGGCCAAACCGTCAATTCCGTCGATGAAGTTGATGGCATTGACGATGACCAAAAATACAAACACCGTAAATATTTGGCTGGCCAAACGAGGAATTTCGTTTAATCCCAAAACCCCGTGAAAATTATCGATGATAAAACCTTGATCGATCAATATCTTGGCCACGATGATCTGTAAAAAAAACTTCAGTTTAAAATCGGCATTGTAAAAATCATCATAAACACCAACGACAAACATGATGCCCAATGGAATCAAGAGTGAAAAATCAAAAATTTGAACCGCTTGAAGGTAGTAGTATAGCGAACACAAGAACAGGCTTAGGAAAACGGCCATTCCACCAGTTTTAGTAGCTTTAGTCTGATGAACCGATCGGTGGTTAATGGCATCAAACTTTTGGAGTCGGGTGAACCATAATTTCAATCCATAGGAAATAATAAGGCTGACCAAAACGATTAAAAAATAACTTAAGGGACTCATATATATTGCAGTATCAAATTCACAAATAAATCTTTATCTTGCAAAGTAATAAAGAAAAAACAAGTATGGCTAAATCCGCCCCCAAGCAAACGTCACTTGACACCTCTAATTTTCTTCCTTCTCTATTGATCATCGCATTTTTGCTGGTGGGATTTATTCCCAATTGGGAGGCAGTAGATAAGATAGCACCACAGTGGCTGTATCTGAGTGTCCTCAACCTATTGTGTGGCCTTTATTTATTCATTCACAGGAAAAACTATCAAGAGCGTTTTGTAGCGGTATTGAGTTCCTATATGAGTTTAACGTATATGGGCTTTGTGCTGTGGGCAGCCTTCTCCTATTTCTATGCCATCAATCCCACGGAGGTGTTGGTCAATATCGTTCGGCATTTCAATACCCTTTTTATGTTTTTACATCTGGGAATTTTGCTCTACAACATCAAAGACAAAAACCGTTTGCTCTCCCTTGCCATTATGGCCATACTTTCCATTGAGGTTTATGCAGTTTTGCAGCAGGCGCTAGAAATGTACAAAGCTGGAGGGATTAATCCTGGGGTTTTAAAGGGAGTCACGGCCAACCGAAACATCACCGCTTTCTCCATTGCAATAAAGATCCCCTATGTATTGTATTTGATCATCAGATCGCCAAAATTGTGGATGAAAATTGCCTACGCTTTACTGGTTCTTTTGAGTCTATTTTCACTTTCAATGATTCAGAGTAGGGCATCTTTTGTAGCAGCGGCCTTGATTGGGCTATTGTTGCTCTTTTGGACTGCGGTCAACTATTTTAAAACACGTTCCATCAAGGAATTTTCCTTTAACCTATATTATTTGTTGCCACTAGTTTTGGCCTTGGTACTGAATCAAATTCTGATCTCGGATAAGGGAGCAGATGCCTTGTCTCGTGCGGCGACCATCTCAGTCAGTACCAACGATGGTTCGGTTAATCAGCGCTTGCGCTATTATGAAGATGTTTTAACCCAAATCGCCAAAAACCCCATTTTGGGTGTTGGGATTGGAAACTGGAAACTTACCTCCATAGACTACGATAAGGAGGACATTACAGGCTATATTGTGCCCTATCATGCCCACAGTGATTTTATACAGTTGGGCGCAGAGTTGGGTTTTGTTGGTTTT
>JABGSU010000016.1 GCA_018647605.1 Flavobacteriaceae bacterium | reverse complement strand
TTTTTAAAATGCGCTCTCAGGACGTATTGCATTCTGCCTACATGCCTCACTTTAGAGCACAAATGAATTGTGTACCGGGTATGATCACTGAATTTGCATTTGTACCTACTGTAACGACCGAGGAAATGCGTCAAACAGAAGACATGAAAGCCAAGGTCAAAAAAATCAATGCCATCAGAAGAGAAAACAGTCAAGCCCTTATCGCAAAAGGTGAGGAGGCTTTAGAACCTTATGTCTTCGATTATTTGTTACTTTGTAATAAAATTTGTGGAGCTTCGCACTACAATATGCAAATGAAAATAGTCGTAGAAACACCCGAAGAATTTGAAAAATGGATGACTGATCAGCAAACTTTTGCCGAAGTCATTCAATAAACCTTAAAATTAAATAAGATCATGTCAACAGCAGCAGCGCAAGTACACGAAGAGGAGGATCACGGACATCATCACAAAGAAACGTTCATCACCAAGTATGTATTCAGTCAAGATCATAAAATGATCTCGAAACAATACTTGATCACAGGATTATTTATGGGGATTATAGGGATTGCTATGTCTCTATTATTCCGATTACAACTCGCTTGGCCAGAGCAGCCTATGGGCATTATGTCTACCCTACTGGGAAAATGGGCGCCAGATGGTGTCATGGACCCTAATGTATATCTGGCTTTGGTTACCATTCACGGAACCATTATGGTATTCTTTGTCCTCACAGCAGGATTGAGTGGAACCTTCAGTAACCTTTTAATTCCGTTGCAAATCGGAGCAAGAGATATGGCTTCTGGATTGCTCAACATGATTTCCTATTGGTTGTTTTTCCTTTCTAGTGTTATTATGATCGGTTCACTATTTGTTGAAGCAGGGCCTGCAGCAGCTGGATGGACCATTTACCCTCCACTAAGCGCATTGCCACAAGCACAACCAGGATCTGGATTGGGAATGACCCTTTGGCTCGTTTCTATGGCTATCTTTATTGCATCCTCTTTGTTGGGATCACTGAATTATATCGTTACCGTATTGAATCTTAGAACCAAAGGAATGACCATGAGTCGTTTGCCTTTGACCATTTGGGCTTTCTTTATCACGGCCGTTATTGGAGTGGTTTCCTTTCCTGTGTTGTTATCAGCAGCTTTGCTATTGATTATGGATAGAAGTTTTGGAACTTCCTTTTTCCTTTCAGACATTTTTATTCAAGGAGAGGTATTGCATTATCAAGGAGGATCGCCTGTTCTCTACGAACACCTTTTTTGGTTTTTGGGTCACCCCGAAGTATACATTGTATTATTGCCTGCCCTGGGAATCACCTCAGAAATCATAGCGACCAATTCTCGAAAACCCATTTTTGGTTATCGTGCGATGGTAGCTTCTATTTTGGCTATTGCCTTTTTGTCAACCATTGTTTGGGGACACCATATGTTTATCTCAGGAATGAATCCATTTCTTGGATCGGTATTTACTTTTACAACACTATTGATAGCTATCCCCTCAGCGGTAAAGGCTTTCAATTATATCACCACCCTTTGGAAAGGTAATTTGCAGCTCAATCCTGCCATGCTGTTTTCTATTGGTTTGGTATCCACCTTTATTTCTGGTGGATTGACAGGAATCATTTTGGGTGACAGTACGCTTGATATCAACGTTCATGACACTTATTTTGTAGTGGCCCACTTCCATTTAGTAATGGGAATCTCGGCACTTTATGGACTTTTTGCTGGGGTTTACCACTGGTTCCCTAAGATGTTCAAAAGGATGATGAATAAAAACTTGGGTTACCTCCACTTTTGGGTCACCGCTATCTGTGCCTATGGGGTATTCTTCCCCATGCACTTTATTGGAATGGCTGGATTACCGAGAAGATACTATACCAACACAGCCTTTCCTTATTTTGACGATTTGGCCAATATCAATGTTGTGATTACCGTATTTGCTTTGATCGCAGGAGCAGCTCAATTGGTATTCCTGTACAATTTTATCCACAGTATTTTTTACGGAAAACCCACAGAACAAAACCCTTGGAAATCCAATACACTCGAATGGACGGCTCCTATTGAGCACATTCACGGGAACTGGGAAGGAAAAATCCCTGAAGTACACCGATGGGCTTATGATTATTCTAAACCGGGTCATGAGGAAGACTATGTGCCACAGCATATTCCACTTAAAGAAGGGGAAGAAGAATTGCAACATTAGGAGATATAATGCCAACAAATAGCTGCCTCAAGGCAGCTTTTTTATTTTAACACCCTTTATCCTTGTTTTTAATGCTGTTACCTTTCCAAGGGATTTATTTGCTAAGCATTAATCATTTATCTTTGTTATAAATGAATGAGTTTTTAGACCCCTCTGGTGATCAATTCTCACCTGAGGAAAAAGACATAGACAGAGCCTTAAGACCAGAAAGTTTTGATGATTTTGCTGGCCAAGACAGTATCCTGGAAAACTTAAAGGTATTTGTAGCGGCAGCAAATCAACGCGAAGAAGCACTGGACCATACCCTTTTTCACGGTCCTCCTGGTCTGGGAAAAACTACCTTAGCCTATATTTTGGCGGGGGAGTTGCAAGCGGGTATCAAAATGACTTCTGGACCTGTATTAGACAAGCCCGGAGATCTGGCAGGACTGCTGACCAATTTACAGCCTAGAGATATATTGTTTATCGATGAAATCCATCGGTTGAGTTCTATAGTAGAGGAGTATTTGTATTCAGCTATGGAGGACTACAAGATCGACATCATGATTGAAACGGGTCCCAATGCCCGAACAGTTCAAATTAACCTTAACCCCTTTACGTTAGTAGGCGCAACTACTCGTTCTGGACTATTGACCGCTCCCATGCGCGCTCGATTTGGCATCACCAGTCGACTGGAATATTACAATACCGAACTCTTGTCCACCATCTTGGAACGCAGCGCCAATATCTTGAATGTCGCCATTACTTCACAAGCCGCAATCGAGATTGCGGGGAGAAGCAGGGGTACCCCAAGAATTGCTAATGGCCTGCTGAGAAGGGTCAGGGATTTTGCGCAAATTAAAGGGAACGGTAAAATTGATATTGAAATTACCCAATATGCCCTGAATGCTTTAAATGTTGACGCTCATGGACTAGATGAAATGGACAATAAAATTCTTACCACCCTTATTGATAAATTTAAGGGAGGTCCCGTTGGGATTACCACATTGGCCACGGCCGTTTCAGAAAATGGCGAGACCATCGAAGAGGTCTATGAACCTTTTTTGATCCAGGAAGGGTTTTTGGTTAGAACCCCGAGGGGTAGAGAAGTCACCGAATTGGCCTACCGTCACCTAGGAAGGATCAAGGATAATCAGGGAGGATTGTTTTAATTCACAGCATCCAATTTTTATCGATTTATGGGCTTATCTCTTCACGTTTTTTTGCCTAATTCTCAATTTTTAATGATTCTCTTTTAGATCAAATGGTTATGTTTTAGGTAAATTCTATGTACCAATAATCAAGAAAATATATAGTAAATAATATTTAATATTTATTTTACATAATAATAGTTATAAAAGTTATTTTTTTGGATTTTAAATAAGTGATTTAGTCTCCTTTCAAATCATTATGGCAAGTTTTGAATCAGTTATATAAACAATAAAATTGTAGTAAACAGATCATTTTTTTCCACACTCAATAATTTTCTGCTAAATTGCCCTTGTCCTCTATCATAAACGATTTAGATTTAAGAAAAAATGTTGTCTTTATCCCACAATACCGCCATCATCAAAAGGGCCGCTCAAGATTTGGGATTCCTTTCTTGTGGTATATCCAAAGCCGAATTTTTGGAAGCTGAAGCCCCACGTTTGGAGCAGTGGCTCCAGCAAGGAAAACACGGCAAAATGACCTACATGGAAAACCATTTCGACAAACGCCTTGACCCTCGTTTGTTGGTGCCTGGTGCCAAAAGCGTGGTTTCCCTTTTACTCAACTATTATACCGAAGCCAAGCAAACACAGGATGCCCCTAAAATCTCCAAATATGCCTATGGCACCGATTACCATTTTGTAATCAAAGACAAACTCAAACAACTCTTTCAGGTTCTCAAAGAGGAAATAGGCGAGATCAACGGTAGGGTATTTGTTGATTCTGCTCCAGTAATGGACAAAGTTTGGGCTACCCGTAGTGGACTGGGGTGGATGGGTAAAAACACCAATTTAATCACCCAAAAAGTAGGCTCTTTCTTTTTTATAGCCGAATTGATCATCGATTTGGAATTGGAATACGACACCCCAGTCACCGACCATTGTGGAAGTTGCACTGCCTGCATTGATGCCTGTCCCACAGAAGCCCTGACCCCCTATAATATCGATGCCAGCAAATGTATCTCCTACCTTACCATAGAGTTAAAAGACCATATTCCCACTGTATTTCAAAACAAGATGGAGGATTGGGCTTTTGGTTGTGATGTTTGTCAAGACGTTTGTCCTTGGAACCGTTTTTCTAAGGCCCACAACGAACCCTTGTTCGATCCCAACCCTGAATTACTTGGCTTTACCAAAAAAGATTGGGAGGAGCTTACCGAAGCTACCTTTGAGATCCTCTTCAAAAACAGTGCAGTCAAACGAACCCGCTATGAGGGACTAAAAAGAAACCTCTCCTTTTTGAAGCAATAACGGAGCTTTTTTCTTCGGCTTCTGTTGAGGAGGCTACAGGATTTCTTGGAGGAGACAACCTAATTAGTACTCTTCTTTTTTGGGATACGTGCGGTTCAAATTTTTAGATCTGATTTTTAATAAGTAATTGAATAAAAGCCTGTAGTTTTTGCAGGCTTTTTTTGGTATTGATTTCTTAAGCCAGGTATAAAATCCATTTCGATTGCTGTCTTTAGGAAAGATAAAAGCGATAACTATAGATGTAAAAAATTAACTAATTTTGAACTTCCTTTTAATCATCCAATCAAATCCAGTTTATTGTATGAAAAACTATACTGCAACTGCTTTAATTTCAATGCTCTTTATATTGGCTTTTACCCATTGTAAAAAGCCCAATATTCCTATAGAAATTGCAGCAGAGGACTTTCACGAGGCTCAAGATGAGTTGACTGCGGTGATGGTTCACGATATTTTTTCACCTCCAGTAGCGAGTAGGGTCTATGCTTATTCCAATATTGCAGCCTATGAAATCTTAGTCCAAGAGGAAGGGAATCCACATACCACTTTGACCGGGGCATTGACTAATTTTAAAGGAATTTCTCCGATTAAGGACAGTCTGGTCAACCCAAAACTAGCTGCCCTAATGGCCTATATGGGAGTAGGTAAAAACCTTATTTTTTCGGTGGATAGGATCAAGGACTATATGGAGAATTTATCGATCCAATGGAAAGAGCAAAACCCAGAAGTTTATAACGCTTCCCAGCAGTATGCTCAGCAGGTGGTGGGAGAAATCAAAGCGTGGTACGATAATGACAATTACAATCAAACCCGAACTTTCCCAAAATTTTATGTAGACTATGACAGTCCCTCTCGATGGCAGCCGACGCCCCCCGACTATATGGATGGCATTGAGCCCCATTGGAGTAAAATCAGACCTTTTGTATTGACCTCTTCTTCTCAATTTCAACCCGAACCTCCACCGCCTTTTTCGATGGCTCCTGATTCAGAATTTTATAAAGAGTTGATGGAAGTATATCAGGTCGTAAAGGAGATTCAGGAAAGTGAATCGGATGACGAAAGGCAAGAGATCGCCAAATTTTGGGACTGCAATCCCTATGTCTCCACCCACAAGGGTCATGTGATGTTTGCTCTGAAAAAAATTAGCCCCGGTGCCCACTGGATAGGCATCACCAAAATCGTTTCTCGAAACACCAATGCCGATGTTCATACCACCCTAGCAGCCTATGCCAAAGTATCAATTGCTTTAGCAGATGGTTTTATCAGTTGTTGGGATGAAAAGTATCGGAGTAATTTGATCCGACCTGAAACGATCATCAATAAAGTACTGGACGAAAACTGGTATCCCGTATTGCAAACCCCGCCCTTTCCTGAATATACCTCTGGTCATTCCGTTGTTTCAGGAGCTGCGTCCGTAATATTAACAGATTTTTTTGGTGATAATATTCCCTTTGATGACGATACCGAACTGCCCTATGATTTGCCCATACGTTCCTATCGATCTTTTAATCATGCGGCAGAGGAAGCCGCCATCAGCAGAATGTATGGAGGTATTCACTACCGAAAGGCAATAGACGAAGGTTTAGAACAAGGTCGAAATATTGGGGAGTTTGTGAGTAAAAAGTTGGGCTTACAAAAGTAAACCCACTTTCCACCCTAAATTTTACTTCTTTAAAAAGGACATTAACTTTGTGATGAAAGCCTTGTCCCATCTCAATTCAGTATTGTTGTAATAAAACTGAATCAGTGCTTTTGTGGTATCTGAAGGGCCGTGGTCCGCTGCCAGAAGTTGCTCAATGAATTGCTGAGCCTCTTTTTCCCCTTGCGTTTGCTCAAGGGCATAAATACCCAAGAGGTGATTTTTGGAAGGACGAAAAAGTTGTGCTCGGGAAAAGTTGGCTATTGATACTAGTTCCGATTCTGTAGCATTCTCATTCCCTTTGCTTTGATTAATAAAAGCCAATAGGAATCGCTCCCAACGTTCTTCAGGATCAAAAGGCTTTCCAACCCCCAATTGCTCTGGCCACAACAAGGCGGTTTCCAAACGCGATTGAGCTTGTTCATACTGGTTTTTGGCCAGCCGCTGCAAAGCACTACCTACATAGGCTTCCGTATAGATTTTACGTCCCTCCGTAGCGTGTTCGTAAGGCAATATTCTCAAATCTTTAAGGAGATCAATGGTCTTGTCATATTGTTCAAGTGCATTCAGTGTTTGTGCCAAAAGCATACCAGCAAAATAATTATCCTTGTCTTGCTTGTAGGTTTTTTGAATGACCTTTAGGGCCGTTGATGCGTTACCTGATTTAAAATAATCTTCGGCCAATGAGAAAGCGTATCGCCAATTTTTGGGGGATTGTTTGTAGGCGTATTCTAAATCTTTTTGATAGCCTGCCAGTTGGTGTTGTTTAAACAACATCCCCCTGATGTAGTAAAACAATGGATCTTTTGGACTTTGGCCTAAAGCCTTAAAAATTTGAATCCCTTTCTCTATTTGAGCGCGGCCTAGTAAATTTAACCCTTGGAAATATTTTGCCTTCCATGAAGTACTATTGGCGAGTACCCAATCCAACATGTTCAGGCTTTCTTTTCTAAAAGGAAATACAAAAGCAATGGATTCATCTTCTAGGGAGCTGAGGGTTGTTTTGTCTTCTTTTAAATAAGCCAGCCAAAGGTTGTTGAGCAGGTCTTTTGGACCCATTTCAAGAATTTCAATGGCCTCAGTATTACTGTTTCTGTTGTGGTAAAACAAAGCCAATTCTAAGAAGGTTTGGTAGGGGAATTCGGATCGATGAGCGTTGATCACATCCGTTTGATTATTTAATCCCAACAATAGTTTTTCATAAACTGTAAAATGATTAATGGGATCAATGGCCTCAATTTCCTTTAGGGTTCTTAAAGCATTTTTCTCATCGCCCATGATCCTGTAAAGCATTGCTTTTTGGGAGAGGGCATTGATGTTTTCACTGTTAAATTTTAGAGCGATGTCGTTATAGTGTCGGGCGTCACTGTATTTTTTTTCTGAGATGTGGATTTGCGCGAGTAAAGTATTGGCCGATGAACGGTAAGCCACCGATCTTGCTGCCCAACCCAAATGTTCTTTGGCATTGATCCCATCCTTTTGTGCCATATAGGCAATACCAGCGGTGTAATTCAGACCATTGTGATAGGCGTCGATCTGTAAACCTATATTTGCGATGGCGAGTGATTTGATATAATCGCCATTTCTATAATGTAAAAAAGCCAATTCTTTTCTGGCTTCGAGGTGAAGAGGATCCACCTCAAGAATTTCGTTGAGCAGTTTTTTTGCCAAGGGATAATCTCGGTATCGTTGTGCATCTTTGGCCTTCAGAAAAGTTTTTTCCAAGGTGTTTTGGGCAATCACTTCGGGATTGTTAAATTTTCTTTTGATCAGCGCTGGTTTGACATTATAGTGTAACTCTAAACCAGGGATATCAATAGTGTATTCCCCTTCGGGTTTGGTAAAGGGCAAAGTGTAGGTGCCGTTGGGCGAAGTTACTAAAGATTGGGTTTGGGTTATCCCTGAGGCAGAGAGTGCTACAGGAGTTGTCGCAGCTTTAAAGGCATTGACCTTTACTTCGAGGGTATTTTCCATTTCTACAACATTCATTGCACCGAAGGGAGATGCCTCTTTAATTCCTCCGATTTCCTTAACAGGAAACCATACCTCAGTCCATTGATCGGTCAGATGAGGATCGAAAGTCGCTTGGCTAATGGGGTTTTCCTCACCTGGAAAGTATTGAACATAGAGTCTACCTGCCTGATACTCTATATATTGCCCATCGGTATCAGTGAGAAGGTCTTCCCAAATTCCTCCTGCTCTGGAGAGGTTCCAAAGCCACAATTTTTGCCCGGGGATTTCATCATAACGTCCCCAATGGCCGAAACCTGTATCACTGTTTTGATAGTACCCTCCAAAAAAATCATTGTATTCTCCGATAACGTGATAGGATTTACTGGGACCAAAATTATTCTCTTTGTACTGGGATAAATCTCTGTTGAGAGGATCTAGAGGCCATGACTTTGGCATTCCTCCGTGGGTGAGGTATTGATCACCAGGGGTGTAGAATACCAAATCCTGTTTCGCTGCTGCGGCTGCGGTCATCCAATTGTAATAAGCTTGCTCTATTTCAGTTGGGTTATACCATACCGCCTCAGTAGTAAAAGCACTTTGGTCTTTGGGTAGGATG
Organism: Flavobacteriaceae bacterium; assembly: GCA_018647605.1. Taxonomy (GTDB): domain Bacteria; phylum Bacteroidota; class Bacteroidia; order Flavobacteriales; family Flavobacteriaceae; genus UBA8316. Next base: position 11,818 of record JABGSU010000016.1, on the reverse strand, counting down.
ATTTTAACCCGCCATTGGGTTCTTGAGGGTAGATCGATTCCTCCCACGGTACACATTACGCTACCGTCGGGAAGTTCGTCCAGTCGATAATCGGCAGGGGTCCCTGTTCCTGGATGGTGACCGATGACCCCAAAATTGAATTCTATCCCACCTGAGGTCCAAGGGCCTCTCATGGCTATGTTTCTGAATTTGGCCACCTCATTTTTATAAATGAACTCATTGCCATTGCTTTTATCTACGGCACTCCAAACTTTTCCGCCGACCTCCGGGAAAACTTGTACTTCTATCCATTCGTTTTCTAGAGTAACTACTCTAAGGTCTTTATCGGCTTTTTCAAACTCATAGCCTTGAAACTTGTGGTAGGGATATATTTTAGGATTGAAAACAAAAGCGGGAAGGGGATTGGGATCGTTAAAATAATAGGTCGGATAATTAACGGATTCTTCTTTGATGTTTTGCTCTTGTGCCATTGTTAATATCGAAACGAAGGATAGCAGCAGTAAAACGCATATTTTATAATGTTGAGGAGCGATTATATGAGTCATATTTTAAATATATTTTTAATTCAATTTACAAAACGATAATCAATGTACAATTTAATACACTTTAACAATATCAAATTTTGAAAGTTTATTGATCAACAATTAAATTGGGTGTAGGCTCTGAGATTTACCAATAAAAAGGTGGATTATTAAAAAATTAACAAAAAATTAATATTTCTAGACTTATTTACTATATTTACGAATTCTATAACTAAGTAGAACTTACATATTGAATTTTTTACAAACCAATTCAAATTTATTATGAAACAAAAAACAATGAAACATGCATTTTTAAGCTTTTGCTTTTTACTAAGCGGCTTTTTATTTGCGCAAAAATCTGTAAACGGTACAGTTACTGACCAAGAGGGTGTGCCATTACCTGGCGCAACCATTGTCGTTATTGAAACCAACGACGGAGCAACAACTGATTTTGACGGGAATTATTCTATTTCTGCAGCAGATGGTCTTACTATAGAGATCAGCTTTGTAGGATATGAGTCTCAGCAAGTAGTTGTAGGTGCTGATGCAGTTTACAATGTTTCTCTTGTAGAGGGTAATGCTCTTGATGAGATAGTTGTAACGGCATTGGGGATCAAAAGGGCTGAAAAAACCCTTACCTATGCAAGTCAAACGGTAAAATCCGAAGATCTGACTCAAGCCAGAGATATCAGTTTTGCTAATAGTTTAAATGGACGAGCTGCTGGAGTTGAGATCAGAAAAAGTGCATCTGGTGCAGGGGGATCTACTCGTATCATTCTTAGAGGAAACAAATCTTTGAGTGGCGATAGTCAACCTCTTATTGTTATCGATGGTGTACCTATCGTTAACAACAGAGGATCACAGCCTGGTACTTGGGGAGGAATTGATTCAGGAGATGGTTTATCTCAAATCAACCCCGATGATATCGAAAGCATCAACATCCTTAAAGGTGCCAACGCTTCCATTCTTTATGGTAGTCAAGGAGCCAACGGTGTTATTTTGATCACAACTAAATCTGGTGAAGAAGGTGATGCAAAAGTGACCATCAATTCTGGTGTTACTTTTGAAAGCGTTATTAAGCTTCCTGAATTACAGTACAACTACGGTGCTAGTGGAGGTCAAAACAGTTGGGATGCAACTGCTGGAAACTATGATTCTAGTTTTGTAGATGACTTTTTCCAAACGGGTGCTAACTACGTTAACTCTGTATCCATTAGTGGTGGAGGGAAAAAGACCAAAGCGTACTTTTCTTACTACAACTCTACCTCAACAGGTATTATGGAAAACTTTAAGTATCAGAAGAACAACGTGTCATTTAAACAATCAACCAAGTTTTTGAATGATAAAATGACCATTTCTTCTAACATACTTTTGACGGATGAAAAAACAGATAACAGAGCACCTGCAGGATACTATTTGAATCCTTTAACTGCTTTGTACATGCATCCCAGAGAAAGAGATTTCAGTGATTTTAAAAACTATGAGACCTTCAATGCTGGTACCAACATGATGGATCAAAATTTCCCTTTTAACTATCACTTCTTGTCAAATCCTTATTGGATTATGAACAAACAACCTAAAGAGGATAAAATTCGCAGAGCGATTTCAAGTTTAAATCTTAGCTATGAAATCAGTGATAAACTATCATTTCAAGCAAGAGCGAGTTATGACTTTTCTAACAAGTCATACGAGCAACAACACGCTGCTGGATCAAACCCCACCAACACAGGGTCTAATGGTAGATGGGATTACGCTCAATTTACTGACGAATTGTTCTATTCTGATGCCATCTTTACCTACAACAATGACTTTTCAGATGATTTGACATTTAATGCTGTTTTAGGAGCATCGCTTCAAAAAACAACATTTGGTAACGGTGTTAATGTTTCAACGGGTGGTGATGGTGTATTGTTCTATGCCAACGAGTTTAACTTCCAAAACCTTCCTACCAATATTCAGGTTCAATCCACATTGAGTAGTCGAGTTGAAAAGCAAGCGCTATTTGCCAACTTTGTTTTTGGATATAAAGACGCTATATTTTTAGACGTAGCAGGAAGAAATGATTATGCTTCTACACTTGCATTGACAGGTAATGAGTCTTATTTCTATCCTTCTTATGGTATATCAGCAATAATTTCAGAATTGGTTACTTTACCTGAAGTTATCAGCTTTGCTAAAGTTAGAGTTTCTGCAGCCTCTGTAGGTAATGAAGTTCCTTTCAATAAGATTAACCCTGCCAATTCAGTTACGGCTGCTGGAGGAGTTAATAGAAATACTCAAAAACCCTTTACGGATTTGAAGCCTGAGATGATTGAAACTACTGAATTTGGTTTAGATCTTAGATTGTTAAACAACAGAATAGGTATTGACCTTGCTGTTTATGATATTAAGAGTACTGACCAATATCTTCAACTTTCTGCACCTGCAGGATCAGGTTACACAACTTATTTTGTAAATGCTGGTGAGATTACTAACAATGGAATCGAATTGAGTCTTAGAGGTAACATTATTGAAAAAGATAATTTGTCATGGACCACTATCGTTAATATTACTCAAAACAAAAACGAAATTGTTTCTATCCACCCTGATATTGCTAATCTAAGTACAGGAAGTGGAGAAGGGTTTGGATCTAGAATGGTTGCTGGAGGATCAATTGGAGACTTCTACGTAAGTGCTTTCGATAGAGATGCTCAAGGTAGAATCATTGTAGATGCTACTGGACAACCACAAAAAGTGAATGATACTGGAGCAGATGTAAACTTTGCTGGAAATGCTGAGCCTAAAGTTAGTGTGGGTTGGTCTAACAACTTCACTTTCGGAGACAAGTTCTCTGCTGGATTCATCGTCAACGGTAAATTTGGAGGTAAAGTATTCTCAAAAACAGAAATGATGTTAAATGGATCAGGTACTTCTCTAAGATCTGGACAAGCCAGAGACAATGGTGGTGTTAGTATTAACGGTGTAGATTTAAACGGAAATGCTGTTAGTAGTGTTCCTGCTGCCGTGTGGTATTCTAATAACGGTATTGGAGACAGAAACGGTATTAGTGAGCCTTACGTTTATGACAGAACAAATATCAGACTTACACAATTATCTTTAGCTTATAACATTGATACTGCTTCTTTGGGTATTCCTGTAGAGGCTGCTACTCTATCATTGATTGGTAACAATCTATTGTACAGTGCTGAGGCGCCATTCGATCCAGAATTGGCTATGAGTACAAATAGAAATTCTCAAGGGATTGATAACTTTAATCTTCCTTCAACGAGAACAATTGGTATGAACTTAAGATTAACATTTTAAATAATAAACAGATGTCAAAAAAATTAATTTATTCACTATTTTTTATTGGCTTGGTTTCGCTCAATTCTTGTACGGAGGATTTCGAAGAGTTGAACACCAATCCATTTCAAATCACAGATGAATCATTAAAGCAAAACTTTAATCACATCGGTGCTTATTTTCCATCGATGTTACAGCCTATTATTGGTCATCAGATTGAGCATAACCTAGCAAACGACTCGTATGCTAGACACCTTGCCACTCCTACTCCTTTTATTGGAGGAATCAATAATACGACTTACGTTCCTTCATGGAATAACCCTTACTGGAACAATGTTTACAGTAAAATCATGGCACCTGCAAGACAGGTAATTGAAATCGCTGAGGCGGATGGATATGATATGTTTGTCCAATGGGCTAAACTGATTCAGATTATAGCTACTTCTCGATTAACTGCTTACCACGGACCACTTATTTATTCCAACTATGGAACACAAGGTGACGTTGAGTATGATAGCGAGGAGACACTATACAACACATGGTTCTCTGAATTGGATGCGATTGTATCTACTTTTTCTGCTAACTCAAGTTATTCTGGGTTTAATGATTTTGATGCCAGTTATGGTGGAAGTGTTCCCCATTGGATCAAGTTGGCCAACTCATTAAGATTACAGTTGGCGATCAGAATTTCTAAAGCGGCACCAGCTTTGGCTAAAACTCAAGGCGAAAAAGCGATTAATGATGCGGGTGGTTTGATTACTACCAACTCAGAAAACTTTATGCTTTCCTTGTATGGTAGACCTTTCCAAGAATCAATCATTTGTTTCTCTTGGAATGATACCCGTATGAGTGCATCTATGGAATCCATCTTAGGAGGTTATGATGACTCTAGAGCAGGTAAATACTTTGCTCCTGTAGCTGATGCTTCTCTTGTAGCTGATCACTCTGCATTCCCTTACAAAGGAATTAGAAATGGTGCTTACTTACTTGCAAAAGACGATCACTTACCTTATTCAACCATTAGTACAGACTTTAAGTCCGTATCTGAAAGAAAGGTATTGGATGCTGCTGAAGTTCACTTGATGTTGGCTGAAGCTAACCTTAGAGGTTGGTCTACTCCTTTGTCTGCCCAAGCGCATTACGAAGCAGGTGTTACCCAATCTTTTGCCTATTGGGGTGCTGGTGGAGTAACTACCTATTTGGCTAACAACACAGGTACACCACTTGATTATGATGATGTAGTTGAGACAGGTGATGTTAATGACTTTACCAGTAGAATCACTGCTACTGTAGCATGGAATGAAGCTGGTACTAACGAGGAAAAACTCGAAAAAATCATCACTCAGAAATGGATCGCTGCCTATACCAACTCAATCGAGGCATGGGTAGATCACAGAAGAACAGGTTATCCTAAACTTCCTTACAACTATCAAAACAGTAGTAAGGCGGATACTGGAATCATCGCTGCCGATGACTTCTTGTACAGACACTTGTTCCCTTTAAATGAGCAAACGAACAATGCTACTGGTTATGCTGGTGCCGTTCAAAAGCTTGGAGGAGAAGATAAGATTAGCACACCACTTTGGTGGGATGTTGCAGGATCGAACTTCTAGTCCTGATTAAAACAATTAATTGAATAAAAGCCTGTAATTTTTTACAGGCTTTTGTTTTTTTAATAAATTACATTTGTCTTAGTCTTAAAAAAACCGATATGAAACTTGCCTCCTTATTTAAAAAATCACTAGGTCTATTGAGTATTGCCTTTTTTTCTTGTAGCCCTTCTGCCGATAAAATGTTTACCCTAATGCCTTCTAGTGTTACGGGAATTAATTTTAAAAATCCATTACAAGAGACCGAGCAGTTTAATGTGCTCAATTACGGTTATTTGTATAATGGTGGTGGTGTTGCTATTGGCGACATTAATAATGACGGCCTTTCTGACATTTACTTTACGGGAAATATGGTGGGCAGTAGGTTGTATCTTAACCAAGGTGATTTTAAGTTTAAAGAGATAGCAAAGCAAGCAGGTGTTTTTGCTGAAGGACTATGGAATACTGGTACGACCATGGCCGATGTGAATGGTGATGGACTGCTAGATATTTATGTTTGCCGATCGGCGGCAAAAAACCCCAACAAAAGAAAAAATCTACTCTTTATTAATAATGGTGATTTAACCTTTACTGAAAAGGGAAAAGAATACGGTGTTGACGATTCTGGCTATACCACCCAGGGCGCCTTTTTTGATTATGATCAAGATGGCGATTTGGACCTCTATGTTCTCAATCACTCTACCCAAGAATATGCAGGATTAGGTAAAATATCAAGACATCACAAAAAACAAAAAAACAAATCCTACTCTGATAAACTCTTGAGAAATGACAATGGAAAATTTGTCGATGTGAGCGATGAAGCAGGATTGATATCCAACATACTCGGATTCGGACTGGGCATTGCCGTATCCGATCTCAATAATGATAGTTGGTTAGACCTATACATCTCCAACGATTATAACGAGCAAGACTATCTATATCTGAACAACGGAGATGGGACTTTCTCCGAACGTCTGGAAGACTATATCGGGCATGTTTCTCTCTACTCTATGGGTTCTGACATTGCCGATATCAACAATGACGGCCTAACGGACATTATGACTCTAGATATGCTTCCCGAGGGGAATTACAGAATTAAAATGACCTCTGGTCCCGATAATTTTGAAAAATTGAGCCACCTCGAAAAAAATGGTTTCTACCACCAAACCATGAGAAATATGCTACAACTCAATCGAGGGGGAGATTATTTTTCTGAAATAGGTCAATTCTCTGGGGTTTCCAATACCGATTGGAGTTGGGCATCCCTATTTACCGATCTAGACAATGACGGTTATAAGGATCTTTTTATCACCAATGGTTATAGAAAAGATTATACCAATATGGATTTTATGAACTACGTGGTTCAGGAAAAAATCAACGAGCGCAAGACCAAAGAAAAAATTCAACTTACCGAATTGATTCAAAAAATGCCCTCCACAATAGAAGAAAACTATACCTATAAAAACAATGGTGACCTGACCTTTTCCAAAATGAACAAAGACTGGGGATTGGATCAAAAAACACTTTCCAATGGAGCTGCCTACGCCGATTTGGATAACGATGGAGATATGGACCTTGTGGTGAATAATATCGATGAAAAGGCATTTGTCTATCGCAATAATGCTGAGAAGTTTGCTCAAAACAATTATTTGAAAATTAGCTTGGAGGGAATGGGTAAAAACAAATGGGCCATCGGAGCCAAGGTTAAGGTTACTGCAGGGGGAATGACCCAAACCCAAGAGTTGTTGAACACCAGAGGCTACCAGTCTTCAGTTGATCTCAATCTAATATTTGGACTTGGAAAATCGGCCTCTGTTGACCAAGTAGAAGTTATTTGGCCCGATCAAAAAAAGCAAATTAAAACAAAAGTTCAACCCAATCAAAAATTGACTTTATTTCAAAAGGATGCTACACTAGATGTTGAAGGAAATAAAGTAGCCAAGACCCAAATTTTTCAGGAAGTAAAAGCAATTGACTTTACGCATAAAGAAAACAACTACAACGATTTTAAAAGGGAAATCATGCTACCGCATATGCTCTCTACTCTAGGACCAAAATTGGCAGTTGGAGATGTGAATGGTGATGGATTGGAGGATGCCTTTATCGGGGGTGCCAAGGGGGTTGTTGGAGGAATTTTCCTACAAACCCGTTCAGGAGGGTTTGTTCAATCCAGTAAAATTAATTTGAAATCGGATGCCTCTTCTGAAGACATGGGTGCTTTGTTTTTTGATGCAGACGGAGACAAGGACATGGATCTTTACGTGGTCAGTGGAGGAAATGAATTTGACAAAACAGACCCTGCTTTAAAAGATCGACTCTACATCAATCGCGGAAAAGGAAATTTTGTAAAATCTAAAAATAATCTGCCCGACTTTATTTCAAGTGGGTCTGTTGTAAAGGCAACTGATTATGATCTAGATGGAGACCAAGACCTGTTTGTTGGGGCGAGGGTGTTACCCAACGAATATCCCTATGCACCCAATAGTTATTTACTTGAAAATAATGGGAAAGGCATATTTAAAGACGTTACTGAAAAAAAGGCAATGGGCTTGAAAAACATCGGCATGGTTTCAGATGCTCTTTGGACAGATTTCAATGGGGATACCCTTCCCGATCTTATGTTGGTTGGAGAGTGGATGTCCATTACATTGTTTGTCAATCAAAACGGAAACTTTAAAAATATTTCAGAAGAAGTAGGTTTTAAAAATTCCGAAGGATGGTGGAACGCCCTTGCCCAAGCCGACTTTGATCAGGATGGAGACATGGACTATGTGGCAGGAAATTTTGGATTGAACTCACAGTTAAAAACCTCTGTGGATTATCCTATTGGGATATATGCAAAAGACTATGACAATAATGGTTCTGTTGATCCAATATTATCTTGTTATGATGAAGGTAAAAATTATCCTGTTTTTTCCAAAGATGATATTCAGCAGCAATTGACCATTTTAAAAAATAGATTTGTAAGATATAAGGAATACGCAGGATTGACCATGGATCAAGTATTTACACCCGAAGAATTGAAGGGGTCAAAGGTGTTGTACGCTAAAAATTTCGAAACGAGTTTTATTGAAAATTTAGGCAATGGTCAATTTAAAGTAAGCGCACTACCCAAAGCAACCCAATTTTCACCTATTTATGGACTGACTACTGGAGATTTCAATCAAGACGGACATCTTGATATTGTTATGGGAGGTAATTTTACTGCCTCTAGGGTAAAATTTGGACATTATGACGCCATTAAGGGGATTTGTTTGTTGGGAGATGGAAAAGGCCAATTTAAATATATTAATGCTTCCGATTCTGGTTTGATGGTTTCGGGAGAAGTTAGAGACATTCAAAAAATCGTTTCGGTCCAGGGGGAAGAGCATTTGATCTTTAGCCGAAATAACGATAGCCCTAAGATTTTCAAGGTTAATTTAAACTAATAATATGATTAGCCATGAACAATTAAATTTTTTTGAAAACCAAGGTTTCTTACCTTTAGAAAATATCCTCGATGGTGAAGAGAAGGAGTTTTACTCCCAAACCTATGACAGTTTCATCAATAATGAATTCGACACCACCGATTTAAGATCGGATCTTTCTGGGGTAAAGGACTCTAACCGAGAGTTGATTACCCAAATCATGCTCCCCTCTAGGGTCTATCCAGATTTACTTCGGCACCCCATGCATCAAAAGGGTTTGGAGATTGCCCAACAATTGTTGGGAGAAGATATGATACTGGATTTTGATATGCTCATCAACAAGGCTCCAAAAACGAATCAACCGACTCCTTGGCACCAAGACGCTGCCTATTGGATTGATATGCCCGATAAAAGGGCTTTAAGTATATGGTTTGCCATTGATGAAGCTACCTTGGAAAACGGTTGTATGTGGTACACACCAAAATCCCATAAATTACCGCTTAGGGAACACCATCAGCCCGAGGGGAAAGGTGCCTTGCAGTGTCAAGGAACAGAAGAAGAAAGCACTGCAGTTCCGCTGAAACCAGGTTCCTGTGCAATACACCACGGCCATACGCTACATTACAGTCGTGGCAATACTACCAACAGTCATCGGCGGGCATTTATTCTCAATTTTAGACCCCAAAGAATGGTTGAATTGGAAAGGAAGCAAGGTTTTGATCACTCTGGTAAAAGAAAACTTAGGGTTTAAAGGCGATTAATCCTCTTGGAGGGCAACATCCAAAATATTACCTCTTATACTCAAACGGTACAAGTTCTTTTGTTCACGTGTAGGATATACCCTATTAGAAAGAAAAACCATAAAACACCGTTGAACTGGGTCTACCCATACCAAATTACCTGTAAACCCACTGTGTCCAAAACTTTCAGGAGCAGATTTTTCGGAAGGATAGCGTTCTGCGGGAATGGTGTCTAGGGTGGGTTTATCAAAGCCCAAACCCCGACGGTTATCTGTTTCAGGATAGCTACGTGAGGTAAAAAGTTTTACAGTTGCGGGCTTTAAATATTGTCGTCCTTCAAACCTCCCTTCATCCAACAGCATCTGTAATAATTTGGCCAGTGAGCTGGCGTTTGCAAATAAACCCGCATTTCCAGAGACCCCTCCCATCAGTGCGGCTGCCTCGTCGTGAACCCATCCCCGAACCAAGGTTTTTCTAAAAAGAGAATCTTTTTCGGTAGGTACGATTTCCTGCTTTGGATAATCAAAACTGGGATTAAAAGTCAGTCGTTCTATGCCCATAGGCTTGTAAAACTGAGTATCCAAAAACTGATCAAAAGATTGCCCACTTAGACTTTTTACCATATCAGGCAAAAGGAAAAAAAACAAACCAGAGTAGCGGTACTCTCCTATTTTTTCAACGGGTGTTTTCTTGATCCGACGCATGATTTTATTTCTGTACTTGCGGTGAATAAATAGCGAGTCTGAAAGAGGTTCGGGATAACGCTTGCTCTGAACTTCAGAAAGGGTTCTGAATTTCAATTTCCCATTTTTGCGCCTTACCGTATTTTGATGTTCGATATAGGGTAACCAACCCCCTTGGTGGCTTAGGATTTCACGAAAAGTGGTGTTTTTCTTATTACTGTTTTTGATCAATGGAATATGGCTGGCAATCTTTTGGTCCAAATCAATATTATGGTTTTCATATAACTTCATAAAAGCCAAAGTACTCGCCAGTACTTTGGTAACCGATGCTAGGTCATATAAATGGTGATTTTCTACCCTAACCAGAGAATCGTAGGTATGAAAACCATAGCTTTTATTTAATCGAATACTATCGTCTTTAAAAATGAATACTTGGGCTCCTGGAAAGGCCTTTTTTTGAATTCCCATTTCAACAATAGAGTCGATTTTTTTCACCAAAGCAGATGGGGATTGTATTGAAAGGGAGTCTTGTCCATGAAGTCCAAGGGTCCCAACTATCGAAAAAAGAAACAGGAGCATCTTCATTGGGCTTCTGCTTTATTCGATTTCAACGATTACATCTATTTCTACTGCAATATTAAAAGGTAAGGATACCATCCCTACAGCTGCACGGGTGTGTTTTCCTCTTTCCCCAAAAACAGCGACCATCAGATCAGAAAAACCATTGACGACACTGGGGTGTTGAGTAAAATCTGGAGAGGCATTGACCATACCTGTAGCTCTTATGATTCTTTTGACCCTGCTGAGGTCTCCCAGCGCATCTTTGAGAATGGCAATTTGATTGATGCCCGTTAGTCGTGCCGCTTCATAGCCTTCTTCGATGGTCAAATCTACTCCTACTTTTCCCGTGATGAATTTACCATCAGCCTGCAAAGGGCCATTACCAGAGAGGAAAAGTAAATTCCCTACCTGAACGGTATTGACAAAATTGGCAACGGGTTTGGCTGGTTGGGGGAGTACAATTCCCATACTGTCTAATTTGGCCTCTGGATTATAATCAGATTTGACCTCGACAGCTTTTTTTTGTACTTGAGGGCTGTCACAGGAAATAAAAGACAGCCCTAAGGACAATACCAATGTGAAAATAATTTTCTTCATATGTTTAATATTATATTGCTGATGCCAAAATTTCTTTTATTTTATTGGCGACAACACGTTCTTGACCGGGTACCATCATCCAAGTGGTCATCCCCACACTTTTGGAGTCACCTACTGTCTGAATGGAAGGATGTCCTTCTCGAAGTTGTTTGCGCACTTCGTCGGGACTTATTTTCACCTTTTTTTCATCCCAACGGATTCTTAAACTGGGGACGTGATTGGCGTATTTAGGTACATGAACTTCGCTTTCTACACCTTCAATCGAGGTGGCACTATCGCTGATCAATTGGATTTGTGACTCCCACATTTTCCATTCCTCAGCATGGTCTTTTTGGAGGTACAATTCTAGTGCGGCCAACATGCCCAAAACTTCTTCTTTGTTGACTTTCATTCCGCGTCCGATGGTTTCTCCACGGGGTGGAGTATGCATTCGTGCCG
>JABGSU010000179.1 GCA_018647605.1 Flavobacteriaceae bacterium | reverse complement strand
GCTATGAAGAGGAACAGATGCACGACTGGAATTTATCGGGGCACTCCCAAGGCTATTTTTAAAAAACTCATTCGTGAGTTTCCCATCGAAAATGTAATTGCAAATCACGATTATGAACCCTATGCACTTCAAAGAGATAAGGAGATTAAAAATCTACTCAAAGAAAAAGGTATTCACTTTACTACTTTCAAAGATCAAGTTGTTTTTGAGAAAAATGAGGTGATCAAAGACGATGGTAAGCCTTATGTGGTCTATACCCCTTATTCTAGAAAATGGATTGCCAAGTTTGAAGCAGAGGGAATTGATCATTATCCCTCCGAAGACCATTTGGATCAATTTTACAACGAAAGACCTTTACCTCGAATATCTTTGGAGGAAATGGGTTTTAAAAAATCAGAATTGGTTCCCAAGGAATTCAGGTTTGATGCAGACCTGATCGACCAATATGAGGAAACAAGAAATTTCCCCGCTACCGACAATACCTCAAGATTGGGTGTACATCTGCGCTTTGGAACCCAAAGTGTAAGACAACTCATTGCCAAAAGCGCTGAAAGAGAAAACCCCACTTTTCTGAAAGAATTGATTTGGAGAGAGTTTTTTATGCAAATTTTATGGCATTTTCCTCATGTTAAAGATCAATGTTTTAAAAAGCAATACGATCGTATTGAATACCGAAATGATATTGAGGAATTTGAAAAGTGGTGCAAAGGTGAAACAGGTTACCCACTCGTCGATGCTGGTATGCGTCAGATGAATGCAACTGGATTTATGCACAACCGAGTACGAATGTTGGTCGCGAGCTTTTTATGCAAACACCTGCTGATCGATTGGCGATGGGGAGAGGCCTATTTTGCGGAGAAACTCTTTGATTATGAAATGGCCAGTAATGTTGGTAATTGGCAGTGGGCAGCTGGATGTGGAGTCGATGCCGCTCCTTATTTCAGAATTTTCAACCCACATGAGCAGATCAAAAAATTTGATAAAAAACTGGTGTATACCAATCAATGGATCGAAGATTTAGAGGAACCCTCCTATCCCAATCCTATTGTTGAACACAAAATGGCCCGTGAACGCTGTTTAAAAGAATATAAGGCTGCATTGAATCCTTCATGAAAGGGGTTAAAAAACACCACCTACCTACCAAAATATGCCCACAATGTAACCGCCCTTTTCAATGGAGAAAAAAATGGGAGCGCGACTGGGAAAACGTAAAATACTGCAGTAAAAAATGTCAGAAAAAAAAGCTATTGCACTAGTATGGTTCAGAAACGACCTCAGAACGCTAGATCATAAAGGATTAAGAAAAGTAATAGAAAGTGGTCACAAGGTAATCGCCTATTACACTTTTAACCCCCGTCATTTTGAAACACTAAAATGGGGGTTCAAAAAAACAGACCGATTCAGGGGCCAATTTCTAATTGAAAGTGTTAGGGCACTAAAAAAGTCACTCCAGGCTTTGAATATTTCCCTTATCATTGACTCAAAACCTCCCGAAGAAGGTTTGCCCAAGTGGATTAAAAAATTCCAAGTCCAGCAAATCTATTTACAACACGAATGGACGGAAGAAGAGAAAAAGGAGGAAGAATCAGTTGCCGAACAAATATCGCCTTCCGTAGGTTGGAATAGACATTACGAGCAATTTCTTTTTCATCCAAGTGACCTTCCTTTTTCACGCTCGCAAATTCCTGAAGTCTTTGGATCCTTTAGAAAGCGTTGTGAAAAAGAAATTAAAGTCAGACCCTTATCACCGTCCCTCTCTGCCATGGAACCTTCCAATCTTATTGAAAAAGCTTATTCACTACCTAATCTTACTGACCTAGGGCTCGAAAGTATTGTGCAGGATAAAAGGACAGCATTCCCTTTCATCGGAGGTACAAGTGCTGGAACGGAGCGCTTGGAACACTATTTTTGGAAAAGCAAAAAGCTGTCTTACTACAAAAATACACGCAACGGTTTGGTGGGTACTGACTACAGTTCAAAGTTTTCCTCATGGCTGGCCAATGGAAGCCTCTCCCCCAAAATGATCTACTGGGAAATCAAACGTTATGAAAAAGAAATCCAAAAAAACCAATCTACCTATTGGCTTATTTTTGAGTTGATATGGCGAGACTATTTCAAGTACATCTCCCTAAAACACGGCAATAAAGTTTTCAAGATCGGAGGCATACTTGAAAGGGACTATCATTGGAAAACCGATCAAAGGCTTTTCAACGAATGGGCTGAAGGCAGAACGTCTGAACCTTTTGTAAATGCCAATATGATCGAACTCAAGCAAACAGGTTGGATGAGCAATCGCGGACGACAAAACGTGGCCAGCTACTTTGCAAAGGATATGAAAATTGACTGGCGCATCGGAGCGGCCTATTTTGAATCGCTATTGGTGGATTATGACGTACATAACAATTACGGGAACTGGATGTATGTCTCTGGGGTAGGGAACGATCCCCGTGATCGAAAGTTCGATGTTCAATGGCAAGCAGAACGCTATGATGCCCAAGGGAAATTCCAAAAACACTGGCTTCAAAAAACATTGTTCTGATGAAACTGAGACTGATACTAGGCGATCAACTTAATTTAAAACACTCTTGGTATTCAAACCATGAGGAGGACACCCTATATGTCATGTATGAGTTAGATCAAGAAGCAACATATGTGGTGCATCACATTCAAAAAATAGTTGCCTTTTTTTCTGCCATGCAGGGATTTGCTACTGACCTCAGGGATCAAGGACATCAAGTGCTTTACTTTGACATCAACTCTCTGGAGTCGAAGAAACCATTAAAAGAAAACATCAAGAAGCTCATCGACCAAAAAGGAATTGAAAAATTTGAGTATCAATTGCCAGATGAATATCGCATGGATCAACAATTAAATACGATAGCGGAATCCTTAGATATTCCCTCAGAAAGCTTTGATACGGAACATTTTCTTACTTCGAGAACAGACTTAAAGACTTTTTTTGAAGGTAAAAAGCAATTGATCATGGAGTTTTTCTATCGCAATATGCGTAAGAAATATGATCTCTTAATGGAGCAAGGCCAACCCCTTGGCGGGCAGTGGAATTTTGATAAAAACAATCGTAAGAAATGGAAAGGTGATCCTACCATTCCTGCTCCCTTTCAATCAGGGGAAAGAGGCAATCAAAAAGTATATGAATCTCTTCTGAAATCAGGCATCAAAACCATAGGGGTTTACAATGCAGAAAATTATCTTTTTCCTGCCAATAGAAAAGAGGCATTGGCCCAACTGGACTATTTCTGCAAGCATTTATTGATTCATTTTGGGGATTATCAAGATGCAATGCATACGGAAGAACGCAACCTTTTTCACTCCAGAATTTCCTTTGCCTTAAACACTAAAATCCTCCACCCGATGGAGGTGATGGAATCAGTCATTGATTACTACAATAAAAATCAGGAGACCATTGCACTTTCTCAGGTAGAGGGCTTTGTCCGACAAATATTGGGATGGCGGGAATATATTCGGGGCATTTATTGGAGAGAAATGCCAGTCTACAAAAAACAAAATCACTTGGATAATTTCAATAAGCTTCCCGACTTCTATTGGACTGGAAAAACCCAAATGAATTGCCTTAAGGAAAGTATCACGGACTCCCTTGAAACGGCTTATGCCCACCACATCCAACGTTTGATGATTACAGGTAATTTTGCCTTGTTGATACAATGCCATCCAGACGAGGTAGACGTTTGGTATCTAGGGATCTATGCCGATGCCATAGAATGGGTACAGCTCCCAAATACTCGTGGCATGAGCCAGTGGGCAGATGGAGGCACTGTAGCTACAAAACCATATGTGTCTTCGGGATCATACATCCACAAGATGAGCAATTACTGTGGAACATGTAAATATGATCGCAGCAAGAGAACAGGGGAAAAGGCTTGTCCATTCAATAGTTTGTACTGGAACTTTTTGGACGATAAAAAAGAGTACTTTAAGAAAAATAATCGTATGGCCATGATGTTGCGACTATTGGATAAAATCCCTCTGCTGGAAAAACAGGAAATCAAAAATAGGGCAATGTCCATAATCGAAAATCCCGATGCGTATTGATCTAGAACCCATACAAATTGTTTGGCTAAAACGGGATTTGCGTTTGGATGACCATCCCCCGCTGTGCCATGCACTCTCGTCAAAGAGGAGGGTTTTACTACTATATGTATTTGAAGACCTTTTGATGGAGGATCCTCATTACAGTCAGCGGCATTTTGACTTCATCAAACAATCCATTAATTATTTGAATACCCAATTAAAGCCCCTCAACTGTAAAGTACTTTCCGTCAATGGATCGGTGGTAAAAGTACTGGAGTCTATTTCAAAAAATTTTAGAATAGAAAAAATTAGAGCCCATCAAGAGACAGGAGTAATGACCACCTATAAAAGAGACCTCGAAGTAACACGGTGGTGTGAGGAAAATAAAATTCATTTTGTAGAACACCTCCAACAAGGGGTCTTTAGGGGATTAAAAAACAGAGTTTATTGGCTAAAAAAGTGGGATCATTTGATGAATGAAGCCATTCAAGCGACACCCCTAAAAAAAGAAAAATTGGTTTCTAAAAGAGAGGTAAATAAACTTGAAGAAAAAATGGATAGGGTTGAATTGGAGACTCTCTCCCACCCGCTTCGACAAGTTGGCGGGAGCCAATTTGCTTTGCGTTATCTAAATTCTTTTTTTAAGGATCGTTACCGAAATTACCAAAAACACATCTCCAAACCGGATTTGTCCCGTAGGAGTTGCAGTCGTCTCTCCCCCTATCTGGCTTTTGGCAACCTTTCTATGCGACAGCTACTTCAAAAAACAGAATATGAAACAGCAAGAGGAAATAAAAGCTTTGCTTTAAAAGCTTTTGGCTCACGATTGCGCTGGCAATCTCATTTTATTCAAAAATTTGAAATGGAATGTTCAATGGAGTTTGAAAATATCAATAAAGGTTATCTCCAATTGGAACAAGCTGTCAATCCAAAATACGTTAAAGCATGGGAAACAGGGCATACGGGTGTTCCACTGGTAGATGCCGCCATGCGTTGTTTGGTTGAGACAGGCTACCTTAATTTTAGGATGCGTTCACTGGTGGTGTCATTTTTTACCCATCACTTGTGGCAACCTTGGCAGGCCTGTGCACATTTTTTGGCCAGACAGTTTCTGGATTTTGAACCAGGTATCCACTACCCCCAGTTACAAATGCAAGCGGGCGTGACTGGAATCAATATGCTAAGAATTTACAATCCTGTAAAAAACGGACAAAAGCATGACCCCAAAGGACTATTTGTTAAACAATGGATCCCAGAGTTAAAAACGCTTCCAGAAGAAATGGTTCACACCCCTTGGGACCTAACGCCAATGGAAGCTAGTGTTTACGATTTTGAAATTGGAAAAAATTATCCCACCCCAATCGTTGATTTGCAAAAAGCAAGAAAACACGCGACCAGTTCTCTATGGCCCTTGTCCAAAAGCGTCCCTGTAAGAAAAGAAGGAAAAAGAATATTGGCCAAACATACACTGGCCGATCGAAATAGTTTGATGAGATGAAAAAAAATATTGATTTAAACCCCCAACAAATAGACCGCATTATTGAAATGGCATGGGAAGACCGTACCCCCTTTGATGCTATCAAATTACAATTTGGGATCAAAGAAGAAGAAGTCATTCGCCTGATGCGTAGAGAGATGAAACTGAGCAGTTTTAAAATGTGGCGCGCCCGTGTACAGGGACGAAAAACCAAACACCTCAAACAACGAGAAACTGAGGTTGATCGATTTAAATGCAGTCGTCAACGAGGAATCAGCAATAATAAGGTGTCGAAACGAAAGTAGGCTTAATTAAATAATTTAGATTATTAATTTATAATTTGTAATTTAAGGTGCCTAATGTAACGCCACGTGTCTTCGAACAAAACCCAACCTACTACTATTCCTGTCCGACTATTTCTAAACAAGGTTCTGTGTAAGCAAAAAAAGAAGACTGTTGGAAGCTTTATCAACTGAAGGAACATCTAACTGGTTAGAAAGGTGTAGTATGGGGATCTTCCATATTGGGATTTGGAAATTACCATTATAAAATACAATAGCGGAAGAGAAGGCGATTGGTTTGTGGTAGGTTTTTCACCTCGAAAACAGGCCTTGGTTTTGTACTTAATGTGCGAACTTTCCCACAAGGCATTTGATTTTGAAAAGTTGGGAAAACACAAAAAAGGAAAGGGTTGTTTGTACCTCAATAGACTTTCGGAAATCAATTTTAAGGAATTGGAAAAAATTATTAAAACCAGTATTTCTTTAACCTTAAAACAAAATCAATAGCGTACCTCAATATTCATTCCCACACTGGCAGAACCTACCTTGGACCATCTCCCCTGACTGACTTCTCGAGCAATAAGGGGGGCGCCAAAAAAACCTCCTGAAAAATAGAGTTTCCCCAATCCCAAATCTTCTATCCACTCAATGGCAACAAAAAAATCTTCATCAATTACGATTTGGTAAGGGGATAAATCTTTACTCACTATTCCTGATGAAGCCTCTGTTTCAATAATGATGTTTTCTTTTAACAAAGTTGTAGTTGGAAGACTATTTTCTGTTTTGTAAAAATTGAGTCGAAAGCGTATGGAACCGTAATCATTTTCGACAATTGAAATGTTGAATTTTTTTAGGATCATGGGGCGTTTGCGTTGACGAACGACAAAACCCATTTCGTTTCCTAGTTGATTGGTCGTGAAAGCAGCATAAATATGCTTGGAAGTGGTTTTGTTCCCCAATATTTTAGTCACAAATTGGGTGCGTTTGGTACTGATCACTACTTCATCCAAATCAGTTGTCTTCTCCTGTAATAAAATAATTTGTTCTATTTTTTCCTGTTCAAGGTAATCGGCTACAATAAAGTCTTCTGATTCAAAACCGATCATAGAAAAGCGCAAAGTATCCCTAATTCTATCTGGATGGAGTTCTAAGAAAAACACGCCTTGCTCATCAGAAACCGTTCCAAGGTTATGATTTAATACGCCTATGTTGACATAGGGCAAGGGGTCTTGTGTTTGAGCAGCCCTTACTTTTCCTGTGATGAATTGTGCTTGAAGGTGGCAGGACAATAAAAAAGAAACAAGCAGTGAGGCTTTCATAACGTTTTAGGTTTCCAATCGCTTGATCTTAGCACCGATGGCAGTGAGTCGTTTTTCAATATCTTCGTAACCTCGATCTATTTGCTCAATATTGTGGATCGTACTGATTCCTTTGGCTGAAAGTGCAGCAATCAAAAGAGAAATTCCAGCCCTGATATCGGGAGAGGTCATTACTGTTGATTTGAGTTGAGATTTAAAATCGTGACCTATAACGGTTGCTCTATGGGGGTCACACAAAATGATTTTGGCTCCCATATCAATGAGTTTGTCTACAAAAAACAATCTACTTTCAAACATTTTTTGATGAACCAATACGCTTCCTCGGGCTTGAGTTGCCACCACTAGGATGATGCTGAGGAGGTCTGGAGTAAACCCTGGCCATGGCGCATCTGAAACCGTCAAAATAGAACCATCGATATAGCTCTGAATCTCGTAGCCATTTTTATGGACAGGTATATAAATATCATCACCCTGTCTTTCCAGTTGAATTCCCAATTTTGAAAAAACATTGGGAATTTGTCCCAAATCATCCCAGCTAACATTTTTTATGGTGATTTCGCTTTGGGTCATGGCGGCCAAACCTATCCAACTGCCAATTTCTACCATATCGGGTAATACCTTATGCGTCGTACCCGACAATGAGTCTACACCTTCTATGGTCAATAAATTTGAGCCCACACCCGAAATTTTGCCTCCCATTCGGTTGAGCATTTTACACAATTGTTGCAAATAGGGTTCACATGCCGCGTTGTAGATGGTAGTGGTTCCTTTTGCTAATACGGCAGCCATTACAATATTTGCCGTTCCCGTTACCGAAGCTTCCTCCAATAGTAAGTCTTGGCCTTCTAATTGATTGGCTGTGACGGTATAAAAATAATCTTCCTTATTGTAGTTGAATTGTGCACCCAATTGTATTAATCCTTCGAAATGGGTGTCCAGTCGGCGTCTTCCAATCTTGTCACCTCCAGGGCGCGGAATAGAACCTTTGCCATATTTTGATAACATAGGACCTACTAACATTACCGATCCCCTCAATTGTTTCGCAATGTTTTTATATTCAAAAGTATCTAAATAATCAAGGTCAACAGCATCGGCATTAAAGGTGTATTTTCCTTTTTCAGGATTGGTAACTTTAACGCCCATTTTTTTGAGTAAGCCAATGAGCTTGTTGACATCTACAATATCTGGAATATTGGAAATGGTGACCTTTTCGTCGGTGAGCAAAACAGCACAAAGAATTTGTAAAGCTTCGTTTTTTGCTCCCTGTGGTATTATATCACCTTTTAAACGATGACCCCCTTCAATTTGAAAACTTCCCATTAAAGCAGTGGATTAGTATCTTTTACGACCGTTATTTCTTTTATTCCTCTGTTTATGATTGCTCTTAGCGCCGTTGCCGTTTTTGGAGCGGATTTTAAGAAATTCTGCAGCATCTGTCAGAGGAAGATCTTCCTCTCTAACCTTCAATTTATTGTCAGACAATTCCAAAAGATGTTTGAGGATAATCTCATCATGAACAGTATCTTTATTCCAATTCAGGAAGCATTTTTTCATGTGGTTGGCGATATTCAAAACCAAAGCATTTTTAAGGTCTCCTGCTTCCCAGTCCAAGGCAATGGTGATCATACTCTTAATATTGTTGCCATAAAATCGGTATTTGGGATTTTTTTGAGGATAGGCCAGTCGCTCAGGCTTTTGCTCCAAAATCTCCTTTTGTGGCATTTCAAAAGGACTGTCCACATCCAACTTAAACTCGGACATGATAAAAAGTTGATCCCAAAGCTTGTGCTGAAAATCTGGAACATCTCGTAGATGCGGATTCATATTTCCCATGATCCCAATAACCGCCTTGGCCATTTTGTTGCGCTCTTCTCGGTCTTGGGTCTCTAGGATTTGATTGATCATCATTTGCAGATGTCTTCCATACTCAGGAATGATCAATTGGGTTCGTTTGGTATTGTATTGTAAAGTTTCCATGGTGGGAAAGAATTTGTCTTAAATGAAGTTGGAACGCTGCAATTTACTAAAATTCAAATAATAGGCTCTTTAAATGTATGATTTATTACAAAATGATGACCCCCTTAAATGCAGAAGCCTTTTTATAAATATCAATGACTTCCATCGGGGATTTCATCTCAATAGTAATGGTAAGACTTTGAAATTTATTTTTTGAGGAATTGACCAAGGATACACCCTCGCTTGGATTATTGAACAACTGTTTTAGCTTATTGATCTGCTCAGGATTTGATTTTACAATAAACTTAAACATATACAGTCCTGGCCAGGCTTGAGATTCCTCCAACTGTTGTTGGAATCTCTCGTAAAAATCATCTGGATTTTCCTTTGAATTCATCAAGGAATATTATTTTGTACAAATATAGT
>JABGSU010000015.1 GCA_018647605.1 Flavobacteriaceae bacterium | reverse complement strand
CCCTTGGTAGATTACCTGGTTGGATTGCACAATGGCAAGAAATGCGGGTAAATCAGGAGCCTATTGGACGTCCCAGACAAATTTATACGGGGAAGACTAAAAGAGCATATCTTCCTTCTAGTCAACGATAATAATCCGAACTGTATTATTAGTATTTTTTCTTAAATATTTCGCTTAAAATAATGGCTTTTTTGAGACCTTTTGGAGATTTAAACTCTTTCCTGATTTCACGAGCAGTGATTTGTCTAGGTCTGTCTTGAGAATCTTTCATCTCATATTCTTTGAAATGCTGATTTTTATTTAGGGGTGCAATTTTTGGAAAAGTCAACTCCGAAACGGGTTCGGGTGTTTTGTCCTTTGGAATTGAATTTTGGTTAATAGTATGCTCCGTCTCAACACTAGCTATTTTCTCATTTTCTGTGACTATAACCTCTTCATTATCAGATTTATCTAGCACATTCAAACCCGTAAATTCCCCCAATAATTCTTCGAATGTTTTGACTTTCTTTTTAACAATACTCCCTTTATCTTGCGATTCAGGAGCGACTGATTTGTTCTTTTTTCTTAACTTCGATAAAAAATATATCGCGCCTAGTACGAGGTATATCCAATTTTGAATGTTGTCCATAATATTAAAGCTAAAAATAGCCTAATTTTACCAGTTCAACATCAAAACAGAATTATTTTTGTCTATGCAATTAACCCGCTTAGAAATAAAAGGCTTTAAAAGCTTTGCAGATAAAGTAGTTATCAATTTCGATCAAGGAATTACTGGAATCGTTGGTCCAAATGGTTGCGGGAAATCTAATGTGGTTGATGCTATTAGATGGGTCTTAGGTGAGCAAAAATCAAGGGTCTTGAGATCTGATAAAATGGATAATATCATTTTTAATGGAACCAAATCTAGAAAACCTACACAACTCGCCGAAGTATCTATAAGTTTTGATAACACCAAAAACTTACTTCCCACTGAATATAACGAGGTGACCATCAGTAGGCGATTTTACCGATCGGGAGAGAGTGAATATCAACTCAATGGAGTAACCTGTAGACTCAAGGACATTACCAACCTATTTCTAGATACCGGAATCGCCTCCAATTCCTATGCCATCATCGAATTAAAGATGATTGATGATTTACTTAACGACAAAGATCATTCCAGGCGAAGTTTGTTTGAAGAAGCTGCAGGTATTTCAAAGTTTAAAAAAAGAAAAAAAGAAACTTTAAAAAAGTTAAGTGATACAGATGCAGATTTAAATCGCGTTGAGGACGTCCTTTATGAAATTGAAAAAAATCTCAAATCTCTGGAGAAACAGGCAAAGCAGACTAAAAAATACTACGAAATAAAGGAAGATTATCGGCTTTTAAGTATCAGTATGGCTCGTAAAGGGATCTTCAATCAACAAGAGACTTTTGACAATACTCAAAAACGGATTGCCGTTGAAAATGATAAAAAGCAGGTCTTAAACACACAACTCTTAAAAGAAGAGGTGGTAATAGAAAAATTAAAGTCCGATCTTATTATCAAAGAAAAAGTACTGGCTTTCCAACAAAAATCATTAAATGATCATGTTCACAGCATTCGATCTTATGAAAATGAAAAGAAAATTAAAGTGGCTAGACAGCGCTTTCTTCAAGATAAAATTGACCAACTAAAGAATCAAATTAATCGTGATCAGGAAAGTGCTGATCGCTCTTCTTTCGCTATTCAAGGCCTGAAAAAGACGTTTAGTATAGCAGAAAATGATTTAATAGCTCATTTTGAGTCCTTAAATTTAATGAAAAAAAAATTTGAGGCTCAGCAACAGGCTACCCGAGAGGCGCAGGATCAATTGGATATCAGTAATCAAACCTATTTGAATGCACGTGAATCGGTCTTTCAATACTCCAAAAACTTGGAAATTAAAGAAATTCAATTGAATACGCTCAAAGTTGAGTTTGAAAAAACCAATAGTGATTCATCTGATCACAATAACAGTCTACAGGAGTTTGACATAAAGGTCAATGAAATCGTTTTAGAAAAAGAACAAAAGCAATCCATTTTCGATAAACTATTTAAAGAACAAAAAAGCTTAGATGAAAAGAATAAGTCATTAATTGGTAAAATTTACTTGATCAAAGATGAATTTAATTTGGTCAATAGAAACTTAGATGCTAAACAAAATGAATATAGTCTGACAAAATCACTGATTGACAACTTGGAAGGATTCCCTGAAGCCATCAAGTTTTTAAAGAAGAAAAGTCAGTGGAAAAACACCCCTCTACTTTCCGATGTTATTACCTGCCCCGTGGATTATAGGATCTGTATTGAGAACTTTTTAGAGCCTTATATGAACCATTATGTCTTTGACAAAGTGACTGATGCTGTAGAGGCCATCACACTACTTAGTGATTCCAATAAGGGCAAGGCTCATTTTTTCATCATGGAACTTTTAGAAACCTTTAAACCCCATGATATCCTGCCCATTGATAGTTTGCAATCTGCCACTG
>JABGSU010000178.1 GCA_018647605.1 Flavobacteriaceae bacterium | reverse complement strand
GTCAATGCTCCAGGGAATGGACTTAAATCCAGAGCTAATGATCTTTTATCAAAAACGAAAAACATTACCCAAAAAGCAGCTGAAGCACAACAAAAAATTGGAGACTTTCAAAGCACTTATGAGGAAGCCCGACAAAAAATACTTGGCCTCAAATCTAAAGTAGGTGATTTTTCCAATCAAAATCTAATGGGTATGGGCAATAATGTGACCGACTACTTGAATGGGAAGGTTACCGAAGATGCGATTTTACAAAATATCAGTATAGGAAACATCAGTATGCCCCTAAATAGCAATCTCATTCAAGGTGCACAGAGTCTTTTTGGGGTCAGAACCGATTTTAAGTTTGGAAAAACGACCATTTCTGCCGTATTCTCCGAACAACGTTCACAATCACAAAATGTAATAGCTCAGGGAGGAGGTACCCTCCAAGAGTTCAATATTTTTGCGTTGGATTATGAAGAAGACCGCCACTATTTCTTATCTCAATATTTCAGAGAACACTATGACCAATTCCTTTTGAATTACCCCTATATCAATTCTCCGATACAAATCACGAGAATTGAAGTTTGGATCACCAATAGAGGATCGCAAACTCAAAATATCAGAAATATAGTTGCATTTCAAGACTTGGCTGAAAGCAATCCCGATAAAACCAAGTTCGATGATAAAACCACCAATTTTTTTAATAGTAAAGGTTTTTCAAGCCCTCCTTCTAATGACAACAACCGCCTGAATCCTGAGGCAATTGACAAGGGCGGGATTCTGAGTGGAGACATCCGAGATATCGCCTCGGTTTCACGATCTTTCGGATCATATAACAATGCCATTAGCGAAGGATTCGATTATGCGGTTTTGGAAAGTGCCAGAAAACTAAACCAAAGCGAATACAAGCTTCACCCCCAGCTGGGCTACATCTCCCTCAATCAGCGATTGAGTAATGATGAGGTTTTGGCTGTTGCTTTTCAATATACCTACAGGGGAAAGATCTTTCAAGTTGGGGAGTTTGCCAATGGCAGTGTGGAGACCACCTCTATTACACAAAACCAAACTGGAGAATCACAGGCGATCAATAATAACAATTTGGTGGTTAAATTACTGAAAAGTAACATTACCGATGTGCGTCAACCCATTTGGGACCTGATGATGAAGAATATTTACAACACAGGAGCTTTTCAATTGGCTGAAGAGAATTTTAGGCTTAATATTCTTTATTCAGATCCTTCTCCGATCAACTATTTATCGCCAGTTGATCAATCCATCTGGCCAGAGGAGATGGACAATAGAATTCTGTTGAACACCTTTAACTTGGACAAGCTCAATTTCTATCAAGACCCACAGCCTGAGGGAGATGGGTTCTTTGATTACATTCCTGGAGTAACGATAGAACCCCAATATGGAAGGATTATTTTTCCTAATGTAGAGCCTTTTGGGGAATATCTTTTTGAACTTTTGGACGATCCAAACTCTCAACGAGAGCAATACAAAAACCTTGAGACCTACAACGCCAACCAGAAGCGGTATGTATTTAATGAGATGTACGTAAAGACAAAAGCAGCTGCTTTGGAGACCACTGAAAAAAATAAATTTCAATTAAAAGGGCGTTATAAATCTGAAGGGGGAGACGGTATCCCAATCGGGGCATTCAATGTACCTCGTGGCTCTGTCAAAGTAACGGCAGGAGGGAGGGTATTACGCGAAGGGATCGACTATACTGTCAATTACGCTATTGGACGGGTTAAAATTATAGACCCTGCCCTTCAGGCTTCTAATGTTCCCATCAATATTTCTGTAGAAAACAATTCCTTTTTTAACCAGCAGAACAAAAGATTTTCTGGATTTAATCTTGTTCACAAAGTCAATGACAATCTTGTCTTTGGTTCAACACTATTGAATTTGAGTGAAAACCCATTGACTCAAAAAGCGAATTATGGGACCGAACCTGTAAACAATACGATGATTGGTTTTAATACCAATTTTTCAACAGAATTGCCCTTTTTGACCCGATGGGTTAACAAAATTCCAACCATCAATACCAACGTGCCCTCAATGTTGTCTTTTAGGGGAGAAATAGCCAATCTGATTGCAGGAAAACCAAAAAACACGCAACTTCAGGGAGAAACCAATGTTTACATAGATGACTTTGAAGGGGCACAAACCAATATAGATATCAAAGGTTTTAACTCATGGAAATTGTCAAGTATTCCTTTCAAAAACTTTAAAGGATCGGAGGTCAAAGACAATGATCTTAGTGCAGGTTTTGGAAGGGCCAAACTCGCATGGTATTCCATTGACCCTATTTTTTATGCAGGGGGTAGACCCGCAGGAATTAACAACGACGACATATCCCTCAATACTACCCGAAGAATTTTTATCAAAGAAATTTTTCCTGAACAGGATTTGGTGCAAGGAACGACAACTGTTCAAAGCACACTCGATTTGGCCTATTACCCCGACGAAAAAGGACCTTACAACAATGTGACAAATGAAGAGTTTAAAAGAGATCGCGATGAAAATTGGGCGGGAATCATGCGGCCGATCAATGCAACCAATTTTGAACAATCCAATGTGGAATTTATCGAATTTTGGTTGTTGGACACCTTCAACGAAATAACAAGCGAAGAGGATGATTTAGGATCGATTTATTTCCATTTGGGTAACCTGTCGGAGGATATTCTTAAAGACGGACGGAAACAATTTGAAAACGGTTTGCCCGGGACGGGGGGTCAAAACTTGGTTTACGAAACACCTTGGGGTAAAGTTCCTTCTACCCAGTCCCTGCTTTATGCTTTTAATACAGTGGCCGAGGATAGAGCTATTCAAGATTTAGGATTTGATGGTTTGGACGATGCACAAGAACGGTCGATCTATTCGAATGGACCTGAGGAAGACCCCGCAGGAGATAACTACGAATTTTTTGTTGCTGCCAATGGTGGTATTTTAGATCGTTACAAAAATTACAATGGTACCCAAGGCAACTCCCCCGTAGCTTTCTCTGATACCAATAGGGGGAACACTACCGAACCGGATTCTGAAGATATTAATCGCGATCAGAGTATGAATACCATTGACAGCTACTTTGAATACCGAATCCCCATTTCAAAATCAATGGGAGTGGGTAACCATCCTTTTATTACCGATGTGCGTGAAAATGTAAAAGTATCTGCTCCCAATGGTGAAGAAATTACCACACGGTGGATTCAATTTAAAATACCTGTTCAGAAAGGATATTATGAAGACACGCAGTTTAATGAATATTTTAAAGCTGTCAACAATATTGAAGATTTGCGATCCATTCGATTCATGCGAATGGTACTCAAAGGTTTTTCTCAGCCTGTTGTATTTCGCTTCGGGACACTCGATTTAGTAAGAGGTGACTGGCGTAGATACAATCAAAAGCTCAATCAAAACCTACCCAAAAACAACAATACTACTGTTGATATAAGTACTGTCAATATTTTGGAAAACGAAAACCGTATTCCTATTAATTATGTTTTGCCTCCCGACATACAGAGGGAACAAATTAATAACAATAATACCATCGTTAGGCAAAATGAACAATCTATGTCCCTCAGGATTTGTGACCTTGAGCCAATGGATTACAGAGCTGTTTACAAGAATGTTAATGTGGATGTACGGCAGTACAAAAACCTAAAAATGTTTTTACATGCGGAGTCTATTGTAGGGCAAAAGCCCTTGCCAGGCGAAGGTGCCGCGGAGGAATATGACCGCCGAATAGTAGCCTTTATTCGTTTGGGAACTGACTTTTTGGACAACTATTACCAAATAGAAATCCCGTTACAACCAAGTGATTACCTTGGGAATTCAACCAACAAACTCACGGCTGAAGAAGTCTGGCAGCCAGAGTCCAATGCCTTGGAGGTACCCATCAAGCTATTGGCAAAACTCAAGGCGGCCGCCATCAACAACCCTAGTATGGGAAGGGTTTCCTACTTTGATGAGGAACTCAACCCTGTCAGCGAATTCTCTCCCATCAGTGCTTTGCCTGGATTTAAAAAATACAAATTTGCTGTAAAGGGAAATCCCTCCCTTGGTTCGATCAAGACCCTGATGATCGGGGTAAAAAACCCCTCCCAAAAGCTTGGAGACGACCTTTGTGGAGAGGTGTGGTTTAATGAATTACGTCTTTCTGGAATCGATTCTAAAGGAGGTTGGGCAGCCGTGGGAGCCATGGATGCCAATTTTGCCGATTTTGCGACTGTAGCGGCGACTGCACGAATGTCGACAGTAGGATTTGGATCCATAGATCAGACTCCCAACCAGAGTAAACGTGAGGACATGATACAATATGATGTGGTGACCAATATCAACTTGGGTCAACTCCTGCCTAAAAAGTGGGGACTACAGATACCCCTCAACCTAAATGTGGGAGAAACCTTTATTACTCCCGAGTATGACCCTTTTTATCAAGACATTCTGTTGCAAGATCGACTGGATGCCTCTGACAGAAGTTCCCAAAGAGATTCTATAAATAATCAGGCGATTGATTACACCCAAAGAAAAAGTATCAGTTTAATCGGCGTACGAAAAAACAAAACGGGGGATAGACCCACCCGTTTCTATAGCCCCGAAAATTTTGATTTTTCTTATGCCTATAATGAGTTTTATCATCATGATTACGAAATAGAGAATCAGACTGATCAAAACCTCCAATTGGGAGCCAATTATGGACACTCCTTTAAGCCATTAGAAATCAATCCATTCAGAAAAGTACAAGCTTTTAACAGAAAAAAATATTGGCAATGGCTTAAGGAACTGAACTTCAATTTGATCCCAAATAACCTAGAGATCACCTCTAGGATCAACCGTGATTTTAGTAGCCAACGTTTTCGACAGGTTTATATGGAAGGTATAGATTCAGGGAAACAAATTCCTTTACCTGATCTACAACTCCGAAATTATCTTTTCGATTGGTCATATTCTATGAATCATAATTTGACCCGATCTTTAAGATTTAATTTCACAGCATCTAACAATAATATTGTAAGAAATTTCTTTGAAAACGACCCTAATAATCCTTTGGGCAGGGTCAACAAGGATCTGGATATCTGGGATGGTATTTGGGATACAGGTCAGACCGACCGACATTTTCAGTCCCTATCATTGAATTATAAAATCCCTTTGCGATTGATCCCTTTTCTAAATTTTATTGATGCCAATTATAATTATACGGGAGACTTTAGCTGGCAAAGAGGTTCAAATGCTATGGCGAGTGTTGTCAATGAAGAAGGTCAAATGTTAGGGCAGGTAAATACCATTCAAAATGCGAATACCAAAACCCTGACGGGATCCATTTCTTTTGATAAACTTTACACCATTTTGGGGTTAAAAGCCAAAAAATCCGTCTTCAATCAACCTTTTGCAAAAGCGGCCAACAGCCCTCAGCCGAAACCAGAAGATAAAAAATCAAAAAACACTGTCTTTAAAAAAGGGGCAACCCGACTGGTTGATTTGCTTTCTTCCATCAAAAGAGTACAGTTCAACTATTCAGAAAACAATGGTAAAGTCCTGCCAGGTTATCTTCCTAATGTCGGTTTTATAGGAACCCTTGATCCTTCCTTTGGATTTACTTTTGGGAGTCAAGCCGATATTCGGTATGAGGTAGCTAAGAGAGGTTGGCTTACCGATTTCCCTAATTTTAATGAACCCTTCGTCCAAGTAAGCAATAACAAATTGAATATTTCTGGTCAAATCAATCCACTAAAAGACTTGGTCATCGACTTGAATGCAGAACGCAATTATTCTAATAATTTATCGGAAAATTATCTCGTTGAAAATCGAGATTATTTGCCTTTAAATACAAATGAATACGGGAACTTTGGAATGTCAACTATTTTGATAAAAACTGCATTTTCAGGAGGATCAGGTATTGTGAACAAAAACTTTCAAAAATTTAGAAGCAACCGTTTGATCATTGCCGATCGATTGGCTACTCAGAATGGTAATTCGCTTATCAACAGAGATGAAAATGGTTTTCCCGAAGGATACAGTAAAAACCATCAAACCGTTTTGGCAGCCTCTTTTATCTCTGCCTATTCTGGAAGCAATCCTGACAAAATTTCCTTTGATCCTATCAAAAGTACACTACTGCCCAATTGGAACCTGAAGTACACAGGTTTGACAAAAATCAAATCTTTAGCTAGAATTTTCAATCGATTTTCTATTGCCCACGGTTACCGATCCAGTTATACTTTGACCAACTATCAAACCAATCTCGAGTATGATTCCAGCCAACCTCTACTAAAGGATCGATTGGGGAACTACATGACCCCAAGATTTTATTCTAACATCAATTTGGCAGAACAATTTAATCCTTTGGCACGTGTCGATATAGAATTTAAAAATTCCCTAAAAATATTGGCTGAAATGAGAAGAGACCGTACCCTATCTTTGAGTTTAGACAATAGCTTACTCACCGAACAGAGTGGAAATGAATATATTGTTGGGATGGGTTATCGACTGAAAGACCTGAGAATTAGAACCAGTTTGGGTGGCAGAAGGATTACCCTTAGCGGAGATCTCAATTTAAAAGCAGATTTCTCTTATCGAAAGAACATTACCCTTTTACGAAACTTAGAGTATGATAATAACCAGGTAACCGCAGGACAAACCCTGATGTCAATCAAATTTTCGGCAAGTTACAATCTATCTAAAAACCTAACCAGTTTGTTTTTCTACGACCACAATTTCTCAGAATTTGCCATTTCTACTGCTTTTCCCCAAACCTCCATCCGATCAGGAATTACCATTCGTTATAATTTTGGAAACTAAAAGTGAATTGTATTACCTTGCAATTCTAATTTAAATCAATAAGGTCAATGAATATACCCTCCGATCTCTCGTATAGTAAAGACCATGAATGGGTCAAAATTGAAGGGGAAATTGCTACAATAGGTATAACAGATTTTGCCCAGCGGGAGTTGGGAGATATTGTTTATGTTGAAATAGAAACCGTGGGAGATACACTGGCTGCCGAGGAAGTTTTTGGAACTGTGGAGGCCGTCAAAACCGTTTCTGATTTGTTTATGCCTTTGAGCGGTGAGATTTTGGAATTCAACACCGCTCTCGAAGATACCCCCGAAGCAGTTAATGAAGACCCCTATGAATTGGGCTGGATGATCAAAATAAAAATGAATGATCCTACTCAACTCAATCTATTGCTGAACTCTGATCGCTACAAGCAGTTGATAGAAGCATAGAATCAAATCGTCTTGACTAAAAAAAACCTTGTTTATTATCGATTTTTTTTTAGTTTAGCATACTAAATACATCTAAACAAATGCAACCCAAAAAGAACGAAAAAGCTGATTTATCTAAGAATAGCAGTCTTTACTTTATCATTGGTCTGTCCTCTATTCTTTTCATATCGTGGCAAGCCATTGAATGGAAGACATACGATAGAAGTGGTTACGGATACGAAGCATTGAACGTTGAAGATGACGAT
>JABGSU010000177.1 GCA_018647605.1 Flavobacteriaceae bacterium | reverse complement strand
TTTTTGAATTTTCCTTTATATTACTGGTAACTCCCGATTGGCCTTGAATTTTTACGTTATCACCGATCGTGATATGACCGCCAAAGCCTACTTGACCACCTATAACACAGTTTTTACCAATTTTGGCAGAACCCGCTACGCCAGTTTGAGCAGCAATTACGGTGTTTTCTCCAATTTCAACATTGTGGGCTATTTGAATTTGATTGTCAAGTTTAACTCCATTACCCACAGCGGTAACTCCCAAAGTAGCCCGGTCAATAGTTGAATTGGATCCCACATCAACATAATCACCTAGCACTACAATTCCTGTCTGGGGAATCTTCTTATAGGTACCATTCTTCCGAGGAACGAAACCAAAGCCATCTGAACCAATTACAACTCCACTGTGAATCACACAGTTTTTACCTATAACTGTATCATCTAAAATTTTAGCACCCGCAAACACAATCGTTCCTGATCCTATAGTTACGTTAGCACCAATATATACTTGAGGAAATATTTTAACATCATCTCCGATGTTAGAATCATCTTCAATACAACTTAAATGACCTACAAAACAATTTTTACCCAATTGCACAGAGGAGTCGATAATGGCTGATTCAGCAATGCCAGACTTACTGGTTTTTACTTTATTGTAGTAATCCAATAATACCGAAAAAGAATCATAAGCATTTTGAACCCTAACCAGTGTGGTGGACAAATCTTCGTCTGCAACAAAATCTTCATCTACTATGGTTACAGAGGCCTGTGTTTTGTATATGAATTGGGTGTATTTGGGGTTTGATAAAAAAGTCAACGAACCTTGTTGAGCTTCTTCAATTTTTGAAAGCTGAAAAATTTCAACCTCGGGGTCTCCTTCTACAGTTCCCTCTAATTTGGTGGCAATTTGTTGAGCTGTAAATTTCATCTTTGCAAAAATATAAAATTTAAGTTAGATGTTTGTTCCTAGGGAAACATAAAAAATACTTCTGTTGGACTCTAGAAAGCTCCTCGGAATCAAAAAATGCATCTGCTTCCTGAAGTCCTTTTAAATTACCTTTTTTATCCATGATCAAAATTTCATTATCCTGAGGCATAAAAGTTTGATTTGAGATCACTTCCGTGAAAACAAAAAACTTAAAATCCTCTTCAGATAGGCCTTGCTTTCTCAACCGCTGGTATTTTTCCTCCACCTGATTTGACTCAAAAGGAACGTTTTGAACTTTAATTTTTAATAAATTTCTGTTGATCAACATACTGGAGATTTTAGACAATACCTTATCATCGTCTTTTTGCCATGATTTCAAGCCTTGTATAATATCTGAATCATCTAGTTGAAGAAACTTATTGAGTTGCTCGTTGTTCAAACTCCTATTCATATCGTCTTGAGACAAGAAAAAGTGTAAGGATTCGGAGGTCTGGAGTTCTTTTCCATTCTGGTAACAAAAACGGACCCTTTCCAAAACTCGAGTCAATAGAAATTCAGCAGAAAGACTGGTTTTATGCAGGTAAACCTGCCAATACATAAGTCTTCGGGCCATTAAGAATTTTTCTATGGAGTACAGACTCTTTTCTTCAAAAGCCAGTTGATCATCTACCACCATCATCATTTCAATGATTCGATTGCTGTTGATATTCCCCTCTGTAGCACCAGAATAAAAACTATCTCTTTTCAAATAATCCATGCGATCCAAGTCAACTTGCCCCACAATAAGTTGGTGCATGAATTTCCTAGGGTAATTGTTGGTAAAAATAGCGATCGCCATATCCAATGCACCATCCAATTGATCATTGAGCTTCTGCATCACTTCCAACGAAATTTCCTCATGCATTACTTGTCCAGCCAATATGGCTTCGGTGGTGTGAGAAAAGGGTCCATGGCCAATATCATGAAGCAAAATTGCCAATTGTAAAGCTTCTGCTTCTTCCTGACTAATTTTAACGGCTTTCTTTTTTAAAACACCAATGACCTCTTGCATTAAATGCATGGCACCTAGCGCATGCTCGAAACGGGTGTGATGTGCTCCAGGGTATACATAGTAAGAAAACCCCATTTGTGAAATCCTTCTCAAACGTTGAAACCAAGGATGGGATATTACCTTAAAGATTAATGGAGAACGAATACCAATAAATCCGTAAATTGGGTCGTTTAAAAGGGTTACCTTTTTTGTTTTCAAAATTGTTAATCTTAGGGCAAAGATATACAATATGACTCCAATCAAAATTCTATGGGTAGATGATGAAATTGAATTACTCAGGCCTCATTTTCTTTTCTTAGAAAATAAGGGCTATAAAACCATTCCCTGCAACAATGGCCAAGACGCATTATTAATGCTAAAGGATCAAGTCTTTGACGTGGTGTTGTTGGATGAAAATATGCCAGGTTTGGGAGGACTAGAAACTTTAAATGAGATCAAATTGCACTCTCCTAACCTTCCAGTCATTATGATTACCAAAAACGAGGAGGAACATATCATGGAAGAAGCCATTGGGGCAAAAACTTCTGATTATTTAATCAAACCCGTGAATCCCAATCAAATCTTGTTGGCTCTAAAAAAATTGCTCCAGCACAAAAATTTGATTGCTGAAAAAACCATCAATAACTATCAACAAGCATTTCAGCGAATATCAATGTCTATCAATGAACTATATACTCACAATGATTGGGCGGAGTTTTATACCAAAATGCTCTATTGGGAAATGGAATTGGAGGGTCTTGATGATTTGGCCATGCTGGAGATTTTTCAAAACCAAATGAAAGAGGCCAATCGCCTTTTTTCAAAATTCATTAAAAACAATTACACAGATTGGATACAAAATAATACAGGACCAATCCTTTCCCACCAAATTCTAAAAGAAAAGCTTTTTCCCCTACTCAAAAAAGAATCGGGTAAAACCACTTTGATGTTGGTCATTGACAATCTCCGTTTTGACCAATGGAAAATGATGGCTCCAATTATCGAAAATCATTATAAGAAAGAAGAAGAATTGAGTTATTACAGTATTCTTCCCACAGCCACACATTATGCGCGAAATGCTTTATTCTCTGGAATGATGCCACTAGAAATGCAAAAAAAACATCCTGAATTGTGGGTGAATGAAAACGAAGAAGGTGGAAAGAATCTCAATGAAGCTGATTTTCTGAAAGCCCAGCTTGAACGCAATGGGATACATTCCCAATTTGGCTATTCAAAAATTACCAATCTAAAAGCAGGTAAAGAGTTAAGCCAATCGCTCCACAACCACCAAAAAGAAGATTTGATGGTGGTTGTATACAATTTTGTAGATATGATTTCCCATGCCAAAACAGAAATGGAAATCATCAAAGAATTGGCTTCTGACAACAAAGCTTTTAGATCTCTAACGTTTTCGTGGTTTAAAAACTCTCCTTTATTGGAAATCATTCAACAAGCGAGAAAATTGGATTTCAATCTGATCATTACTACCGATCACGGAACCATTAATGTAGATCAAGCGATCGAAATTATAGGGGATCGTAAGGTTAGCATGAACCTCCGTTATAAGGCTGGACAAAGTTTAAGTTATAACGCTAAATCCGTAATGGAAGTCAATGATCCCAGAGCCATTCAGTTGCCAGCCCCCCACCTGAACAGTAAGTTTATTTTTGCTACAGAACAACAGTACTTTGTCTATCATAACAATTTTAACCATTACGCCAATCATTTTCGAAACACCTTTCAGCACGGAGGAATATCTATGGAAGAAATGATCGTCCCTTTTGTTGTAATGCGTCCACGATAGTATTAAATTTGCCCCATGTCATTTCAATTTCATTTGGATCAAATTGACAAAGCTGTTGATTTTTTAGACAAGCATTTAAATACTACTGTCATTTGTTTTGACGGTCCCATGGGTGCTGGTAAAACCACCTTGGTCTCAAGCTTGTGCCAAAAATGGGAGGTTACAGATCCCATTTCCAGCCCTACTTTCTCCATAGTCAATCATTACCAGAGCCAGATCAAAGGAAAAATATATCACTTTGACTTCTATCGACTCAAAAGCGTAAACGAAGCCTTAGATATTGGAGTGGAGGAATATTTGGATTCTGAAAATTACTGTCTTATTGAATGGGGAGAAAGAATCAAACCTCTTCTGCCTTCAGATTACTGTGTCGTAAATATTGAAGTAAATGAGAATCAATTAAGAACTATAAATATAGTAAAAACATGAGTTTTTTATACCGACTGGGATTTTATTTAATGGGTTTTGCCATTGGGCTTATTTTTTTGGCTATGATACTGAAGGGAAAAAAAACAAGCTGTAATTATGGTCCCAATGATAGGGTGATCAGTAATCTTTCGAAAAAATCTTGGAAACCTCAGCCCCTGTTGAATAAAACCTTTGATTCCATTGCCTTTCAAGCCTTTCTCAAAAAAGCAAGTGTGGACTTTGGCAAAAGCAACGCCCAGAAAGACAGTTGTAATACATACTTCATTAATGGTTATTGGAGTGATACAGCCATTTCTTTAGAAGTTGAAAATTGTGAAAAAACAATAGAGGTATTGGAACTCATTTACCGCAGCGAATGATCCAAACACTGCCTCAATTCAATCTAATGTTTTATTTTTGTAAGCGTGAATCTTCGGTTACAGAATGAATTATTCGGCAGAATGACCCCCCAGATCTTTAATGACCATGCCAAGTACAGTCGAAGCTCAACCGTTGAAAAATAATAAACAGTAACACATGAAAAAGGCAACATCGGCCATAATTGGTAAAGGCTACAAGGTTTTGTTTTCTGAAAAAGCTTATGCTGACCTTCAATCCCTATTAGAGTCATCATCCTATTCTTCTGTATTTATTTTGGTGGACACCAACACTCAAGGCTATTGCCTACCATTGTTTTTGGAATATTTCCCTGATTTAGAGGGAGCACCTGTTTTAAGTATCGATGCGGGAGAGGAATACAAACATTTGGAAAGTTGTCAAGGCGTTTGGCAACAGCTTTCGGATATGGGAGCAGATCGTAAAAGCCTTTTGATCAATGTGGGAGGCGGTGTGGTAACTGATCTTGGGGGGTTTGTCGCGGCTGCTTTCAAAAGAGGGATTGATTTTGTGAATGTCCCCACCACCCTATTGTCAATGGTCGACGCTTCCGTTGGAGGAAAAACAGGTGTAGACTTGGGCGGTTTAAAAAATCAAATTGGTATTATTACCCATCCTAAAATGGTGATCGTCGATACCCGTTATTTGAATACCCTTCCAGAAAACGAATACAAAAGTGGCTATGCCGAAATGTTAAAGCATGGCATCATCCGAGATCAGAGGTATTTTAGAGAATTATCTAGCTTTAAGTCATTGAAAAACGAAAATATAGAGGATTTCATTCACCATTCTGTTGAAATAAAAAATTCAGTGGTCACTGAAGATCTTTTCGAATCTAACTTGAGGAAAATACTCAACTTTGGTCATACTTTAGGACATGCCATTGAAACTTATTGCTTAACCCATCCCAACAAAACCAGCTTATTGCATGGGGAAGCCATTGCCATTGGCATGATTACCGAAGCTTATTTGGCCACCTTGTTGAGTGGACTCAGCAAGACTGCAGCTGAGGAGATTAAAAGTGTTTTTTTAAAAATATTCCCTAAGGTAGCTTTCTCAAAAGAGGACATCACTTCAATTCTAGAATTGTTGAGATACGATAAAAAGAATAGTCATGGCAAAGTAAAGTTTGTCCTGTTGAAAGACATTGGTCAACCCGCAATTGATATTGAGGTTAAGCCAGAGCTCTTTGCGGATGCATTTGCATTTTACCAGCGCCATTAGGCTGAATTCCTACTCGCATTGATGTTTCCAAACAAGGAACGGGTTACCATCTTCTCATATAATTCCAATGTTTCTTCGGAAATATCTCCTGAATTTTTAGCCTCGAGTATTTGCATTAAAGCAGACTGTTGGATGGTTAGTAAAGGTTGAACTATTTCTTCTCTAATCTTAATAGAAGCTTTACCAGCAGGTTCGTTTTCCATCAATTCATTAAAACCAGTCAACTTGAGAATCATCTCTTTAGTCAGTAAAAACTCATTGTGAATCAAATTCCAAAAGTCTCCGAAACGGTTGTCATTTTGCATATAGGCGGTCAAAGCAAAAAATGATTTAGTCAGACTCATCATACTATTGGCGATCAACGTTCGGAAAAAAGAAGATTGCTGATACAATTGAATTACTTTTTCAAAATGATCATTGTCTTCAAACTTCTTTAATGCTATACCTACACCATAGAATCCGGGAACGTTTTGCTTGGATTGACTCCAACTGCCTACAAAGGGAATGGCTCTAAGATCAGAAAAGTCGAGTTTTTTCGAACTCCCTCTTTTGGAGGGACGACTCCCTATATTGGCCTTGGCATAATATTTAAGGGTCGTCATTTCTTCCAGATAGGGAATGAACTCAGGACGTGCTTTGAAATCCTGATAGGCTTGGTGACTTTCGTCTGCCAATTGATTCATGGTTTCGCGATTTTCATCAGAAAGAACATTTCGTTCTGAATTGAACACTTGATTTTGTATACCCGAACTGAGTAATTGCTCGAGGTTGTATTGACAAGAATCGTTGGTTCCAAAATTGGAACTGATCGTTTGCCCTTGGATGGTAAGTTGAATATCATCGGCTTGAATTTTCTTACCCATCGAAGCATAGAATTCATGGGTGTTACCACCTCCTCTAGCAGGCGGTCCTCCCCTACCATCAAAGAAAGCTACATTGATCCCATATTGATTGGACAAGCCTGTCAAATCCTCTTTGGCTTTGTATATACTCCAATTGGCCATAAAATATCCCCCATCTTTGGTGCCATCGGAAAATCCTAACATTACGGTTTGTTTGTTCCCTCTTAATTCCAAATGCGTTCTGTATTCAGGATTTTCATATAGGGTTTCCATGATTTTTTCACAGACCTTCAAATCAGGAATGGTTTCAAAAAGTGGAATGATGTCAACTGTTGGTTGATCCCAATCACAAATTTTGTGCAAGGCAAAAAGCTCTAAAATGTTATCTATAGATTGACAGTTACTTATGATATAACGATTACAACCTCGTTCTCCATTTTGCTGTTGGATAACACGCATGGCACGGATACTTTCCAAAGTTTCCTTTGTGATGGTCGTTTCAAATAAATCTGAAGGCACATCTCCTTTGAGAGTGGTCAAAACTTTATGTCGGGAAGGGG
Organism: Flavobacteriaceae bacterium; assembly: GCA_018647605.1. Taxonomy (GTDB): domain Bacteria; phylum Bacteroidota; class Bacteroidia; order Flavobacteriales; family Flavobacteriaceae; genus UBA8316. The sequence goes on along the minus strand of JABGSU010000177.1, from coordinate 2,378 downwards.
TATCCAATTGATCAAAATTTTCTGGTAATCCCTGAACGTATTTTCTGATATCAGGATGAGAGAATATCTCGTCAAACACTTGTTTGTGAACCCTAGAGTCTTGTCGGATATCCAAACTGGCAAAGTGAAATCCAAAAATTTTTACCTTGTGTTTTAAATCCAATATCATCGATTCGTATAGTCCGTCACTATGGTTAACGATGACACGATAAATTTCATCCAAAGCCTTTTCGAAATAGGCTATATTGAAGTGATCTGGTTTTTTCTTAGAAAATAAAGAAGCATACAGGTCACCCTCCAAAGCGTCTAGTTTTTCTTCCAAACCGTTAAAGGTAAGGCTTCGCTTCATTTTTCTTACTTCTCTAAAATAGTTTCTCAATATGGAGAATTTCAGACGTTCAGCTGTTTTAAGGGTGATTTCGGGGGTAACATAGGGATTTCCATCCCGGTCACCACCAGGCCAAAAACCAAAATCAAAAATAGAGTTGTCTAACTCAGCTTTGTCGAATACGTGTCTTTTGATGTAGGTGTAAATTGTACTGGCGGAATGATAGAATACATTTTCTAGGTACCATATTAGGCTAACCGCCTCATCCAAAGGCGTTGGTTTAATTTTCTTGTAAAATTTTGTTTTACCCAATTGGGTTAGCAAAAGTTTAACTTTTTCAAGTTCTCCATGAACGATGGCATTTGATAAATCATTGATGATGCCCAAAACACTTCCTGGATAAAACTGGGTAGGATGGGCCGTCAGTACGATTCTCACTTTAGAACGATTAAGATAGTCTTTTAACTCATCTACTTTTTGATGGGTCGATGCATCTTCTTTAATGTGACGTATCGTTCCCCTCCCATGCATATTATTGACATAACCAAAGGAAGCATCTTCAATGGCATCAAAGAGAACTACCTGACGCTCAATGTATTGTATAAACCTAAAAAGTAGATCAATTCGCTCTTTTTCATCATACTCGGGAAGATATCGGCTAAAAAAAGTAGCAGTGATTTCCTTAGGGTCTAATTTTTGTTCATAAGCCTTCTTACAATGATCCGAAAAAAGAGGAATCAAAACAGAGGTGTTTCTTATGGTATCAAACGGAAGGGTGAGAAAAAGGCTATTATAAATTTGAAATTTGGAGAGGACACTCTCGTTAAATCTTTCGATTTTAGGTTTTCTAGCCATTGGTTTTAAAGATATGTAGCTGGTTTATAGTTCATTAAAAATTCTATGCATTAGTCTTTTCTTGTCGTTAATGCTTTCTTCGAGAGAAATCATGGTTTCTGTTCTGGAAACCCCATCAATGTCATCGATCATAAAAATGATGTCTTTTGCATGTTTGGTGTCGTGTGCCCTTACTTTGCAAAAAATATTAAACTTACCCGTTGTAATATGGGCTACAGTAACGAAAGGAATATTGTTCAAGCTTTTAATTACGTCATTAATTACTTTAGTTTTCTCTAAGAAAATTCCGATGTAAGCGATAAAAGAATATCCTAGTTTGACATAATCAAGATTAAGAGAAGACCCTTTGATAATTCCAGCCTCTTCCATTTTTTTTACCCTTACATGAACAGTTCCGGCAGAGATAAAAAGTCGTTTAGAAATGTCGGTAAAAGGCACTCGGGTGTTGTCGATCAGAATATCCAAAATTTGATGATCAACATCATCTAATTTCACCTTATTCATAATTGTTAGTTTTTTTGCAAAATTAAGGAATATTTTTAAAAATATTCAATAAAAAATGATTTTTACTACTGTTTTTTTATTAAAACAGTCTTTTTTTGGAGATTTCTATACTTTGATTAGGGGAAAAATTGAGGTTAGAAAAAGAGAATATTTCATTAGCGCGTGCCCTTCGATGTGCCAATAAGTCTAATTTTTGTGAAAAACTGTGGCAAATTGGAGTAAAAAGAACACTTCGTTCTTTTTTTTCTTCTTTGTACTGCAGGGCAAGTTCTTGATTTTTAAAAAGACCCTTTTCTGTCTTGATATCGATATTTTCAACGATGATATCTACATAATCCTTCTGATTCTCGGGGATTTTATGATAATCATCAACCGAATGATTCTTGTAGGACGCCGTATAAATTGAATTCAAGCCTACCCGAAGGGATTTTAGTATCATTTCTTTGGTGAAATTACGGTCGTAATCCATTTCATAATGACCAGCCTCATATAAAATGGTAGGAACTCCAAGGGAGGTAAAACGATCGCCAACACAATTGGGGTTAAAAATGTCGTCATAACGTCCAATTTGATGGGGTATATCTTTCTGTAAATCTTCATTGATAGCGGCAATCAGTTGCATGGCTTTGATACGGGCCTTGGTCAAGGTTCGATCCTCATCGGCAGCAGGGGAGAGAAAGGCTAGTGTGGC
>JABGSU010000176.1 GCA_018647605.1 Flavobacteriaceae bacterium | reverse complement strand
TATGTAGGACTTGATATCGGATTTTAGCCCTCCTTTATCTTCTTTTCTTTCTTCGGCCGCTTTGACACTGAGAGGAGCAACTCCCAACAGTAAAAAAAGAAAAAATCTTAAATATAGTTTTAGTGGCATATCGAACAACAAAAGTCTACATTTTGTTTGGGTGCAAATGTAAGCCATTCACAAAATAAAATAAAAGAAGTTGGAGACCTTTTTTTGAAATAATAAAATTGATTTTAAGAGTCTCGATTTAAAATTTTCGAAAGCTGGTGAATTTCGGTGACTAAACACCAACTGTAAGGCAGAAAAAAAGTGTAAAATTCAATCATCTGAACCTCTCCATCTATTGTAAACAGTGGATAGATCAAGAAAAAGAAAAAGAAAAACTTGAGGGCAGTGGTCAGCAAAAAAATCCAACCCAAATAGGTGTTTTTATTTCTCGAACTAAAGAGCAATACCCCAAAAAAAATCAGGGTAATCACGATGTTAAACCCATAGGAGGGCAAAAGAAAGTGATCCCAAAAGGGTAAACCTTGTTGTGAAAGGGTAAATAAGTGGATGCCTAAGACTAAAATGACCCCAAAAAATAACCGAAGGGCAAACCGAAAAAATATTGCGGTCATGAACTAAAGATTTTTGCTTTGTTTTTGGATCAAAACAAGAATGATCACCATGCCCATAAGACAACAAATCAAAATGGGAAGGTTGGAGGTCAATTCCCAATAACGGCCAATCCATTGCCCTAACTCAACCATGAGAAACATGACTGCGGCAATTTGAATGGCAAGCCCCGAATAAACCAGCCAGTGTTTAGGCTGTTTTTTCATGGTTGTCATCAGGCTTTTTAACAAGCTTAAAGTCTGCTTTTTTACCCTCTTTGTTCATGGAACAACTGGCGTTGAAAGTGGCACCAGACTCGACAATCAACTTTCCAATGACCACGTCTCCATCGATTACGCTTGTCGATCTGAGGCTCAAGGCTTCTGAAACAAATAAATTTCCATCAATTTTTCCTTCTACATCAGCATTGGAGCAACTTACAGCCCCTTTGATTGCCCCTTCTTTGCCTACAACTACCTTGCCTTTGGTTTTGATAGATCCATCTAGGGTTCCGTCAATTCTAAAATCTCCTTCAGAAACTATGTCTCCTTTTACGATGGTAGATTTTTCTATGCGACTGTAGTGGCCATTAATCTCATTATTTTTCATTGGTCATGCGTATTTTGTCTAAAAACATTTTTTTATAATCGGCAGATAAAACTACGAAATTATTTACATTAAGAAGGTTGGTTTTGGTTTGATCAAATTTCTTTTTCCATTGATTAAGGCTTCTTCTGCTTCTAATACCGTGTAGTACGAGATAGATTTCTTTTTCATCAAATCTGTCTTCGGATAAAAACCAACGGCTGTAGGGAATTTCTTTCAAAGCTTCCTCGAGTTCTTTTTTGGTTTTTTTTAATGTAAGAGTGTCTTTGACATTGAAAGTAAAAACCCATTTGTAATTCAGGTAAATTTTCTGTTCTTTTTTGACAGATTCCTTCAGTTTAATTTGTTCTATCATTTCTTCAGCTCTTAATGCTTCGGGCGATTCAGGGTATTTTGAAGAGATTTTTTGAAGTGCTGTTGTCCATGCCAACCTTCCTTTTAGGCGACCTTCGAAATTGGCCATCAACAAATCAAATTTAGGTTGAACAGGTGTTCCGCTCAAGAGAACATGGAAAGATTCTGCTTTTTCCGAGAATTCATCAAAATCTGCATTATTATAGATTTTCAGCAGGTTTTCATAGACGGTTTCGGGCGTTTGTAAATCAGATTGCTTAAATGTTTCGGGATTACTCAGAATGTTGGCATAAGGCGAATCTGGATAGTCTAAAACAATTCGGTTGAAATACTCTGTGGCTTTCTCAGACATTGCAAACTCGTGAATTTTGTATAGGTGATAGAGTGCTGGAGCGGCAGTTTCTGCTGGTGGATTGAGCCCAATCAAATGCTCCAGACGTTCTTTTGCTAACGCATTGTTTTTAAAGCTCTCTTTGTAGATCATTCCCAATTGCAAATAGGCATTCTGGTTTAGTTTTTTGATGCTGTCTATTTCCACTATTGTTTTGGGCAATGCATTGACATAATTTTCGGGTTCTTCAACAAAAAAGTCTTCTGATTGTTCTTGATCTTGGGTCTCGACCCTATCGGATTGTTGGCGAATTGAACTAATGCCCGATGCAATGGCCCAATTGTCTGTATTGGGTCGATCACCCCATGTGGACAGGAATTTTTGTTGTCCCTGAACCACTAACTTGGGATTGTAAAAATAAAAGGTGTTCGCCTGTGAAGGTTTGCCAAAAAAAGGGAAAAATCCCTTCTCCTCGGTTTTGACCTTGGCCAATGCTTTGGCTTCTTTCTCTTTTATGAATTTTTCAAAGTACTCCATTTGAGCATCTTTGTCCAAAGAAGTCAGATAGAGCAAGCTGTCTGTTGTGTGTACAATTTTCTCGTATTTGATGACACCATTTAGATTGTCTCTTTCTCTTTGTATTCTTCTTTTGGCAAGGGTTTCCTCGGGAAGTATATTAAGAAGGCTGTCAAGGTAGGCACCCGCCACTACGTATTTACCTCCCATAAAATTAAAGTCGGCTAAATCCCGATAGTTGGCCTTTTTGGTGGGCATATCTAGATTTTCGGAACCTAAGGATTGGCGGAGATAGTGTTCTCCAAGACTGTCAGTTTTTTGCTGGAAATAGTGAATGCCTATGGCACGGTTAATCCAGTGGTCAAAGACATAATTTTCATATTCTTTGGCGAGTTTCTCATAGGCCTCAATTGGGTCCAGACTGTCACGAATACTTCTGATTTGAAGTCTTTTGATTTGAGCATTGATCCAATACTTACGAGAAGTCTTTCGCTTAAGCCAAACCACTTGCTCAAAAGCCCAAAGGGCAGAATCTGGTTTTTTTAAATTTTCATACAGCTGACCCGTCAAAAAATAATACCGTCCTTTATCATAATTGTTGTTTGCTGAACGAGCGGCATTTTTGATATAATAGCACGCGGAGTCTAATTGTTGGGTATTAATAAAAGCTTGTGATAGGGTTGCATTGGCGGGGCTGTGGAATTTACTTTTTGGCGTAATGGATCGGGCCAAACTTCTAAGGTTTTTGATGGCGAGTTCATTGTTCCGCAATCGAATGTTAGTTTTTTCACGCCATATTCTGCCTTCTACATAGGTTTTGCTGTCGGCATAATTTTCCAATAAAAAATTAAAGGCTTCCATGGCGGGGAAAAAACGACGATCAAAATAACGGGCTTTACCCAAAAGCAAATAGGCTTCGTCTATTTTGTTATTGCGCTGGATGCCATTGATATTCATGGAATGCTTTTGGATGGCTTTTACGGCTTTTTCTTCCGCCCGACCAAAACCAGGAACAATGGTGGTTTGGTCCATCCGCTCTCCGTTGAGCGCTATGGGTTCCACTTCGAGAATTTCGAAAAAGTTGTCATCGTGTGCTTGCTCTAAAATGGATTCCCCCACCTTGAAGGCTTCTTTTCCATTGAAAAGTACATTGTACTTGGTGTTTAGGGAATGATATCCCCGATTGAGCATTTTGTTTTTTTGCGTAGAACAACCCCACAGTAATAGCATCACTGTAATACCAATCCCCAAAAAACACACTGCTTTTTTCAATGGTAAAAGTTTACTGTTATAACTGAAAAAGCTTTGGTTTAGTATGTCTAAGCTTTAAAATAAGCTTCCAATTGACCGAATGTATCCGAATCGGTGGTGAGGTCTTTTATAGGCAATCCTTTTTCCAATAAAACAATTCTTTCGCAAACATCGGTAACATGGTTCAAATCGTGGCTAGAAATCAAAAAAGTGGTGTTGTGGTTTTCTATTTGTTTTTTAATAATGTCTTTAAGGCGAATTTGAGAACTGGGATCCAAATTGGCAAAAGGCTCATCCAATACAACACAATCGGGGTTTCCAAGAAAAGTGGACACCAATCCAACTTTTTTCTGATTGCCTTTGGAAAGGTTTCGAATGTATTTTTTTTGGCCCAAAACCTCATCATTGAAAAAAACTTGGAATTGCTCAAGCCAGCTGTCCACTTGAGATTCATTGACTCCTCTTAACTGCCCTATGAAATAAAGGTACTCCTCAGGGGTAAGATAGCCGATGAGGAAGCTTTCGTCAATAAAAGCTGCGGTATGTTTTTTCCATGCTTCGCTTTTATTTAAGGCGATGTCATTATTGAGTACCTGTCCAGAATTGGGTTTGACTAAATCCAAGATTAAATTAAAAAGAGTGGTTTTTCCAGCACCATTATTACCCACCAAGCCAAACTTTTCGCCTTTTTTGATACTCAATTTGGGAATGTTTAGGACCTCTTTGTCCTCATATTTTTTGGTTAGGTTTTCAATCAAAATCATAGATTTAATTTTTTGAGAATGCTTCAATAGTTTTGTATTTCCCTGAGCTGTAAATTTTAGCAATGTGGTTGAGTACTAAGTTTTTGGTGAGTATCCCCATGCTTCCGATTATAATCAATGCGAACCAACCCGCATAGCCTCCAATAAAAAAGTCTGCTATAAGAAATACCAATACGGGTAGGCCCAGTTTTGGAATGGTAAACAACAGTTGGGTTACATTGAATGCTTGAGTATTTGAAAAAGCTTTTGCCTTGACGTTGAGTTTCATGGGGACGCGATGGAAAGCTCCTGAATAGAGATTGATAAAAGATCCTATTCCGAGATTGTAGATTGCACCAGCGGTAACAATTAGAAAAAATTTCCACCCTAAAATGAGATAAAAGGAGGACAGAATTAAAGTAATGATTACAGAGCTTGCCATAAGCCACCATTTTGATTCCAAATACTCTCGATAGGTCAGGTTTTGCGTCATCAGAAGGCCATAATATTCACTGTCCCATGATGGTACTTGTTGGCCATAGCTCAGGGAAAAACCTCCTGTGATGAACATGGATGCAAAAACCAACATGACCGCATTGGTTTTGTACATGTCCATTGTAAAAAAGAGGAAGCCATAAAAAAGAAAAAAGAATGTCAAGAGCAGTATTTGTCTGGGCCGCGCATTGCGCAACAACAACCGTAGATCGTTTTTTAAAAAAGCTCCAAGCATACCGTAACCTCCCAAAAAGGCAAAGCCCAACTGAAGTACTTTTTCGGACTTTTTAGCCAAGCCCATGTCCAAATAAAAACGAGCCTTTAAATAATGATAGGCCAATCTGTAAATTAAAACCAAAGTCCCACAAGAGAGTAATAATGAAATGGGATTTTGTTCTAACCATTCTAATGCTAAAGCAAAGTTTCTATAAAAGGAAAAATCGGTATGGTACTCCAAACCAGCGCCCAGTAAAATCAAAACGAATGTTGAAATCAAAAAACGATGACTTTTATTAATAAAGAAAATCAAATAATTTAGAATTAAGGTAATGCAAAGTAGGTGAGCAAACCATATGAATGCTGTTGTCCAAGGCGTCCCTTCGATGACCCTCACTACTGCAATTGGAAAATAGAGTAACCAAGGCGTAAAGTTGAACAGGTTGATCAATGAACGGAGCAATAAATTATTGATAATAATGCGCTTTTTGATGGGCAACAAAATCCACGATTGAACTTGGGTTGAAGGGGATTGTTGAAAAAAATAGCGAGTGATGAATTCGATTAAAAACGCAAAGAAGATCCCTTGATTAATTAAGCTTGTGGTCAGTTCGTCTGGAAATACTTTTTCGATAATATAATAGGCTCCAACACCTATGGCCATGATAGTAACAAATAAGTAGATGCCAAATAAAGCTATGAAGATTTTGGCAATCACGGCTACCTCCCACTGAGGCGCCCTGAAGAAGGATTTGATTTCCAATTGCCAAAATTTTGATATTGTCATTCTTTATTTTTAAAATAACTTTACAAACAAAAACACGCTATGCCAGAAATGTATCCACTTATAATTTCTAAGATTACCCGAAATACTCCAAATGCTGTATTGATTTCTTTTGAGGTCCCAGAAAAGGAAAAAGAAAGGTTTAAGTTTGAAGCGGGGCAATATCTAACTCTGGAAACAAATATAAGTGAAAAATCAGTAAGGCGCTCCTATTCGATCTGTAGCTCTGTAAATGAGGGGCTTCAAGTAGGGATCAAAGAAGTGCCCGGAGGTGTTTTTTCAACATTTGCCAATCGATCATTGAAAGAAAAAGACCGTTTGATGGTGGCAGCACCTGAGGGACGGTTTCGCTATAAAACTTCTGATAAGGCTCAAAACCTTGCTGCCTTTGCAGCAGGGAGCGGGATTACGCCAATTATGTCGATCCTCAAAACAGCACTTTTGGATCACCCTGAAAACCGTTTCGATTTGGTTTACGGCAATAGAAGCCCTGAGGACACGATGTTTTACCAAGAATTGAAAGATTTAGAGCAAACTTTTGACGGACGTCTTTCCATCCAATGGGTGTTCAGCCGAACGAATGTTGAGGGCAGTTTTTTTGGACGTATAGAAGCCAATGTAGTTAAAAATGCCATAAAAAGTAGAGAGCAGCTAGCAGAAATATTTTACCTATGTGGACCCGAAACCATGATTGAAAAGGTGTCGGACACCTTGATCGCCAATGGAGTAAATAAAGACTCGGTTTTGTTTGAATTGTTTACTTCTTCCAAAACTGTTGGCAAACTAGAAGGCAAAAGCGATAGTGCTTCTCTGGAAATCATACACGATAACTTGACTCACCAAATTGAAAATACAGAAGGAAAAAGTGTTCTGGACAGTGCTCTTCAAAACAAACTGGATGTTCCCTACTCCTGCCAAGGTGGGGTTTGCTCGAGTTGTATTGCACGGGTCAAATCGGGAACTGCAACAATGGCCAGTAATCAAATCTTAACGGATGAGGAGGTCGAGGAAGGACTGATTTTAACTTGCCAAGCCCATCCTACAAGTGCTCATTTAGTGGTGGACTATGATGATGTTTAAATCAATTCTTATTTAATCAGCTCTAATGCTTTTTCAATGACTACTTTGGGTTCCAGAGAACGGAAAGCGTCTTCATAACCCAGCGGAATTTTATTTCCATATATGGAGGTGGGAATGAGTGGATATTCATTTCTGTCTAAAGAAAGGCTATAGTCTATTGGTTGATTGAAAGGAGAAAATCCGCAAAAAGGATGTGTCATTCCCCATAGGGTGAGAACCTTAATTCCCATATTGGCTGCCATGTGACCGATAGCCGAATCCATAGAAATCATCAAATCCAAATAGGTCATAAGATCCAGTTGTTCTTTTAAGTCGATTTTACCAACAGTACTAAAAACATTGTCGTAAGCTTTTTCCCATACTTCAAGTCGTTCCTTTTCTTTTTGACCAGCACCAAAGAGAAATAACTGATGGTCTTTTTGTAAAAAATTAATGATTTGTTGCATGAGATCTAAGGGATATATTTTGCCTTGGTGTGCTGCAAAAGGAGCGATACCAATCCATTTTTTTTCGCTGCTTTGATAGAGGGTTAGTAGGCGATTTGGGAGCTCTTTTTTTTGGGGAAACTGGTGTTTTTCGTAGGATATGGGAAAGCCTAGTTTTCTAAAAACATCGGCATAACGATAGACGGTTGGGGTGAGAGGTTGAAACTTTTTACTTTTCTTTCTGGTCAGTGCTTTTTTTTGGGTATATCCTTTGTCAATAATTTTGACTTTAAAGCCTTGAATACTAAGCAAAAAGCCAAGGAAATGGGTCCGTAAAACACCATGCAAATCAGCTACCGAAGAAAAGGGAATTTTTTTGAGTTCTTGGAATAGAATCCAGATACCCTTGAAGCCCTTGTGTCTTCCTTTAAAATCTGTAGGATAAAAGTCGAAATTTTCAAACTCCTCAAATAGTGGAGCTACAATAGGTCGACTAACAAATGTTATTTTGAGATTGGGATAGGTTTGGTAAAGACAACGAATCGCTGGTATTGTCATGGCTACCTCTCCCAAAGTTGAGAATCTAATCAACAACAAGTGAGGATTTTTCATGGATGGCTAGGATTTTTCCTTCTACAAAACGAGTTTGGTGTCTTCATCGCTATATATTATCATTTGCTAGTCCACTTTTATGTATTTCGAGCCGTTTACAATATCTTCTATAATATGATAGATCTTTGATTCCAAGTTGGACAGGCGGTCTATAACCCAAGCTATTTTTAATTTTCGGTTAGACTAAGATACGATTTGATGATTAATATTTCCTGATTGAAAAAGGCAATTCTACAGTTAAGATTCCGTTGTCAAGAAGTTTAAAAAAAATGATTCCCAATACCACAGCTGAAAGGATTAGGTTTTTATTAAAATCTGAATTAATATTCTTTAGTAATATTCCAAAAAAATAGGCTGCAGGAATGAAGCTAAGAAACCAAGGGGAAGTTCCTATTTCTAGACCTAAATATCCAAACACAACACTGAAGCTAAGCCAAAAAGTCATGTACAAAAATGAGGAAAAGAGTTCGGGATAAGAAAATTTTCTTGCTCCTTTGAGCAACTGAAAGAGACAAATAGCTATGGACAATAATACCATAGCCAACCATATTATTTCTGCATTGGAAAGGGAGGCTGTATCCAATATTTGTATTTGTGTTAGAGGATTAATTAAATCGGACATTGAGGAGGGTAGGAATCTTGAGATGCCAATAAATGTAAATGGAATCAATAAAGCGGGTAAAAACAAAGCCATGAGGTGTTCGCGATCATGTAATCCTCTATTCAATAATACCAATATAGGAAGCACATACAATACGGAAAAACTATTGTTAAATTGAACCATTATGGATATGATAAGGGAGAGATCAAAAATCCATTTTTCAGACTTATTAGAATGTACTATTTTAATAAAAAGAAATTGGGCGAAGAGTAGCATAAAGCTCTGGAGAATGGGAATAATTTTTAAATTAAAGGAAAAGGGGAGAAAAAGATAAATGGTTGGAAAAGCAATCAAATGAATGCTGTCAAATTTTCCTCCTTTAATCTGAGCTTCCAATAACATAAACATGTAAATTAAAGAAAAGACAAGAATGGTGTTCCCTATTACCTCTGTGAATTGACCCGATGGAAAACGCATGTCATTTTTGCAAAAAAAGGAAAATATGACCGCGGAGAAAACTAGTAAAAAACCCGCAAGATATGATCTAGGACCAATTATCTTAAATATCTTTACTATCATGACCGATTTTATTACTTTTGAAATATAATTAAATTGATCCAAATGAAGAATCTTTTCGAAGCCATTGCCAGTTTATTTGAAAACCTTTTGTTTTTACCTTACCAACTGTTGACGCAGCTTGAATCTTTAAGCTGGTGGTTGGCCAACGGGATGTCATTTGTTTTTATTGCAATTGGGTCAATCGCAGCAGTCTATTGGATTAACCAGTTGCGTAAATTCGATAAAAATGGAGAAGAAAATAAAGATCCCTCTGCCCACTCTTTCCTATAGATCGAATCCAATATCTTTTCGGAAATACATTCCTTCAAAGCTTATGTCCTGCAAAGTTTCATATGATTTCTGCAATGCTTTCGTATGATCTGCTCCAAGTGATGTAACGGCCAACACTCTTCCGCCGTTTGTCAAGACATTGCCTTGATCGAGAATAGTCCCAGCATGGAATACAGTGCTTTCAGCTTTTGATGATAAGCCGTGTATTTTTTTTCCTTTTTGATAGGCTTCAGGATAACCCCCAGAGACAGCGACTACAGTAGTCGCGCTTTGATCATCATGTACCAAATCAACCTCAGCCAACTTCTGATTTGCCGTCGCATATAAAAGCGCTGCCAGATCGTTTTTTATTCTGGGTAAAACCACCTGTGTTTCAGGGTCGCCCATTCTAACGTTGTATTCGATAACGAAAGGGTCATTGCCAACTCGAATCAATCCAATGAATACAAAGCCTACATAGGGTATGTTGTCTTTCTTAAGCCCTTCCATTGTGGGTTTTACAATTTTTTCTTGAATGGCATGATAAAATTTCTCGTCTGCAAAAGGTACTGGAGAAATAGCACCCATACCGCCAGTATTCAAACCGGTATCTCCCTCTCCAATGCGCTTATAATCTTTTGCCATAGGAAAGGTAACATAATCGTTCCCATCGGTTAAAACAAAGCAAGAAAGTTCGATCCCGCTAAGGAATTCCTCAATGACAACCTTGGAAGAAGCTTCACCAAATTTTTGTTCCAAGAGCATGTTAGATAATTCTTTTTTTGCTATCTCTAAATCATTGATAATCAGCACACCTTTTCCTGCAGCTAAACCATCTGCTTTAAGTACATATGGTGCTTTCATCTGGTCTAAAAAGGCATAACCTTCTTGCAGGGTTTTGGCAGTAAAGCTTCCGTATTGTGCGGTGGGAATATTGTGCCG
>JABGSU010000175.1 GCA_018647605.1 Flavobacteriaceae bacterium | reverse complement strand
TGTATTAAATCCAGAAGGTTTCTATTAACAAAATCTTTTACCTCTTGGTTAATGGATTCAAAATCGTTTTCAGAAGATATTTCTACTTCCATAACAAGCCTTCGTATCCTTGTTTTGGTAGCCATTTTATGGGAGTGGGTTATAGCGCTGTAATAACTGAATTAACTGCATGGACATGAGATCGGAAACATCATTGTTTCGATCCATTTTACTTTTGAGCCATTTCAAATAGGTTTCCTCAAAAAGAACAAGTTGATCCACCTCCAAAAGATAGATTTCAAATTTGATATGGGCGGGAATGAAATGGTTTATTTCTTCTTTGAAATGATCTAAAAATTCGTTGTTTTGAAAACGAAAAGGCCAGTTGGGCAGTATTATACTCAAAGTATTAGAGTAGTCAAAGTCAACTGGAAACTCATGACTATTTCCTACATCAATATTGATTGAGGAAAGGTCTTTTAAGTCGGTTTTATTACTTTTTTGTCCTTGAAAAAAGTCAATGAACTTTGTGATTTCCGCCAAACCCTCTTCTTTGGTGTTAAATACTTTTACAGATTCAAAAACTGGATTGTTCAAAATATCAAACAAAACAATTTTGAATGATTTCTTTCCTTTTACTTTTTGAACGGAATAATTTTCAGAATTGACTCCCAATACGTAGATATCGTCTCTGAACTCACGTTGATCCTCAAAAGAGGAGGCTCGATAACTTTTTAAAAACTCCTCTCCTTGATCATTTTTAAAGAGAATGAAATAGTTGTTAGAAACCAGTGGACGTAGAAGGATATGCTCTAAAACAAACATTCCCTCACATTCGTTATTGAATGTTCTAAATCTTTCCTTAATCTGCTCTAGTTTTTCCTCACAATCTTTTTTCTTGGGGGCCCTATAAATTACAGCGGGGTATTCCTGATTGGGAATCTTAAATAGAATATTGTAAACCACCTTTTTATTAACTCTTGTGGGAACGATACGATAAGTCTTAGATCGAGGGGCGAAAATAAAAAGTGACTTAAAAAAAGTGGGGTCTGGACAATATATGGACACTTCATCTGCGGAATAGTCATCTGCTTTTGAAAGTGTTTTAGTCTTAGCGCCTTTGATGATTTGTACTTCATTCACTCTCCAGTTTTCTTTGCTTGGTTTTTTCTGATAATTCTCCACAATAGGAGCAACCAGTGATCGAATATTTTTATTTTGAATTCCAAACATTAATTTCAAACGCAACTCTAAGCCAGAAATATTTTGGTGATCCCAAGTTGGCAAGGAAAAGTTAAAACCTTTGATTCTGTTTTTACCCAAGTTGACAATTTCCTCAGCAAAGTCAATTTTTTTGTCCAAGGCTATTTTCTGAATTTCACCTTCAATGAGGTGATCGTTTGAGGATTGAATTAATTTTTGAAGAAGATTAGAATTAAACGACTCTCCGAAACGTGAAAGCAAATGATCAATCATATGATTTCTTCTTATATATTTTTTTTCATCACTCTCCGTAATTGCCTGAAGTTTTTGTTGATATTGATCTAGATCTTTATCAACAAGAATTGATTTTAGGTCAGGGATACTATAAGGGATTTGGGTGAAATAACTTTGATCGATCTCCTTTTGAATGGAAAATATATTCCTCAAATTGATCAGCTGACTGAGGTGATTGGACATGACTTGCTCAAAAAAGGTCAAATAGGCTTTTAGTTGTTTTGACTGAGCCTTTCTTTTACTGTTGGCTGATGAGCTGAGTTCATTTTGCTTGAGGCCATAAATAGAGGGTAATTCATTTTGAATCGAAAAATATTCCTCAACTTCCTTTTTTGAAAACCGACTAATAAAATCTTTACTTTCAATCTGCCGTGGTTTAAAAAAACTTGTTTTTGAGGCCACGGTTAGTGCATCATAAAGCTGAGATAAGATTACAGTATCAATTTCGTATTTATTGTTGTTTCTAAAAAACAAGATACGCTCTGAAGCGTTGTGGTAATTCTGAATATTTTTTTCCAGAGAAGGGTAATTGTCCTCTCCAAAGGGGATCAAGTCATCAAAGACTTTTATCCCATTTTTGAAAACATCGATTTGGTCAACACTAACAACTCCCTCAATATTTTCGATCAATTCTTTAATTTCAGAAACATAAATTTCATTGGTTTTGCTCTTCAAATCTGTCTCATCAACAAAACCATTTGTAACCGGGGGGCCGGTGAACAAATCTAGGGGAGAATATCCCTTGGCAATCATGTCATCGTATTCCAGAAAGGGAACACTGGGATTGATGGTCTTCTCAATTTTTTGATAAACCTCCGCCAAAACTGACTCTCCCAAAACAAATGAATCCAAACTGATTTGGGCTGAAATACTAAGTGTATCTTTTTGTAAAATCTTGATGTCTTGAAAATCTGTACATAGAGATCGGTCTTGCATCAACAGTTGATCCACCTGTGATTTAATATCATTTATCTCATCGTATCCTATTTCCTCATCACATTGAATCAAAACATTATAGATTCCCTTAAATCCAAATTGGTTTTCCTCGACTGATTTGATCCATGCATTTTTCACATTGGGGATTTGTTGGATGATAATCTTCCTAAAATCTAAGAGATTTAAGGGGGCAGAAGAAAATATTTTATTGGCGGGAATCAGTAGGTTATTTTTTTCTAAATCAAAATCTTCGTTACTGCTCAGTAGAATATCTTGAATTGGGAAATTGGTTCGATAGCCTAGGTCAGTAAGCGCGTAACAGAGTTGTTCCAAAAAAGTAATTCCGGGATCGTGATAATTGTAATCTGTCCATTTTTTTCCTGAAATACGTTGAATCCAATCTACCCCCAACTGTCGCAAAAAATCATATTCCATGCTTTTGCTGGGGTAGTCTGGAAACGTTAAGAATTTTGGCTCAATCATATGATAACTTAATCAGAAAAAAGTTTTACGACATTAAAAGATATTGGAAATGGACTGCCGGTTTTTTCATCTATT
>JABGSU010000174.1 GCA_018647605.1 Flavobacteriaceae bacterium | reverse complement strand
TAGAACGGTTCGGCATTTTTGATTCTATTGGAAAGTCGATAAGCTTCAGCGATCTGATAGTTAGTTACACCATCATTAGTTTTCATATACTTCCCGTATTTGGCGATCATACCGTCATAATCCCCTTTCATTAATTGAGTAGCAGGAGAAGTACAACCGCTCATTAAAAACAAAATTAAAAAATTATAAAAAAATCTCATTTTCAAAATACATTGATAAAACGAAAAAAAATAAAAAATGATCCCTTTTTTCAATAAGTTATTTGTTGGAAATTTACGTAAAATATTTTTTGCACCAAGACTGATCAACACTTTGATGCCATGATTTTTTAAACTCTGCTACACTGGAAACAGCATTATTTAAAATGATATCTTCTGCCTTAATTTTATCAGAAGCTATGGCTTTTTTTATTTTACTTAAATTAATTATCCTTATCTCCTGATCAATCATGAATCCGATCTGAGTCCGATCCAACAAAGAAATGCCATAAGTTTGTTCTAATGATTTCATAAAAGCAACAGACGTATCGATACTACAACCACTTGCACCATGAGATGACTCGTCCACCGAAAGGACAATAATCTGATCATAATACAGGGCATAAGCAGGTTTTAATTCGGTTCCATGCGCCACCCAAGACGCTAAAAATTCTTGTAACGAGGAATTGATAGCTTCTAATTCTGACGGTATAAATTTTCGATTGCACTGATATACCCACAATCGGGCATCATCAGGCATTTGATCAAAGGAATTGTTCATAAGGCTAAATTAAAACACAAAGTTAGGCCTTAAGTTTGAATAAATTAGAGCCCCTCAGATTCGGCAATCAGTTCGGCCAAATCTTGCACCTGTATAGACCCTTCTTTTTCTTTATTTTTTATCCCGTCACTCATCATAGTCATACAAAACGGGCAGGCCAAAGCTATGGTGTCTGCCTGGGTCTCTAATGCTTCTTCGGTACGTTCAATATTAACTTCTCTATTCCCTTTTTCTGCATCTTTAAACATCTGTCCACCTCCCGCTCCACAGCAAAGCCCTTTGGTTTTACATCTTTTCATTTCAACCAATTCTGCATCGAGGGCTTCCAATACCTTTCGCGGCGCCTCATAAATATTATTGGCTCTCCCCAAATAACAAGAATCATGAAAAGTTATTTTTCTCCCTTTGAAAGCGGTTTTTGCTCCCTTTTGAATAACTTTCCCTTCATCTATAAGCTGTTGCAAATAGGTAGAATGATGGACTATTTGATAATTTCCCCCCAGTTCAGGATATTCATTCTTTAAGGTATTGAAACAATGCGGACAAGCGGTTACAATCGTTTTGATACCATAACCATTCAAAACTTGAATATTGGCCATCGCCTGCATCTGAAAGAGAAAGTCATTTCCCGCCCTACGGGCTGGGTCTCCCGTACAAGTCTCCTCAGGACCTAAAACGGCAAAGTCTACCCCAACCTTATTTAATATTTTGACAAATGCCTTAGTGACATTTTTATAACGCTCATCAAATGATCCCGCACAACCCACCCAAAATAAAATTTCAGGAACCTTTCCCTCGGCAGCCAATACTGCAACTGTTGGTATCTTTATATTCATCTTATACTTTAATTATTTATCATTTTTTAACTCTTCTGACCAATTGAAACGATCTTGCGCAGAAAATTTCCATGGGGCAGCATTCGTTTCAACGTTCTGAAACATGGCATTCCACGAAGCCGGTGATCCAGAGGCCTCCATTGCCTCATACCTCCTGAGCTGTAGAATGATGTCTAGAGGATTGATCAAGACTGGACAAGCCTCTACGCACGCATTGCAACTGGTACAAGCATTGATCTCCTCTTTGCTTATAAAGCCTCCCAATAAGAACTTTTCATCATGAATCTTGGCATCCGACCTACTCTTTCCAATTTCTTCCATGCGATCCCTAGTATCCATCATTATTTTTCTGGGGCTCAACTTTTTCCCGGTAAGATTCGCAGGACATTCAGCAGTACAACGCCCGCATTCAGTACAAGTATACGCATCCATTAAATTTTTTCGACTGAGATCACTGACATCACGTGCCCCAAATTTGAAGCCTTCCAGCGGCGGCGTTGTCT
>JABGSU010000173.1 GCA_018647605.1 Flavobacteriaceae bacterium | reverse complement strand
ATTATGAACACAGGCGTCAAGGCCGTTGTTTCACAAAATAAAATGTTGACGACTATCGCCTGGCAGATCAATGGAGTGGTAACATATGCTATAGAAGGCAGTGTATTTACAGCAGGTGCTTTAGTTCAATGGCTCAGAGATCAATTACATATGATAGAGTCTTCTGCGGATATCGAAGCACTGGCAGCATCGGTTTCCGATAATGGTGGGGTGACTTTTGTTCCAGCTTTGTCTGGATTAGGGGCTCCTTTTTGGGATCCTCATGCTACGGGAGCCATTATGGGTATTACTCGTGGAACCAACAAAGGACACATCGCAAGAGCAGCTTTGGAGGCCATCGCCCTTCGG
The DNA here is from genome assembly GCA_018647605.1 of Flavobacteriaceae bacterium. Classification (GTDB taxonomy): domain Bacteria; phylum Bacteroidota; class Bacteroidia; order Flavobacteriales; family Flavobacteriaceae; genus UBA8316. The sequence continues at coordinate 13,788 of JABGSU010000173.1, read as the reverse complement.
TCTAGAGACATTATTATTGAAATGCAAAAAGATGCAGGAGTGGCTTTTAAAAGTTTGAAAGTTGATGGCGGTGCTAGTAATAACGACCTGTTGATGCAAATTCAGGCAAACCTTATCCATGCCGATGTGGTTCGACCCAAAGTCACAGAAACGACGGCCTTGGGAGCTGCTTTTCTTGCAGGGTTGGCCACTGGTTTTTGGTCATCACCCGATGCACTTAAAGACTTATGGCAAGAGGATCAACGTTTTGAACCCCTATCAGACCAACAAACCCAAAAAACAATTTCTTTGTGGGAAAATAGAATATCCAGACTGTTAACTGAAAATGAATAGGGAAAAGAATATTAGTAGATTAAGAGCGATAGACCAATGGGACCTTGTCATCATTGGAGGAGGTGCCAGTGGTCTTGGTGCTGCTGTAGATGCAGCGAAACGCGGCTATAAAACACTATTGTTGGAAAAAAGTGACTTTGCCAAAGGTACTTCATCGAGGAGTACCAAGCTGGTACATGGGGGAGTGCGATACCTACAAAACGGAGATATCTCACTCGTAATTGAGGCTTTAAAAGAGCGGGGTATTATGAAAAGTAATGCTCCTCATCTGGTAAAAGATATGAGTTTTGTCATACCTTTCTATGACTGGTGGAACAGCCCTTTTTATGGACTAGGACTTAAGGTTTATGATATGATGGCTGGGAAAATGGGCTTGGGTCCCTCGACCTTACTCAACAAAAGTGAGACTATTGAACTGATCAACAATGTCAAACAGGATGGACTCAAAGGAGGAGTGATTTATCACGATGGTCAATTTGACGATGCTAGGATGGCGATAACCTTGGCCATTACCGCCACTGAATTGGGGGCCACCTTGATCAATTATATTGAAGTAATTGGCTTGACTAAAGAAAACGAATTGATATCGGGCTTGGAAGTTTTGGATCATCAGTCGGGTGAAAAATTTACAATTAATGCCAATGTGGTCATCAATGCAACCGGAGTTTTTAGTGATCAGATTGTTAAAATGGACAAGCCCGAAGCTCAACCCGTGATTAGACCAAGTCAAGGGGTACACTTGGTTTTGGAAAGGACTTTTTTAGACGGTGATCACGCCATCATGATTCCACACACTAGTGATGGTAGGGTTCTATTTGCTGTTCCATGGCACAACCATGTAGTAGTCGGAACTACAGATACTCCCATCGATCATGCTGACGAGGAGCCCAAAGCACTGGAAGAGGAGATTACTTTTATTCTTAGTAATGCCTCACAATACATGACCAAAAAGCCCACCCTTAAGGATGTTAAAAGCGTTTTTGCAGGATTAAGACCTTTGGCAGCACAGCAAGGTGACTCTGCCGAAACCAAGGAGGTTTCGCGTCATCACAAGGTCAATGTATCCACCAGTGGATTGATCAGTGTCTTGGGAGGAAAATGGACTACCTACAGAAAAATGGGGGAGGATACCATAAACACTGCGGCATTGGTGGGAGGCCTGAAGGAGCAAAAATGTAAAACCAAAAAACTAAAGCTTCATGCCTATGAGGAGCAACCAGATAGAGATAACCCTTTACATGTTTATGGTTCCGACCGAATTATTATAGAATCTATGGGAAAACCTGAAGACAATAAATCTTTGTCTGAGAAATTTTATATTAGTAAAAATTTAATCCTTTGGAGTATTGAACGGGAAATGGCGATTCACTTGGAGGATGTTATAGCAAGACGAGTAAGGTGCTTGTTTTTGGATGCATACGAGACCGTAAAAATAGCTCCTAAAGTAGCTAAAATAATGGCTGACGCACTCAATAAAGATCAAGAGTGGATCGAAAAGGAGTTGGTACATTTTAATGCAATTACTAAAAATTATATATTATGATTGATCCCTATTTAGCAGAATTTATTGGCACATTTCTCCTCCTCTTATTGGGAGTAGGAGTAGTAGCCAATGTAAGTCTTAAAAATACCATTGCCGAAGGACAGAGCGCTTGGGTCTTGATCACTAGTGCTTGGGGATTTGCCGTTTTTGTTGGGGTTTTTGTCACAGGTCAATTCAGTGGCGCCCATCTCAATCCTGCTGTTACCATTGGGTTAGCAGTTGCACAGAAGTTTTCATGGAGCTTGGTTCCGGGCTATTTGATTGCCCAAGTATTGGGGGCCATGATGGGTAGTTGGGTGTGCTATCTCACCTATATTGACCATTATCGTCTTACAAAAGATGAAGGAACAGTGCGCAGTACATTTTGTACGGGCCCCGCCATTAGGAACTACAAGAACAACTTCTTTAGTGAATGTTTAGGAACTTTCATTTTGGTTTTTGGAGTACTTTTCATTGTTGTACCCAATATTGAAATCGAGGGTGTGGTCGTTGAAAACTTTGGTTTAGGAGCCCTACAGGCATTACCCGTAGCCATTTTGGTTTGGGTAATAGGAATGGCATTGGGAGGAACCACAGGCTATGCCATTAACCCCGCGCGTGATTTTGGTCCCAGATTAATGTACCAAATGTTGCCTCGAAAAAATAAAGATGCCGATTGGTCCTATGCTTGGATTCCCATTTTGGGTCCCTTTATAGGTGGAGCCTTAGCTGGTTTTGTCTATAAATTATTGGTCTAGTTCGAGGACAAAACTTCTGCAATCCTTTCTGGAAAGTCGGTAATGATTCCATCTACGCGCAAGGAGATCATTTTTTTAATGCCCTCTGTTTCGTTTATGGTGTATGGGAAAACCTGATACCCCGCCTGCTGTATTTTTTTTACATTGCTTTCATTTAACGCTTTAAAATTAGGATTAATGGCCTGTGCTTGAACTGTTTGAGCGATAGGCAATGCATCCAGTGGGTCAGCATTGGTTAGGATGGCAATGGGAATTTCTTCGTTTAGTTGACGGAAATGCTTAAGTTCTTCCCACTTAAAACTTGAAATAATAAATTGATCTGCCTTCCATCTTCCTTCTTTGAGCGTGGAGGTCAAAAGTTGATGAGTGGGTTGGGCTGTTCCACTCCCTTTTAATTCGATGTTTAAAAATACTTGTCCATTTATCAAGTCCAAAACCTGATTTAAAGTTGGGATTTTATAATCCCCCAAAACATTGATTTTTTGAATTGAATCTAAGGTCAAAGTTTCAATGTATCCTGTTCCATCGGTCAATTTTTCTAGGGTTGAATCATGAAAAACTACCAACTCTCCCGACTGACACAAAAACACATCGATTTCAATTCCGTTAACACCCAACTCCATGGCTTTAGAAATAGAAGGGAGTGTATTTTCGGCCACATGACCCTTGGCACCTCGGTGTCCAATGATCAGCGGTTGGTAGTCGTTAGAACAACTGAGTAGGGAAAGATATACCATAACTAATGATATAAAGTTTTTTGAAAGTAAAGCTTGGTGTGAAAAAATCATTATTTAATTACTTTTAAACAAAAATAGGAATATGATTTTTCAAAAAAAAATTACCCTTTCTCCCTTTTCTAGAGGTTTTCATTTGATTACAGATCAGATCACTAAGATATTACCTAATAGGAGCGGGATGCTCAATGTCTTTATCCAACATACTTCTGCCAGTTTGACCCTCAACGAAAATGCAGACCCCACAGTTAGGCAGGATTTCGAATCACATTTTAATATATTGGTTCCTGAATCGGCCGATTATTTTCTCCATACTCTCGAGGGGCCTGATGATATGACTTCTCATATCAAAAGCAGCCTTTTGGGAAGCAGCGTTGACATTCCCATCCAAAAAGGCGAACTGTTATTGGGAACTTGGCAAGGGATATACCTCTGTGAACACAGGAATAGAGCAGGTTCTAGAAGACTGGTGCTTACGGTAGTAGGGGAATAAGTCAATGGTTAAATTTTAAAAAAAAAGTTACATTGCTTAATAATGATAATTTTAAAATCAAAAAGCTATAAAATCGTTCAGTCATGAAAATTCCATACAGGGGATTATGCCAAGCTGGGTTTTGATGAAGTAAATGATAAAAGAAATTCAAAAAAAAACTTTTTTAATTTAAAAACATGAAAAAAATAATTTTGATCCCCATAATTTTAATAGCAATAATAGGCTGTAATCAGCCTCAGGACAAAGTAGAATCTTCACCAAACTTCATATTTATTTTGGCCGATGATTTAGGCTATGGAGAGATTGGTGTTCAAGGGCAAAAATGGATTGAAACTCCAAATATTGACCAATTGGCCCAAGAGGGAATGATCCTAACAGACCATTACAGCGGAGCTCCCGTTTGTGCTCCTGCTCGGGCAGTTTTGATGACAGGCTTGCATGCGGGAAACAATCCAGTTAGAGGTAATAGTGAGTGGAGAGAGCGTGGTGAAGTTTGGAGCTTTAAAGCAATGTTTGAAAATTCAAATTTAGAGGGACAACGACCCATGCCAGATTCCATTGTTACCATAGCCACAGTCTTGCAATCCCAAGGCTACAAAACAGGGATGGTCGGTAAATGGGGACTCGGAGCACCCAATACTTCAAGTATTCCTAACAAAAAAGGATTTGATTTTTTCTATGGTTATAATTGCCAGCGACAAGCCCATAACCTTTATCCTTCACACTTGTGGAGAAATGAGGATAGGCATATACTAAACAATACCATTGTTGATAAGGGAAAACTTCCAAAGGGATTGGATCCCAACGACGATAAAAGCTATGCCCTTTACAATCAAAATGATTTTGCTCCCACTTTGATGCATAAAGAAGCCCTACGGTTTTTGGAGCGTAACAGGGATCAAAAGTTTTTCCTTTACTATGCCAGTCCTTTACCCCATTTGCCACTTCAGGCCCCCAAAAAATGGGTGAATTATTACCGACAAAAATTAGGACCTGAAACGCCTTACATTGGAGATTCCGGTTATTATCCTAACCGAACTCCGAGAGCTACTTACGCTGCGATGATTTCTTATCTGGACGAGCAAGTGGGGGAGATCGTTACCTACCTGAAGGAAACCAATCAGTATGACAATACCATGATTGTTTTTTCCAGCGATAATGGCCCCACGCTTAAAGATGAACAGGCGGATATTCAATTTTTTAACAGCACAGGTATTTTTGTCAACTCCAAAAAGACAGTCAAAGGAAATGTCAATGAAGGTGGGATCAGAGTCCCTACCATTGCCACTTGGCCAGCAAAAATAAAGGCGGGAACCCAGTCCGATCATCCCAGTGTGTTTTACGATTACTTTGCGACTGTCTGTGACATTTTAAATGTTACCCCCCCTTATCCTATAGATGGTATTAGTTACTACCCGACATTGGTAGAAAAGCCACAGAATAATCACGATTATTTGTATTGGGAATTCCCCTCCTATGGAGGTCAGCAAGCCATCCGAGTGGGATCGTGGAAGGGTTTTAAAAAAGATTTATTCAAAGGCGATGCTCCGCTACAGCTCTATAATCTTTCTAAAGATCCTAAAGAGCTTAATGACTTGGCGGCAGCGCATCCAGAAATTGTTAAAAAGATGGAAAACTTCCTCAAAGAAGCACATACCACCGCTACCTTGGAGAAGTTTAGAATTCCTGTTTTGGATCAATAATATCCTTGGATCAACACTTTAACAGATTATTGTTCAAAGTCTGAGGGATTAACCCAGTGGGTTTCGATTTTTTCCCCGCCCCTATAGCGACTGTAGAAATTTCTTACATTTTCTCCCGAGTAAGGGTATTGGTCAAAGACATTTCCATTGCCCAAAACCCTCGGGTCTCCTTGATGGGTTAAATCATCTATTAATTGATTTTTCAACTTCTCTTTTATTGAAGAATAACTTTCATCCAATGCCAAATTCTTGAGGCATTGGGGGTCTGTCTCTAGATCATATAACTCTTGTTGGGGTCTTTTGCCAAAAGCGAGATTCCAATAGGTAGAATCCAAGCCTTTACGTCTTAGATTTAAGATTTCCGTTTTGGTAGGACTACCATCGGTATTGAGATATCCTGTCTCTGGATTTCCAGCTGGCCAACGCTGGGGTTTGAAATTTTGACTGTAAAAATATTTTCCAGCAACAATTCCCCTAACAGGATAGCCTTCATCGTTTTCTCTGCCTACATCGTGACGTTCTTTACCAATAATCATATATTCCCTTGGATTTTTATTTGGGAGATCATCAAAAGTATTGCGCCAGCTTTTTCCTGAAAAAGCTGCCATATTGTGTTCTTTCTCTCCTATGCCCGCCAAATCCAAAAAGGTGGGAGCAAAGTCCGAAAAACTAAAATAATCGTTAATGATTCTTCCCTGTTTTTTAATCCCTTTACCCCATCGAATGGCCAAAGGTAATCGGTTGTCAAAAGGATATACCTGACCTTTGATCCTTGGAAAGGGCATTCCATTGTCGGAGGTAACAACAACGATGGTGTTGTCCAATAATTTTCTTTTTTCCAATTCAGCAATAATCTTAACCAAATGTTGGTCAAAATACTCCACCTCAAATGCATAGTCGAGCATATCGGTCCGAACATTATCAGAATCGGGCCAAAAAGCAGGAACCTCTTCTATCTTCTCCAACTCTTTATTGCCTTTATTGACTCCCACCTTATATTCATAGGCCCTGTGAGGTTCATGGCCTCCAACCCAAAAGAAAAAAGCTTGATCTTCCTTTTTTTCATTTAGAAAAAACTTAAAATTTTCGAAGTAATCCACATTGCTAATAAAATCAGCAGGAGGATTCAATTTTATATCTCGATACATTGGACCGATCAGGTCTCTTTTTTTTCCTCCCTTGGTGGCTTTACCAGGAGCCCAACCTTTTCCTGTAAAACCCGTTTTGTATCCGTTGTCTTTGAGCACTTCTGGAAAGGTGATGAACTTTTCGGGAAAATGGGGTACGTGATTCGTAGCCTCTTCCAATAGCCAACTGTTTCTTCCAGTCAAAATAGAAGACCGAGAAGGGGAGCATTTGGCATTGGTTGTATAAGCCTGATTAAAAAGTAAACCCTCTTGAGCCACACGATCAAAACCTGGGGTATTGACCCAAGTGGTGCCATAACTGCTTGTGTGTGGGAAGGACTGATCGTCAGAAATTACAAATAGTATGTTAGGACGTGTTTCACCGATGGTATTACAAGCAGAGAAAATAATCGTTATCCAAATAAATATTACAGATGATTTTTGCATTTTGAAAATTCCTTTAAAATGGTTGAAATGTGTTTTTGGTTTATATTATCAATCTAATGATTTAAAAAACTTTATAAAAATAGATTAACTGTTTTACTTATTTTAGATTTCAATAATGATTCACATGAAAAAAAATAATGTAACAAAATTACTGATATCGGTTTTTTTTATAATGATTCTCTTTTTCAACTGTAACCTCAGTAAACAGAATTTAAAAACCCCTAATATCATATTGATCAACATAGACGATATGGGGTGGAATGATGTTAGTTTTATGGGGAGTGAGTATTACCAAACTCCAAATATTGATGCCTTGGCAGCCCAAGGAATGATCTTTACCCAAGGCTATTCTGCTTCGGCCAACTGTGCCCCTAGTAGGGCTTCCATAGCCTCTGGTCAATGGACAACTCGCCATCAAATCTATACCGTTGGCAATTCCGATCGTGGAAAGGCAAAAGATCGAAAATTGATCCCCATCAAAAACACTACTATTTTAGATCAAAAAATTACTACCATTTCCCAAAAACTAAAAGAAAACGGATATACCAACTGTCATGCTGGAAAATGGCATCTCAGTAAAGATCCTTTAGACTATGGTTTTGACATCAATATTGGAGGGGATCACCGTGGGGCACCCGGAAGTTATTACCCTCCTTATGGAAGGGGAAATATACAGGTTAATATCGAAGCAGGTAAAAGTGAATACCTTACAGATTTGATCATGGAAAAAACCTTAACTTTTTTGGATCAAACGAAAGGCCCTTTCTTTCTACATTTCACTCCCTATGCCGTTCATACCCCTATACATCCAGTGGATTCTCTTTTGTACAAATATGAAAATAAGCCTGCTTATAAAGGCCAAAAGAATCCAAAATATGCTACTATGGTTGACAATCTCGATAGGAATATAGGCCTATTGGTAAACAAGCTTAAAGAACGTAATTTATTTGAAGATAGTTTTATAATTTTCACCTCCGACAATGGGGGTTATTATGGGAAAATTACCATGCAAAAACCCCTAAGGGCGGGAAAAGGAAGTTATTATGAGGGAGGAATCAGAGTCCCTTTTTTCTTTTTGTGGAAGAACAATATCGATGCCAAAATCAATACCCAAAACCCTATTTCTCACCTCGATATTTTCCCTACTCTAATGGATCTTTTGGGAGATCGTAGTATGGAGCAGTCATTGGACGGGATCTCCCTTTTACCTTTTTTGATGGGTGATAAAATCATGGAAGAACGATCCTTTTTCTGGCATTTCCCCATCTATCTTCAAGGGTATGACATCAAAAACAATGAAAATAGAGATTCCCTTTTTAGGACTCGCCCCGGTTCAGTTATTAGAAAAGGAGAGTGGAAGTTGCATTACTATTTTGAGGATCATGGAATAGAGTTGTACAACCTAAAAGAGGATATAGGAGAAAGAAACAACCTTTCCGAAACCCAGACGGATAAGAGAAAGGAATTGATTGAAGATTTAAAAAACTGGTGGTATCAAACCAACGCACCCATTCCCACAGCTTTAAATCCAGAGTATGTGTCGCCGAACAATTGAATTTATATTTTAAACCCGTATTTTGCGTTCAGTTTTAAAGTATTCAAAAAAGAATAATTCATGTTCGATTATCACCAAGCTTCTATAGCTTTATTCCAGCAGATTGTTGATACCAATAAAAAAACCATCCCTAAAGCCGTTGAATCGATGGCCAAAACCATCATTGAAGACCGTATCATCCATACTTTTGGTACTGGACATTCCCACATGATTGGTTTGGAACTTTTTATTCGTGCGGGAGGACTGGCCAATGTCAATGCCTTTTTGGATTCCATTGTAATGACCTCTGAAGGGGCGCGTCGAAGTGCAGAAATTGAGCGGATCAGTGGAGTTTCCAATGTTTTATGGGACCAACACCAAATTGAAAAGGAGGATCTTTTTATCGTCATTTCTAATTCAGGCAGAAACGCCATGCCCATCGAAATGGCCGAAAGAGCCAAAGCCAATGGAAATAAAGTCATCGCCATTACCTCTGTTGAACAATCCAAGAAGTATCCTGTCCGCATAAAGGGACAAAAGAAACTCTATGAAATTGCTGATTGGGTAATCGATAATTGTGTTCCTCCTGGAGATGGAATGCTAGAAATAGGAGGGGATCTCACTGGAGCCGCCTCTACAATAGCAGGATGTTTTATTGTTAATTTGATTTCTACGGAGGCCATGAAAAGGGCCACTGATCAAGGAGTGAAATTACCCGTATATTACAGTCAGAATATTGACGGTTTTGACAACGAAGCATTATATGATCGTTACCAAGGTAGAATCAAGCACCTTTAGCAGACTTTAAAACTTAAACTTCAAAAAGATTTCACTTCCGCTTTTTTGCACCTCTACATCATTGGATGCCCCCCTAAAATCATAGGCATAGGCCAATGAAAAGCCAAACTTGGTTTTGATGATCGCCATCACATTCATGTATTGAGTGCTTTTGTATCCCCCACCAACTTCAAAAACCCCTTTGTAGTCATAGGTTCCTCCAAAGTGAACTGTATTACCAATACCCGGTATGATCTTAGAGCTGATAAAAGGATTGATAGAAGAATCCACTCCTCCCATATTGATTTTATATCCCGCAAGTAAATAGGTAGCGGGTTTCTCATCTCCGATAAAAGATTCATTGTCGGTATACTTGATGGGATTCAAAAAATTGGGGATCGAAAATGAAATATAAAATTTTTGTGCTTTATAGAGTCCTCCAAAACCAAATACAGGGTAGGTCTCCTTAGTAATGTCAGGAATGGAGGGATTGGGTGCATTGGTCAAACGCTGTATGGCCTCCACATCGGTGAATTTGGTATGGACTCCAGCCTTGATCCCCAATGATAAGGATTTCCCTCCCCCCAGAGGTAGTTGGTAACTGGCATCGATAGAGTAAAGCGTTCTTTCATCTATAAACACATTGTTATTGATGATAGAAACTCCAAAGGCCAAATTCTTCTTGGGATTACCACTAAAATAAAAATAATTCATCTTAGGCGCACCGCTTACCCCTTGCCAAGTGGAACGGGTGGTGAAAGACAAGACCCTACCCTCTGATCCAGCATAGGCAGGGTTAAAGGCGTTCATGTTAAACCGCTCCATCAACAGATTTTCATTGACTTGAGCATGAGATTTTACTATAAATATAGTTACCAATAAAAAGGATAATAAATAAACTTTTTTCATTTGTGATCTAATTAAAAATGTACATCCACCCCTCTTCAATCTTAGTATCGTCTCCGCGGTCTATTCGGTAGAAATAAGCTCCTGAAGGTACTGGATTTCCATTCTTATCGGTTCCATTCCAGTCGTTTTGATAATTCCAAGATTCATAGACTACGATCCAAGCTGTAGAATAAATTTTTACATTGGCAGTAGGGTATTTGTCAATATTCACAATTTTCCATTGGGCTTCTTCCCCTTGTTGGTTTGGGGTTAACAAACCTGAGATGAACAAAGGAATAACTTCCTGTCCATTTTCATCCGTTATGAAATCTTCTGGATAGCCGTCGTTGTTGTCATCCAAGTCTTCATTATCCCCAATACCGTCACCATCGGTATCTTTGCTTTCATTTGGATTGGTTGGGAAATCGTCAAAAGCATCAATAATCCCATCGTTGTCAGCATCAATGTCTCTGTTATCTCCAATACCGTCTCCGTCTGCATCGCTACATTCGTCGCCATTGAAAGGGAAAATATCTTCTTCATCCAAGCATCCATCGTTGTCATCATCCTCATCTATACAATCTGGAATGAAGTCCTTATCGTAATCATCGGGTCTTTTGTAGGCCTTTAGTGGATCACTTTCACATTGAATCTCATCTAAATCGAAATAATTATCACCATCGTCATCTTCATCAGCATTGTTTCCTATTCCATCTTTATCGGTGTCAAGGTATTCCGATTCATCGAGCGGGAAGGCATCTTTACGGTCTATTACACCATCATTATCGTCATCTTCATCGGCATTATTCCCTATGCCATCATTATCGGTATCCAACCATTCTTTTGGATCAAAAGGAAAGGCATCGTTAACATCAAGGTACTGGTCATTGTCATCGTCTAGATCTGCATTGTCTCCAGTACCATCTTTGTCATTATCAGACCATTCAGTCTTATCAAGAGGGAAAAGATCGTTATCATTTTCATATCCATCACCATCTATATCCTTATCGCAAACATCTCCTTTTTGATTACCGTCTAAATCTGCTTGTTCAGGATTGTAGACAGAGGGACAGTTATCCTTATTGTTTAGTACTCCATCACCGTCTTTATCGTCATCACAGGCATCTCCTAAACCGTCCTTATCAATATCAGATTGACTATCATTTGGAGTGGTAGGACAATTATCATTTGAATCGTCGATGCCATCTTGATCGGCGTCTTCGCCCTGAACAGGGTCTGACATAGTGTATGAGGTTCGCTCGTATGAAAAACCTCCGCCATTACTCCTACCTGTCCAAGATAAAAACTTCAATTTGAAATAAATATCATCTACATGAGAATATAGAAAAAATGTTGGATTTTTTGAGGATTGATTGTTCCATAAAGGATCTAAATAATCTCTTTGATCCCACCTCAAATCGTCAATCGAATCTTCAAATTCAGGAACTATCCAATCTTCACTATCTACTTTTGGGTTTATTACAGACATATGAGGCATGTTATTAATTCTAGATGAGACCCAATCTTTATTAAAAAATATTTGACTGATGTTTAATGGATGATTGTTATAGACGGGGGACAAACCTACTCCACGAGGAGACATACTTCCATCATCATATGAATACCAATCTCTGTGGCTATCTTCAAGGGCACTATTGTAAAGCCCACCGTCTTCATCTCTAAATAATATTGTATTAGGTCCTATAATATCAGAGATTGATTCATAATCTCTCTTAGTGACAGTAATTGTCTCGCCTGGAACCCCTATTGTGCATCCAGAGGCGTTGACAATATGACCAGCAGGTGTATTGATACAGCCGTCTTCGTGATCTGGTATACCGTCGTTATCGGTATCCTGATCTGCTTCTTGTTGTGTGGTTCTTACATAAGCATATCCTCCACCGCCATCACTATAACCTTGCCATCCCATTACTTTGATGAAAAATACAACTTCAGTATCTGTATTTTTGATGGCAACATATGTACCTACATATTGACCACTTCTAAGTGCATCTTTGTCAAAAAGTTCATCATACCAAACAAACTCATCCAAAATTTCTTGATCTGAATAATTGTTTGGGTGATTAAATCCGAGGACTGCAGTTCGATAATTGCTGTCATTTTCAGTTAAATAAAAACCACCATCATCATCTCTTGTCAAAATATTAGGTTCACCCTCGACCATTTCAATAACGTCATTGGGTGGATTACTAAAGTTGTTTTTTCTAAAATATTTCCACCCTCCTCTGAGTATAGATCCGTCAGAAATAATACAACCATCTGCACCTATTTGTCCATTACCACTGTTCGGGCAACTATCGCTATTGTCTCCAATACCATCTCCATCAGAGTCTATATTCTCATTGGCATCCAATGGAAGATCATCATACTCATCAACTACACCATCGTTGTCGTCATCATCGTCACATTCATTACCTATCCCGTCTCCATCAGTATCTAGTTGATTAAAATTATCCTCATCAATACAGTTGTCACTATTGTTTCCAATACCATCTCCATCAGAGTCTATGGTCTCATTGGCATCCAATGGAAGATCATCATCCTCATCAGCTACACCATCGTTGTCGTCATCATCGTCACATTTGTTACCTATCCCATCTCCATCAGTATCTATTTGATTAAAATTATCCTCATCAATACAGTTGTCACTATTGTCTCCAACACCGTCTCCATCAGAGTCTATGGTCTCATTGGCATCTAATGGAAGATCATCATCCTCATCAACTACACCATCGTTATCGTCATCATCGTCACATACGTTACCTATCCCATCTCCATCAGTATCTAATTGATCCTCATTAGCTGTATTGATACAATTGTCATTAATGTTAGCTATTTCATCTTCATCATTGTCTGGAAGAATCAAATTAACTTGTTCAGTAAGTGCGTTATAGTGCCGGTTGTTTTCTCCATCCACTATTGGATTATTAAAATTAACTGTGAGTAATTCGTTACTATCTAAATCAGTAGAGAAATTAAGATCTAGTATTAGTTTGTTTGTAGAGGAAGTCGAGAGTGTAATTGGATTTGAAGAATCTAATTGTCCGGTTCCACCAGAAATTGAAATAGAAATATCAGAGGCTTGTAGGGGAGTAGTTCCCGAATTCAAATCATTGTATAGATCATTTGACGTAAGAAAAGTAATAACTAATTGATTTAAAACATCATTATTTTTATGTTCAATGGATGTAATAAAATCATCAAAAGTATTAGAGACTATTGTAGCTTCTGGACCATTTACCTCTGGAACTTGTCTTAAAAAATAAATAGGATCACCATTGCTGTCAACATTGTTAATAAGCGTATTTCCAGAAATGGTATATTGTTTTGCGTAATAACTTCCTTCATTCGTTTGATTATTAAGAATATATCCATTTTTAAATATGTTATTCCTAAAGGTATTGTTAATGTAGTTATGATTATCCGAGGGAATAGTATTTTCATTCCAATT
>JABGSU010000172.1 GCA_018647605.1 Flavobacteriaceae bacterium | reverse complement strand
TTGTCTTGGTTGGCAGAAGAACAGACTTCTACTTTACCGCCTTGTTGAACACACAACCAAGCCCAGCCAGAGCCAAATTGGGTAGCAGCAGCATTAGAAAATGCAGTTTTAAAATCTTCAAATGATCCATAGGCAGCATCAATTGCTTGTGCTAGGGCACCAGAGGCCGTTCCTCCTCCATTTGGACTCATCACTTCCCAAAACAAACAGTGATTGTAATAACCCCCTCCATTGTTTCTCAAAGCAGCATTATTCATGTCCAGATTTCCCAAGAGGGTCTCAATGGTGTCCGATTCCATTCCAGTTCCTTCGAGTGCACCATTCAGTTTGGTCGTATAACCGTTATGGTGTTTTCCATGATGTATTTCCATAGTTTTTGCATCGATATGCGGTTCTAATGCATCTTTTGCATAAGGTAATTGTGGTAATTCAAAAGCCATAATATTTTTTTTATTTACAACAAAAGTAGAATTTCTTTTAGTCATTTGGTAATGGATGATGATGAAAAAAACTAAATTTAAGAATTATAATAGGAGATGAAACCAAGTCCTTTTCATATCATAAATGCAGCGGCTGGGTCAGGGAAGACCTATGCCTTGGTCTATGCTTATCTAAAACGACTCCTTTCTTCCAGTCGAGAAGATACCTACAAAAATATGTTGGCGCTTACCTTTACCAACAAGGCAGTCAATGAAATGAAATTTAGGATACTAAACAACCTTTATCTGCTTGCCCATAAGATAGATGACGATAAAATCAAACCAATTCGTTCTAGTTTGATAATTGATTTGAAAACTGACTTGTCCTCACTTGAAAAAAAAGCCAAGAGGGTTTTGAATAAAATCTTACACGAGTATGCCGCTTTTGAGGTCATTACCCTCGATAGTTTTACCCACAAAATCATTAAGAGTTTTGCCAAAGACCTAAAAATACCCGCCAGTTTTGAAGTTACCCTCGATAGTGATTTGTTATTGGAAGAGATGACAGAAAATATTTTAGACCAGGCAGGTATCGATAAGGCATTGACCGAAACTTTGGTCGCTTTCAGCTTGAGTAAAATAGAGGAACTCAAAAGTTGGAACATAGGGAAAGACCTATTCGATTTTTCAAAGCTATTACTCAATGAGAACGATCGTATACCCCTGTCCTACGTCAAAAATGTCGATCAGCAAGCTTTTAAAGATCAAAGAAAAAGTTTTGTGAAATGGCTTACTATCCTCAGGGATGAATTCCAAGAGATTGGAAAAAAAACCCTTCAGCTTCTATACGATCAAAGTTTGAGTGCAGAAGATTTTAACAGAAAAACCCTTTTCAGACATTTTGAGAAAATAGCCAGTGGAATAACCGATGGGCTTTATGCCAATCAATTGGAAAAAAACTTGACAGAACAACAGGGTCTCTATACCCAATCTCTTCCCGAAACCAAAAAAATGATTATTGATGCTTTGATTCCTCAATTGCTTAAGTGTTTTACCCAAGCCAAATTGAAAGTCGGGCAGCTGTTACTCCTAAAAAGTATGATCAGTCAATGGACTCCACTATCATTGATTGGATTAATGGAGCAAGGGTTAGAAGCTCTTCAACTTCCAGAAAATCGATTATTACTCAGTCGTTTTAATGAGATGATAGACCAAGAAATTTCAGGCTTGGAAGCACCTTACATCTACGAACGCTTGGGTGAAAAATACCGTTATTACTTCATTGACGAATTTCAAGATACTTCCCGGTTGCAGTGGAAAAACCTCATTCCTCTTGTGGCCAATGCTTTACAAGGACTGGATGATCAACAACAGATGGGATACCTCCTTTTGGTGGGCGACCCCAAACAAGCGATCTATCGGTGGAGAGGGGGAGACAACGAACAGTTTTTGAGTCTTTTAAAAAAGGAAACACCTTTTCAGTTACTCCCAGATATTACTCTTTTACCTAAAAATTACCGAAGCAGAGAAGCTGTCGTAGACTTTAATAATCAGTTTTTTGCCTGGGTGGGATCGGTATTGGAGGATCCTGAGCAAAAGCAAATGTTTGAAGAGCAAACCCAGCAAGAATTTAATGATAAAAAAGGAGGACAGGTGGTGGTGCATTTTATCGAAAAGAGCAAGAGTAAGGAAAACACTACTCCCCACTATCAAGAGCAAACAATTATGGCCCTGACAACTGCAAAATCCGATGGTTTTTGGTGGGAAGACATGGCCGTATTGGTCAGAAAAAAGGAACAGGCGGCTCTGGTTGCCCAGGCGCTGCAGGCAGAGGATATCCCATTTATTTCTTCAGAGTCTTTGTCTCTTGGAAGCTCCCTAAAAGTAAACTTTCTCGTTGCTCTAATCCGATTGGCCATAGATCCAGAGAACCAAGAAGAACGAAAGAACATCATTGAATTTCTTTATGCACAAAATCAAAATCAAAAGGATTTAGATCAAATTCTTAGTGATCTGACTTTTCTTCCCATTTTCGTCTTTGAAAAAGAAATTAAAAAAGAATTTGAGGTTTCATTTGACTTCCAACTTTTTTCCAAAAAATTCATTTATCACGCGCTAGAATATGCCATTGCCTCTTTCGGATTGATTGATAAGATGGAAGCCCATTTGAATGCTTTTTTAGATGAGGTTTTTGAATTCAGCACCAAAAATGAAGGTAGTTTTTCCACCTTCCTTCAGTACTGGGAACAAAGGGGAAAGGAACAAAAAATTGTAATTCCCGATGGAACCAATGCCGTAAAAATCATGACCATCCACAAAGCCAAGGGGCTTGAGTTTCCCGTTGTGGTAATTCCTTTTGCTTCTGAAGACTTGGTGCCGTCCCGTAGTCGAAAAGTTTGGTATCCCATCAAAAATCATTTTGACACCCCTTTTGAGTGGGGAAGAATCCATTTTTCTAGTAAGTTAAAATACTTGGGGAATTCAGCCACTGCTTTCTATGAGCGAGAGGTTATAGCAGAGCGGGGCGATGCTCTCAACACCTTTTATGTAGCTTTGACTCGAGCGGTTTCACAAATGCATCTCATTTGCACCCTTGAGGAACAATCCGCACCAGTCGATAAAAGTTATGCTACCCTGCTCAACCACTTTGTAAGAAGCTTAAAAAACGTACCTGAAATAGTAAATCCTTTTAGGTGGGGTACTGCCGAAAAGTATCAACGAGACGGAAATCAGAAAGCCCTCAACACCCTTCAGCCTGATTTTAAGGCGCAGTCCAACTGGCAAAAAAGACTTTGGGTTCAGATGAATACCAATCACGATGCCTCCACTATTGCCGCTCGACAAGAAGGACTATTGATCCATGACTTATTGGCCAAAGTGTCCTCTTCTGCCGATGTACCTACTGTGGTTGCTGAGGCAATGCACGCTGGAGCCATCGGTCAAGAAGAATATGAACATTACTTAAAAATGGTAAATAATATCGTAGAACATCCACAACTTTCACCCTTTTTTAGCGAGGAGTTATCAGTTTTCAATGAAAAAGATATCCTGATCCCTCAAGCCAATTTTGTAAGACCAGATCGGGTGGTAAAAAGCAAAGATGGCTGGGTAATAATTGATTATAAAACAGGAAAACAACACCCCCATCACGAATCACAGATCAAGCATTATGCTCAGGTACTCCAAAAGATGACTCAAGAGGTACCTCAGTGTTTTTTGGTTTATATCGGAATAAATACAATAGTAAAATCAGTCGCATGAGATCTAACTTTAAGAGACAATCATCGTAGTGAGGACTTTTTTAGATGAAATAGCTCAGGAAATTATCAATTCAAAACACCCTTTTGAATCGGTCAAGATAGTAGTGCCCAGTCGCAGAGCCAGTCTGTTTCTGAAAAATGCTTTGTCCCGTCAGATTCAGAAACCAACATTTGCTCCCGAAATTGTCAGTATCGAAAACTTTGTAGAAGAGCTTGCTGGGCTGAAAAAAGTCCTCCCCGTAGATTTACTTTTCGAATGCTATGCAGCATATTGTGAAGTAACACTTAAAAATCAAAGGGATTCATTCGATCAATTTTTGGGCTGGGCCCCAGTCATTTTATCTGATTTTAACGAAATAGATGCTCATTTGGTTGATGCCAAGAACTTTTTTGATTTCCAGTTTTCCCTTCAAGAAATGACTCAATGGACCAAGAGTGAAGAGCAAAGCAAAATCATCCAAAACCATTTGACGTTTTGGAAAACCATGCCTGGACTGTATGAGAGACTAAATCAAAGGTTGCAACAAAAACAGCAGGGAACCCTTGGTCTAATTTTTAGAGAGGCTGTCTCCAACTTGGAGTTTTATTTGAATCAGAACGACAAACAACACTATTTTGTTGGATTTAATGCCCTTAATGAATCTGAAGCCCAAATCATTCAGGAATTTATTTCGAGGGACAAAGGGTCAGTGCATTGGGATATCGATCAATATTTTTATCAAGACAAGGTTCATGCTGCGGGTAAATTTATCCGTCAATATCAAAACCATTGGAAATCGCTTCGTTCCCAAACCATTTCACTTCAAGAACATTACATCCAACCCAAGAAAATTGAGATCATTGGGGTCAGTAAAAATATTGCACAGGCCAAATATGCTGCCCAATTGGCTGCAAAACTAGCGAGAGGTCACCCTGACGAAAAAACAGCTGTGGTATTGGGGAATGAGTCCCTGCTGAGCCCTGCGTTATCTGCCATTGAAGGCACCAATAAGGGTTGGAATGTCACCATGGGTTATCCCCTAGAGAACACCCCCACCGCTGATTTTTTTGAACTATTTTTTCAGTTGCATCTCAATGTCAAAAATGGATTCTTTTTTTACAAAAACCTTAAAAATTTAGGGACTAGCCCATGGTGTCAATCTCTTTTTAAATTCCACCATTTGGATCTCGAAGCACATTTAAAAGACATTGAGTCCAAGAACCTTTACCGTTTTCCTCAAAATAAACTATACGCAACCGAAGATTTCCAAGCCATTGACCATTGCTTTTTTGGCCCCTTCAAGACCATCGCCAGTTTTCTGAAGCGAATCGTTCGTATTTGCGACCATTTCATTTTGTTTTTAGAGCAGTCAAAAGAGGAGAGTGCTCCATTGCATTTGTCCTATTTTCAAAAATTCAAAGCCCTTTTCAATCGGCTAGAGACGATGCACCACAAACACGCTTTTATAGAAAACCTTCCGCTGTTGTTTTTGGTATTCAAGTCACTCATCAAGGACGAAAAGATCGATTTTTTGGGAGAACCATTGGAGGGGATACAGTTTATGGGCCTGTTGGAAACCCGTCTGTTGGATTTTGATAACCTAGTGATTACAAATCTTAATGAAGGGATTTTACCTGCAGGAAAAAAGAATAATTCGTTCATTCCTTTTGACCTGAAGAAAAAATTCAACCTACCCACTTTTTTGGAAAATGACGCCATATATACCTATCACTTTTACCGCCTACTTCAAAGGGCGAAAAGGGTTTATGTGCTTTACAATACTCAAAGCGATGGTTTGAATGCTGGTGAAATGAGTCGTTTTTTGTATCAGTTAAAATATCAAAATCAGCCTGCTCATCAGATCGAAGAGAAACAATTGGTGATGGATTACCATACCCCTGAGGCGACTATTCGTCAATTTAAAAAAACAGAAAACATACAGCAACGGCTTAAGAATATTGCTGAGAAAGGTTTTTCTCCATCCTCCCTTTCCCTATACCTTAGAAATCCCTTAAAATTTTACTATCAAAGAGTACTGGGAATCAAGGAACAGACCACTATGGAATCCACCATCAATAATATGGACAAAGGAAATTTGGTACATGAAGTGGTTGAGCAACTCTACCTGCCATTTCAAAATCAAATCCTCCGGGAAGGAGATTTTGAGCAAATGAAAGCACGCCTATTATCGTTAATGGAGGAGCGGTATCAATCTATTTATCACGGTACCCAGCAAAAGACTGGAAGAAATCATATTATATTTGAAGTACTAAAAAAATCCATTTTAGACTTTTTGAACCAAGAACAGAAGTGCGTTCGGGAGGGAAATCAGATCAAAATACTTCATTTAGAGCATCCCTTTGAGCAAGTCATCAAATTGACTGGAGTTGATTTCCCCGTCAAATTAATCGGTGTGGTGGATCGCATTGATTCATACAATGGTACCCTGAGAATTATCGATTACAAAACAGGAATGGTCCAACCCAAACAACTTAAGTTACCCCATTGGGAAATCTTCCAAGAGAATGCAGATTACGCCTATTTATTCCAGATTTTACTTTATTCCTATGTACAAAAATCTTTAATATCACAATATCCAAAAGCCACAGCAGGAATCATTTCTTTTAGGAATCTTCCCCAGTACTTTATGCCCTTTTCCGATGATAATGATCAAGAAAACACATTGAATTCAGAAAACCTGAATCACTTTCAATCAAGCTTATTCAAAATCATAAGTGAAATATTTGACCCAAAGATTAATTTTGTTGACAAGCAGTAATTCATTGGATCATCAATATTTTATTCAATATATTTATAAAAATAATTAGTCATGAGTGACGAAATCGAAAAAGGAAGTAAAGAGAAAGGGGTAAAGAAAGAACAACTCAATTGGTTGTTACGAGCCATCACCCTTGGAGATCGATTTTCTATCCAAGACTTTTATGATCGAGTCAAGAAAGGTTTTGTAGAGTTTTTGATCGTATTTTTTGGGGTATTGGTCTCTTTTGGAGTAGAGAGTCAAGGAGAAGATTTTGGAGACAGGGAGTCCAATGTAGACAATCTCATTGGCTTGAGAGATGAAATGAAAGACATTCAGGATTACACTCATATTTATATGGAGGAAAATGAATGGATACGCAATTTGTACAATCGTTTGTACAATCAATGGGGACATGACAGAGACAGTGTTTTTCTTTTCATAGATGAAATTGATGGAATGCCCTATTCTCCCTTGTCCTTTTTCAACAATTACAACCCCTTTAATCCACCAAGGGTTGTATATGAAGCCATTAAACTTGACGGAACTTTCAGGTTTCTCGGATCAGAAGTAGGAAGGTTTGTCAACAACACCTATGACGGAACAGATTTGAAATATTTGATGCTCAATACGGATCGGGAAGAAAAAGTATACGTGGATCAATTCGAAGCTCAAGTGGCCAATAAATGGATTTATGAGTTGGATAAAATTGATTTATACGACACCGATTTTTGGATTAAAAACCGTAAATATTTTCAAAAAGAAAAATTTTTAAAATACAACCTTTTTAAACGATTAGGGCTGTGGGAGCAGATATCCGAGCAGCTGATTGACTATGACGCCACACTGGAAAAGAATATCAAAAAACTGGACTCTGTGATCAAAGTCAAAGATGACGAATTCGTATTTATCTACTGGTGGTTCTAGACTTTTTCGATCAATCCAGCTACGAGCTTTCCTGAAATCAAGGCAGGAGGAACTCCGGGGCCTGGGACGGTCAACTGCCCTGTAAAATAAAGATTTTTTACTTTTTTACTTTTCAACTTGGGTCGTAAAAATGCCGTTTGCAAAAGCGTATTGGCCATGCCATAAGCATTGCCTTTATAGGAATTATAAACTGATGTAAAATCTTTCACACAAAAAGACTCCCTAAAAAGGATATCCTTTTTCAGGGTTTGGTGGGTCAGCTTTTCCAAACGTTCAACTACAATATCAAAATAACGATCCCTGAGTTCCTCAGTATCTTCTAATCCCGGTGCAATAGGTATCAAAAGAAAGCAGGTTTCTTTTCCCTCTGGGGCCATATCAGGATCAGAGATAGAGGGAAAGTTGGCATAAAACAAAGGTTCTTTTGGCCACCGGGCAGTATCGTAAATCGTTTCTGCGTGGGCATCAAAATCTACATCAAAAAATAAAGTGTGGTGGGATACATTTTCAACCTTCTTGTTCAATCCTACATAAAAGAGGAGGGAAGAAGGCGCAAAAGTTTTTTTATCCCAGTAAGCTTCGCTGTAAGACCTTTGAGTTTTGGGTAATAAAGTCTCAGTATGATGATAATCTGCACCACTCAATACGATATCTGATAAGATATTTTTTCCTCCAATTTTTATTCCTATCGCCTTCTTATTTTCCAATAGTATTTCCTCAACTGGACTGTCCACATGAATTTTTACACCCAAGCTTTTGGCCAATTTTACCATACCTTTAACAATACTGTACATTCCATTTTTGGGGTGCCATGTTCCCAAACCAAAATCGGCAAAGTTCATAAAATTATAAAAGGCTGGAGTGTCGGCTGGTTTAGCTCCCAGAAATAAGACTGGAAACTGAAGAATTTGGGCCAGTTTAGGATTTTTAAATTCTTTGGTCACTTCTCTTTTTACCGTCGAAAAAAAGTAACCTAATTTTTTGATCGTATCGGTTGTGACCAATTCCATGGGTGAAACTCCAGGGCGGTATACCAATTCGTCGATGGCAATTTTATAATTGCCGGCAGCCTTACCAATGAATTTTTTTAGCTTGGCAGCACTTCCTTTTTCAACAGCTTCAAAAGCCTTATAGATTTTTTCTAAAGAATCCCCAATCAGAATAGAATCATCTACTCCAAAATAGACCTGATATCCAGGATCCAATCTTTCCAACTCATAAAAATCACTGACTGACTTCCCAAAGTCTCCAAAAAACTTCTCAAAAACATCGGGCATCCAATACCATGACGGACCAATATCAAAAACAAATCCATCCTTTTTCAATTGACGGGCACGACCCCCAGGGGTACTGTTTTTTTCGAAAATATCAACTTGATGACCTGACTGTGCTAGATAACAAGCTGCTGACAAAGAAGAAAAACCTGAACCAATAATGCTAATGCTCTTTTTCATTTCAATACAAAACTATCAATAAACCCGTAGGTTTGTCGAATAATGAGATAAAATACTGTGACTTTGAAACAAAGTCTAAAGTCGACTTTCTATTCAAATGATTTGTTATTTTTTTTCTCTTCTTAAAGTATAAATTTCTTCCACAAAAGAGGCAGAGATAATCCCCGTTGGGATGGCTACGATTCCAATACCGATTAAAGAGATGAAGGAGGCAAAAATCTTACCGCCTGGAGTAATGGGATAAACGTCTCCATACCCAACAGTGGCTAGTGAAACTGTTGCCCACCAAATCGACTCTGTTATACTAGAGAACTTTTCTGGTTGGGCTTCGTGCTCTAAATAATAGATGGCAGAAGCTGAAAAAAGAATGGCCAAAGAAGAAAGAAAAAGAGTGAATTTCAATTCATTCTTTACTCCTCTCAATGCTTGAACAAA
Organism: Flavobacteriaceae bacterium; assembly: GCA_018647605.1. GTDB lineage: Bacteria > Bacteroidota > Bacteroidia > Flavobacteriales > Flavobacteriaceae > UBA8316. The sequence goes on along the minus strand of JABGSU010000172.1, from coordinate 20,280 downwards.
TAATTTCAAAGAACTGCTGTCACGTCCCAACTTAAAAATGCGAGTGAGGCGGAACAATCTTAAAATCCTTAGGAACCTACCGTCCACTTTTACAAATTGATTCAGAAAAAATGGCAGGATGGAAATTAAATCGATTAAACCAAAAGTGCTGAATACATATTTAGATACCCCCTTCAATTGGTTGTCCAAGTAAGCCAAACGGATGCGGTAGAGGTATTCAAAAGAGAAGATGTAGATTGAAACGGTTTCAAAAAAATTAAAATAAAAACCATAAACGTTTCTGATGGAAACGTGCGACTCCAAAATCATGGCCAATACATTGGCTATGATGAGGAGATATATAAACTTATCGAAAATAATTTTTGATTTCAAAATCGCTTATTTTTTGGAAAGATCAATGAAAATTCCTATCAATACTCCCAAAGTGGTTACGATTACCACTAAAGCTACGAAAAAAGGTGTCATAATTATAAATATAGTAAGCCAAAGATAATGAATTTTAAAAATCTCTTAATAGGATTAAAATATTCAATTTTTGTATTTTTTTGTTTAACATTTTTTGTTTCATATTTTTTACATATATTTAGACAGTTTAATTCAATTTGGTTTATTAACGCCTCTGCAACTACTATCTCCTAAAGTCAAATTCTAAAATCCTAGCAGAGGCGTTTTTTTAATCTTTCAATTTATTAGCCTTTCACGATTTTTCCTTAAATTAGTACAACAGGATGACAAGCATTTAGATGGAAGGATTGACAACGATTACCTTTTTTAAATTTCGTAAAAATAAACCATGGGCTTTTGCTCAAATGGGGTTTGTTCCTCGGAAACTCAAGCAAAAAAAAGGACTAAGATTCTTTAAACTTATGGGTACGGGAGGTGGAAATGGATTCAGTTTATGGCCAGATTTTACAACCTATGCTCTTTTAGGTGTCTGGGACAGCCAACAGATAGCCGATGAATTTTTGAACCACAACGAGATCGTTAAAAAATATTATAAAAAATCTTCAATTTTTAGAACCCTCAAAATGCTACCCCTAAAAAGTCATGGATTGTGGAGTGGTCAAAACCCTTTTCAAGAGCACAAGTTAAACAAAACAGATGATGACCTACCTGTAGCGGTCATCACAAGGGCCACCCTGCGACCCTCTCGACTTTTTGCATTCTGGAAATCTGTACCTTCTGCAAGTACAGCCATCGAAAAGGCAAAAGGGGTACAATATTTTAAAGGTATAGGTGAGTGGCCCTTTGTTCAGCAAGCGACCCTTAGTCTTTGGGACAATTTTGAGTCGGTCAAGGAATTTGCTTATGGTGGAAAAACACATGCCAATATCATCAAAAAAACTAGAAAAGAGCAGTGGTATAGTGAAGATCTTTTTGCCCGTTTCCATGTTTTGTCAGATACTGGTTTTATCGAATCTAGTGATAATGCCAAATGAAGACAGCCATCGTCATAGGAGCAGGAATTGGCGGTATTGCTGCTGCCTTGCGCTTATCTAAAAAAGGATATCAGGTCACTATTTTTGAAGCCAACGACTACCCTGGAGGTAAGCTCAGTGCGTTTAGCTTGGGAAATTATCGATTCGATGCGGGACCTTCCCTTTTTACTATGCCACAATATGTCACGGAATTGTTTGAACTTCACGATGAAGTTTCCACAAATTTCTTTACTTATCAGAAGAAAAAAATTGCTTGTCAGTATTTCTGGGAAGACCAAACCCATATTACCGCCTATGCCGATCAAAAACTTTTTCTCGAAGAAATTCAAAACAAACTGGGTGTCAAAAGCAGTATATTAAAAAAATATCTGAAACGTGCTCAACGAAAATTTGATTTGACGGCTCCCTTGTTTTTGGAGCAATCACTGCACAAGCTTAAAAGTTTTCTGACGACCAAAACCCTAAAGGCATTGCTTCACCTCAATCTTTACGAAATCAACCAAAACTTGCATTCGGTCAATGCCCGTCAGTTAAAAGAACCCCATTTGGTACAGATGTATGATCGTTATGCTACCTATAATGGTTCCTCTCCCTATCAAACACCAGGGATCATGACATTGGTTCAGCATTTGGAACAGGAGTACGGTACCTTTGTGCCCGAAGGAGGGATGGAGCAGATTGCATTGTCCCTGTTTGAATTAGCAAAAAGGAAAGGTGTCACTTTTCATTTAGGAGAAAAAGTGGAAGAAATCCTTCTAGAAGAAAAAAAAGCCGTTGGGGTAAAAACCCAAAGTCAGTTTTTAAATGCTGATATTGTACTCTCCAATATGGATGTTTTTCCTACCTATAAAAAATTGCTTAAAGGCGTTGCAACTCCCGAAAGAATTTTAAGTCAAGAACGCTCCAGTTCGGCGGTCATTTTTTATTGGGGTATCCAAAAAAAATTTGACCAGCTCGATCTACACAATATATTTTTTTCTGAGGACTACAAGGCTGAATTTGATGCCATTTTTAATCAAAAAACCCCTAGTGACGATTTTACCGTTTATGTCAATATCACATCCAAAGATGTCCCTTCAGATGCTCCCCAGGGAGGTGAGAATTGGTTTGTCATGATCAATACACCTGCGGACTACGGTCAGGATTGGGGTCAAATAAAAAGAGAACTGAGAGAAAAAACCATTGACAAACTTAACCGTATACTCAAAGTAGATTTACGTCCTTTGATTCAGGAAGAAGCAGTACTAACTCCCCCTTTAATACAACAAAAAACCTCTTCCCATTTAGGGGCTTTATACGGCAGTTCCAGTAACGACAAAATGGCCGCTTTTTTGAGACACCCCAACTTTACCCCCAAAATCAAAAATTTATATTTTTGTGGTGGTAGTGTTCATCCTGGTGGAGGCATACCCTTGTGTTTGCTTTCTGCCAAAATCGCTACTGATTTAATACCTGTTGCCACAAATGATTCCATCTAAACTAAATCGTGAAAATATTTCCATTGCCATCATTTGGTTGTTCCACCTCAGTGGAATACTGGGAATACTTTATGGTAATTCGGAGTGGTTTATTTCAGCTACTCCATTGAACTTATCCATTAATTTCGTTTTATTATTGATCAACTGTAATGATCATAAATGGTTTTTTCCTATGGTTGCTTTGGGATTTCTAACCGGAATGATAACTGAAATTTTGGGAGTGCAATGGGGTTGGATTTTTGGAGATTATCAATATGGCGAAGCCCTAGGAGTCAAGGTCCTTGGAGTTCCCTTGCTCATTGGAGTTAACTGGGCTTTATTGACCATCATTACGGGTGCTATTGCTCAGCAGTTCTATCAAAACATTTTAATGCGAATCATTATCGGCGTGGGCCTAATGATTTTCTTGGATCTACTGATTGAGCCCATTGCCCCAATTCTCGATTTTTGGGTATTTGAAGTAGGAGAAGCCCCCCTTCAAAACTATATCGGATGGACTGCCGTAGCCTTATTTTTACAAGCGGTTTTCCATTATTTTAATATAACGATAAAAGGATGGTTCTCCCATCAGTTATACCTTTTACAAATTATTTTTTTCACCGTATTATTGATCAAGCAAACTACTATTGGTATATAAGTTTTAACTTTGAATAATGTTGCGTTTTCTACCCATCGTTCTGTTTTTATTTTGTGTTATTTCTTGTAAAGAGAAAAAAACTAGTACTCAACAAATAGTTGAGGAAGTAGAGGATACCCTTTCAATTGCTACACCGGATTATTCTAAACAATTGATTGAATTCACAGATGCTTTTACTGAAGAAAATAAAATCAATGAATGGACTGAATTTAAAAAGTTTAAAGACGCAATGGAAGATATGAGTCAGCTCAACCCAGCGGGCATCATGACCTTTGTCTCTGAACTAGACAAAATCACCAGTGCGCTTCTAAAAGCTTCTTTTCCTGATACTTTTGATAAACTTCCCATTTACGGTAGGGTCAAAGTGGTACAGACTCAAATCATCAAATGTCATTTCTATGCCACCAACAAACAAAATGAAAAACTTAACCAGGCTTTAGATGAACTTTATTTAGAATATAATATTTTACTAAAGAGAATGATCAGTATGGCAGAAGAAAACAAGATTCCATTGGACAGTCTAGGAATTGATTTGCCTACAATTCAGGATTCTAAGATAAAACCAGCATTCTCCAAAAAATAAGTGCTTTCTAGAACCGCATCTGAAATTTTATTTCGTTGGGCTTTTATTCCAGAAGTATTGGGTTTAAGAGCAAGAGCTTCATCGTATAAAGCCAAAAGCTTTTGATCATATTGAATGCATTTGTGCAGATGGGTATGATTGGGTTTTTTAATAGAAGAAATCACCATTTCTTCAAAATTGAGCCGATGAATCACTAAATTTTCTACCTCAACATTAAAAGACCTCAATATTTTAGTGATTTCTTGAAAGTACCGGTTTCTATAAGTAGATTGTATATTTAAGTAGCGTTTGTCTTTTGGATGATTGGATTCATCCGAAGCTTTTAGATACTCCAGCTTTGAATTCTTAAGCAGCGTGAGCATCTTTTCAAGTAAAGCAATAAATTTAGACGAATTGGACAAATTATGATTTTTGTAAACTTAAACAGAATTTAGCCCAAGGATTCCTCAAACGTTAATTTAATATTAACAAGTTTTTCACTATAAATTGACAATTCAAATCATCAACTACTTTTTTGGCACTGATAACACCTCTAATAGTTCCGTTTTTTTCAAAGGTGGGTGGGGGAAGCTTTGCTATTTTCGCCATTTGTGTGTAATAGTCTTTTCGGTTAGGGTGAAAGGGAGTAACAGCATTGTAAACTTGATTTCCCTTCCAATTTTCTATGATTTGTAAGAGAATGGCTACAGCATCTTGTTGGTGAATGAAGTTAATGGGAGACAGGGGATTAGGCAAATCTTTTTTTCCACTCAAGCTGTGAATCGGATGACGATTGGGTCCCATTAGCCCACCCAAACGAACGATACAGCTCTTAAAATTCTTATTTTCCAAGAGCTTTTTTTCCACCTCTATGATTTGTCGGGTCGATGTTGTTTGACCCAGCAATTCATTTTCCTCAGTGATGATCCCTTTTTGAAAACCATAGACACCTGTACTGCTGGTATACAACAGCTTTTTGATCTTAAAAAATTCAATTTTTTCAATGATCTGTTCTACTATGGCTACATAGTTACGTTGGGGGTTTTTTCTCAAACCTGGTGGAATCGTAATGACCAGTAGATCAATACCTTCAAAAACATCGAGATTACCATCAATGCCAGATTCCTCGATCTTTAATAGGGATGCGTTGTATCCTTTATTGTTGAGTAAGGTTAATTTTTCTGGTGTAGTGGTGGTAACTCGAACGATATGCTTGTTTTCTAATGCTTTTCTGGCCAACTCTGTTCCTAACCATCCACCCCCTAATATCCCAATAATACTCATTACATTTGATTTTCGTTTAAAGCCCTGCTTAGATAATAATCAAAAATATCAAATGATAAATTAAAAATCATTAAATTAAGTGAAACAAAAAATAAGGAGTTATGCCGATAAAAAGTTTTCAAGGAGAAAGAGCAAGCCGTTCAAAAATATTAAATAAAAATTTATTAGTGTCTGATATCATGACACGTGACTTGGTGGTTTTCACCAAGGATCAATCCATTCATGATGTGATGGAGAAATTCATCAAATACCGTATTTCTGGTGGTCCAGTGGTGGACAAAGCAGGAAATCTGATTGGAGTAATCTCAGAGGCGGATTGTATGAAAGAAATTTCAGACAGTCGGTATTTTAACTTGCCGATTTTGGATAAAACAGTTGCTCATTTTATGACCCCCAAGGTTGATGTCATCGATGCCGATAAGACTATTTTTGAGGCGGCTTCAATGTTTTTTAAAACTTCTCGAAGGCGTTTTCCTGTAATGGACAAGGATAGATTGGTTGGGCAAATCAGTCGTAAAGATATAGTTATTGCCACCCTTAACATCAAAAGTCAAACTTGGCGTTAATAGATATGCTGTGCTATCCTGTAAGTGTTGGCATGGGCTTCAATGATCAACTTGATGTCCTTTGAATAACCTCCTCCCATACTGCATTGAATGGTTAGTGATTGCTTGTGACAGTATTCCAGTACCATTTGATCACGTTGCTTACACCCTTCAATACTCATACCCAATCGACCCAATCGATCAGTAGCCACCACATCCACTCCCGAAAGATAAAATACAAAGTCAGGATTTACACGATTAAACAGCCGTGGGAGCGTGTCATTCAATATATTCAAATAGACTTCGTCATTGGTTTTATCTTCAAGAGCGATGTCCCAATCACTTATTTCTTTTTTAAAAGGGTAATTTTTTTGACCGTGCATTGAAAAAGTAAAGACTCGATCTTCCTCCTTAAATATTTCGGCAGTGCCATTGCCTTGGTGAACATCCAAATCGATAATCAATACTTTTTGGGCTTTTTGGTGATCCAGAAGGTAGCGTGCAGCAATGGCTTGATCGTTGAGCATACAAAAAGCTTCCCCATGAGTAGAATAGGCATGATGAGTTCCACCAGCAATATTAAAGGCAATACCTACTTCCAAGGCTTTCAATGCTCCTTGTAAAGTTCCCCCAGCAATGATTAATTCTCTTTCTATCAATTGGTGGGAAATGGGAAAACCTATTTTTCTGATTTCAGACTGGGTAAGCTCTTGATTTTTCAAACGATCCACATATGCTGCCTTATGAATCACTTTTACGACTTGATCGGGGAGAGGTTGAGGAGAAAAAAAATCGTCCGGTTCGCAGGTGCCTTCGTGTATTAACTGTTTGGGAAGCAGATCGTATTTTTCCATAGGAAACCTATGGTTTTCTGGCAGGGGCAATACATAAATAGGATCAAAAGCAACAGGTATCATTGGGCTACCGTATACTTAAACCACTTGGGGTATTGTTGTCCTCGGGTGAGATAAAAATCAATCGCCCGTCACGGTCTTCTGCCATCAAGAGCATGCCTTGACTTTCGACGCCACGAATGGCTCGTGGGGGTAAATTGGTCAAAACACTAACTTTTTTACCTACAACTTCCTCTGGGCTATAACTTTCTGCAATCCCAGAGACTATCGTTCTTTGCTCATGACCCAAGTCCACCTTTAAGACCAATAATTTTTTGGTTTTGGCCATTTTTTCTGCCTCAAGAATGGTTCCCGTCTTGAGATCCAATTGCGTAAATTCTTCGAAAGTAATCATCTTTTTAGGGGCCTCCTCCATTTCATTGTTTTCGTTTTCATGGGATCGATTGTTTTTCAGTTTTTCCAATTGTTTTTCAATGGCCTCCTCCTCAATTTTTTCAAATAGTAGTTGGGCTTTGTTGAGTGTGTGACCTGCAACTAAAAGTTCTCCAATACACACATCTTCCCAAGTGGCGTTGAGTTGGAGCATGTCTTTCATTTTTTGAGTGGTGAAAGGAAGCAATGGTTCACTGAGAACCGTTAATCCAGCAGCAATTTGCAATGCAGTAAAAATAATGGCTTCCACTCTTTTGGGATCTGTTTTGATCAATTTCCAAGGTTCCTGATCGGCCAAATATTTATTACCCAATCGGGCGAGATTCATCACTTCCTGGCTGTAGGATCTAAAACGATAATGCTCAATTTCCTCCTCCATTAGGGAGGGAAATGCGCGAAGACGTTCCAATACCTCTCTATCCGCATCATTCAATGCACTGGCCTGAGGAACAATACCTTCATAATACTTTTGAGTGAGGACCATCACCCGATTGATAAAATTACCAAATATGGCGACCAACTCACTATTGTTTCGAGTTTGGAACTCCTTCCATGTAAAGTCGTTGTCTTTCGTTTCGGGAGCATTGGCTGTTAGCGCATACCGTAATACATCTTGTTTTTCTGGAAAATCTTCCAAATATTCATGTAACCATACCGCCCAATTTTTGGAGGTCGAAATTTTATTGCCCTCTAAGTTGAGGAATTCATTGGCAGGAACATTTTCAGGGAGGATATATTCTCCTGTATTTTTGAGGATGATGGGAAAAATAATACAATGAAAAACGATATTGTCTTTTCCAATAAAATGTACCAATTGAGTATCCTCAGATTTCCAATAGGGTTCCCAGTCGATGTTTTTCTTTTGAGCCCATTCCTTGGTAGAAGAAATATAGCCAATGGGGGCATCGAACCAAACATATAGGACTTTTCCTTTGCCTCCTTCAACGGGAACGGGAATACCCCAGTCTAAATCTCTGGTCACAGCACGCGCCTGCAATCCATTGTCTATCCATGATTTAACTTGCCCATATACATTGGGTTTCCAGTCTTTTTTGTGCCCTTCCAATATCCATTCTTTGATGAAATTTTCATGTTGATCCAGTGGCAAAAACCAATGTTTGGTTTTTTTATATTCAGGAACACTGCCAGAAAGGGTGGATTTGGGTTGTATCAATTCGGTAGCACTGAGAGAGCTTCCACAAGATTCACATTGGTCACCGTATGCTTCAGTGTGCTGACATACTGGGCAGGTTCCCGTTACAAATCGATCGGCCAAAAATGCTTGTGCCTCGGGATCGAATAACTGCTCAGTTTCTTTTACCAAAAACTGTCCTTGAGCATCTAGTTGCTTAAAAATTTCACTAGCTGTCTGATGGTGAACTTCCCTAGAGGTTCTGGAGTAATTGTCAAAGGAAATACCAAAAGTTTCAAAAGCATTGCGAATGATTTGATCATAATAATCAATGATCTGTTGGGGTGTTTTACACTTTTTTTTGGCTTTGATGGCAATAGCCACTCCATGTTCGTCACTGCCACAAATAAAGGCAACATCCTTTTTTTGAAGTCGCAAATAGCGGGCATAAATGTCTGCAGGGACATAAACTCCAGCCAGGTGACCTATGTGGATCGGACCGTTGGTATAGGGTAGGGCAGCAGTAATGGTATATCTTTTTGGCTGCGTGGACATGCTCATTTTTTGGCAAAAATAAGGATTTTATTGCCCAGCTTTGAATTTAATTTTAACTTAAACCAAAGCTCCGATCCCCATGACCCAAGCCCATGATCTTGGAAAAAAGGCAGAAGCACTGGCTGCTGGCTATCTTCAAAAATCGGGTTATGCCCTTCTGGCAAGGAACTACCGTTATCTTAAATCTGAGGTAGATCTTATTGTTCAAAAAGAAAATATCTTAGTGGAGGTTGAGGTTAAAGCCCGAACGGTGAGTTTTGTTATCGCTCCTTATGAAGCAGTTTCTTACAAAAAAATTCAATTATTGGTCACAGCAATGGATCATTTTGTGCAATCAAAAATCATGGATGTTGAGGTGCTTTTTGATCTTATTACTTATGTTTTTAAGGGTGATGATTGGGAGCAAGATCACATCGAAGATGCCTTTTATCCTTTTGGTTAAAAATGTTTTAAAACCAACAATATGTTTAATATTATTAAGTTTGTAAAGAAATAAAACATAAAAATTTGAAAACGATCGCTTCTCAAGTTTCGGAATACGTCAAGTCTAAACCTTATTTGTCCACTGCTCTCTCGCAAGGGATTATCAACTTAACCTCCTTGGCACGACAGATTCAGCCTGATATCGAAAAGGCATTGCGTAAGCCTGCTAGAAGCGGTGCCATAGTGATGGCATTGAAACGTATTTCTGACAATGAAGAATTTCTTTCAACACACAAGATTGTGAGCGTGTTGAGAAATTTAGGGGACATAACTGTCCGTTCCTCATTGAACGACTATTGTTTTAAACTTTCGGAAACCCTGTTGTTATCGCAGGCACAATTTCTTACGGCCATCAAAGACAAAAAAGATGTTTTCTATACTTCCTCTCGAGGAGTAGGGGAATCTAATATAGTGGTGAGCAATAACCTTGCTTCGTTGATCGAAGAGGTTTTCCAAAATGAAATTTGTATTGATAAGATTGACAACCTTTCGGCCATTACGGTAAAACTACCTATCGATAATGTTAAAATTCCAGGGATTTATTATTTTATTTTTCAACGTTTATCGTGGGAAGGAGTAAATATCAACGAGGTCATCTCCACTTCCAATGAGTTTACCATACTGATGGACGAGGATTCCGTCAACGTTGCTTTTGAGGTGATCAAAAACCTAAAACTTCTCTAACTTTCTACCAAGCTGTTGAGTCGTTCTATGAGTTTTTCAACACTGTGTATTTGATCCAAAACCAAAAGTAAGCGCAATCCATTTCGGGTTTGTTTTTCTTTTATGCTGAATTGTTCAGGTTTTTTTTGAACCGAAAGGAGTATTTGATTAAAAACAGGATTTTGATAAAAATCACTTTGCTGGTCGGCCAAAAAGTAACCCACACATTTTTTATTTTTAATAATGAGTCTTTCAAGTCCCATTTTTGAAGCCAGCCATTTGAGGCGAAGTGTGCTCAAAAGCTCCTTCCCTTGAGGGGGGATTTTCCCAAACCGATCTTCCATATTTTTTTTGAATACCAACAAAGCTTCCTCATCCTCTATGGCACTTAGTTCATTGTAAAGCACCAATCTTTCATTGACTACATTTATGTATTCATCTGGAAATAAAATTTCAAAATCCGTATCGATTTGTACCTCTTTGACATACTTTTTTTTCAGGGGTTTTTCTTGATCTTCAAATAGGGTTTTGAATTCGTTTTCCTTCAATTCTTCAATGGCTTCCTCCAATATTTTCTGATAGGTTTCAAACCCAATTTCATTGATAAAGCCACTTTGTTCTCCTCCCAAAAGATCGCCAGCTCCTCTGATTTCCAAATCTTTCATAGCAATTTGTATTCCAGCTCCCAACTCAGAGAATTGCGAAATTGCATTGATTCTTTTTTGGGCATCGGAGGCCATGGCATTTAGGGGTGGGGTAATCAAATAGCAAAATGCCTTTTTGTTACTTCGGCCTACTCGCCCTCTCATTTGGTGCAAATCACTCAATCCAAAACTTTGGGCATTATTAATGAATATCGTATTGGCATTGGGTACATCCAATCCGTTTTCGATAATCGTCGTAGCGATCAAAATGTCGGATTGTCCCTCCATAAAACCCAGTAAGGTTTTTTCCAATCGGTTACCTTCCATCTGTCCGTGTCCTATGGCGATACGAGCATCAGGAATCAAGCGTTGGATCATTCCCGCCACTTCTTGAATGTTCTCCACCCTATTGTGGATAAAGAATATTTGCCCACCTCTTTGCAGTTCGTAGCGAATGGCATCTCGGACAAGGGATTCGCTATAGCGCACCACTTCACTTTCAATGGGATAGCGATTGGGAGGTGCAGTGGCAATGACCGATAGGTCTCGGGCGGCCATAAGACTGAATTGTAATGTCCTAGGAATGGGAGTGGCGGTTAGAGTCAAGACATCTACATTGGTTTTGAGATCTCTCAATTTTTCTTTGACCGATACCCCAAATTTTTGTTCTTCGTCTACGATCAACAAGCCCAAATCTTTAAATTTTACTGTTTTGTTAACCAATTGGTGGGTGCCGATTAGTATGTCAATTTTTCCTTCCTGTAATTCCTGTAAGATCCTTTTTCGTTCTTTAGTGGAGCGAAATCGGTTGAGATAGTCCACGCGAACGGGTAGGTCTTTGAGCCTTTTGGAAAAAGTTTTGTTATGTTGAAAAGCGAGTATGGTAGTAGGAATCAAAACGGCCACTTGCTTGCTGTCATCCACCGCTTTGAAGGCGGCGCGAATGGCGACCTCTGTTTTTCCAAAACCTACATCACCGCAGACGAGTCGGTCCATAGGGCGGTTGTTTTCCATATCGGCTTTTACGGCAGCTGTAGCCTTAATTTGGTCCGGTGTATCCTCATACATAAAAGAGGCTTCTAGCTCCATTTGTAAGTAGCTGTCGGGGGGAAAGGCGTGTCCTATTTTCTCCCTTCTTTTGGCGTAAAGTTTAATTAGGTCAAAAGCAATGGCTTTAACACGGGTTTTGGTTTTTTGTTTAAGAGCCTTCCAAGCTTTTGACCCCAGTTTATTCAGTTTGGGAACGTGACCGTCTTTACCATTGAACTTGGTAATTTTATGTAAAGAGTGAATACTTAAATAGAGGATGTCTCCCTCTCCATAACTCAATTTGATGGCTTCTTGTTGCACGCCGTCTACATCAATTTTTTGGAGCCCTCCAAACTTTCCAATTCCGTGATCTATGTGGGTAACAAAATCCCCAATTTTTAGGTGGGTCAGTTCTTTTAGGGTGAGGGTCTCCTTTTTCGCGGCTGCCGATCTCAGCTTGTATTTGTGGTAACGTTCAAAAATTTGATGATCGGTAAAACAGGCCACTTTTGCCTCGATGTCCTCAAAACCTTCGAAGAGAGGACATACTTGGGTTTTGTAATGGACTGTTGTTTCCATTTCTTCCAGAATTTCATTGAACCGTTTGCGTTGGGCTTCGCTTGAACAAAAAATATGATTGTCAAAACCAGAGGTGTGGTTGTCGTTCAGAATTTGAACCAGTCGCTCGAATTGTTTGTTGATCGAAGGCTGAGGACTCTGTTTGACACTAATGCGTTGTTTCGCTTTGAGCTGGTCAGAATGATTCACCAACACAGTACTCTTGGTAGCCAAGCGTTCAAGTAGTTCTTGTGGACTTAAAAATAAAACTTTGGGGGGATATTGTACGGTGGTTTCTATGGCTTCAAATTGCTTGGTGGCTTTGATTTCTAATTTTTCAATCCGATCCAAGCAGAGGTCAAGTTGGTTAAAGACCACTGAACTTTGCAGGGGTAAGGAGTCGATCAAAGATTTTCGCTTTTCGGTAAAAGAGACCTTTGAGGTATTGGGCAATAAGTCAATCGTTTCTAGGGGACTTATGGAGAGTTGGGTGTTGACGTCAAAACTTCTGAGGCTGTCTATTTCATCATCAAAGAACTCGATCCGATAAGGATGCTGGTGGGCAAAAGAAAAAACGTCGATGATCCCGCCTCTAACGGAAAACTCCCCTGGTTGTGTGACAAAATTGACACGTTCAAAACCATATTCAAAAAGGGTTTCGTTCACAAAGTCCAAACCAACGACTTCCCCTTTTTTTACGGTCAATGTTTTTCGCTTGAGGGTGTGTTGAGAAATGACCTTTTCAAAAAGGGCTTGGGGGTAAGTAACAATGATTTTTTTCTTTTTGGAATGACTCAGTTTTTTGAGTACTTCCGACCGCATCAATACATTAGCATTATCAGTAGCCTCTGGATTATAGGCCTCGCGATAACTGGCAGGAAAATATAGCACTTCCTTGTTGGAGAGCAGTTGCTCTAGGTCGTTAAGGTGATAGGCTGCCTGTTCGGCATTGTCTAAAACCATCAGAAAAGTACGGTCTAAATTTTTAAAAGCTGTGACCAGTTTGAAGTTTAAACCAGAACCCACTACCCCTTTGATTTGGCAACAACTGTCCTGCAAAAGTGCTGTTTCAAAAGCCTTTTGGCTGGGGGTTTGGGAAATTTTATCAAACAGCTGTTCGATAACTTTTATTTTTTGGCAAATATAGTTTTCCATTCCCATTCTACAGTAAATAAAGGATAAGATTTCTTTTCTCTTTTGGTTGATAACTCCTGATAATTCAATCTCGGTCTAAGGGGACAATGCAGTATTTTAGTATTTCTAACTGCTTACGGATGTTTTTGATTTTCGATACCGAAACTACGGGTTTACCCCGAAACTGGAATGCTCCCCTGACGGATTCGGACAACTGGCCACGTTGTATCCAGATTGCTTGGCAATTGCATGACCAAGACGGGAAATGTGTTTCGCATGAAGATTATTTGGTACGTCCCGGCGGGTACACCATTCCCTATGATGCCGAAAAAATTCACGGTATTTCGACTGCCTTGGCCGAAAAAGAGGGAATTTCCTTGGTCGATGTGTTGGAGAAATTTAAGATAGCACTTGATCAATGTGAATTTGTCGCAGGTCACAATGTAAAGTTTGATCTCAACATAATGGGGGCAGAGTTCCTCCGCTTGAACGATCAGAATCCTCTGGAAAACTTCCCCATTATTGATACTTGTACGGAGGAAATCGCTACACTCTGTCAGTTACCAGGAGGACGAGGAGGGAAGTTTAAGTTACCAACACTAAGTGAACTGCACGCTCATCTTTTCGATATTAATTTTGAAGAGGCGCACAATGCCACAGCTGACGTTGAGGCCACCACTCGTTGCTTATTTGAGCTTTTTAGATTGGGGAGAATCCAACCCCAAGCCCTCAAAAACAGAGGGGAAGTTTTACAACGCCTCAAATCCGTTTTAGAGGCCCCAGTTATAGGCATAGGATTAAAACACGAAAATCTAAAAGCGGCCTCCGCCCGATTGGTCGAGTTGGCCATTACAGAGGAGGAACCTATAAAAACGTTGAGTATTGCCGAAGAGGAGGTCTTGCAAAAAGCTCCTTATGTGCACTTGCACACCCATTCCCAATACTCCGTTTTGCAGTCCACTTCCAGAATTAATGATTTGGTAAAAACAGCAGCAGCCGATGCTATGCCTGCGGTGGCTTTGACCGATCATGCCAATTTGATGGGGGCATTCCATTTCATTAAAGCCATTAAAAACCACAATGCAGGTTTAGAAGAGGGGCAAGCCCCCCTTAAACCCATTCTTGGATGCGAGTTTTTTGTGTGTGAAGATCATCAAGACCGATCTCGAAGGGACAATGGTTATCAAATTGTTTTCTTGGCCAAGAACAAAAAAGGTTACGACAATCTTTCCAAGATGAGTTCTATTGCTTACACGGAAGGCTTTTATTATGTTCCCAGAATTGATAAAAAAATCGTTGAAACTTATAAGTCCGATTTGATTGTTTTGACCGGTAATATGTATGGAGAAGTACCATCCAAAATACTCAATGTAGGAGATCATCAGGCCGAGGAAGCACTACAATGGTGGCACGAGCAATTTGGAAAAGACCTTTATATTGAATTGATGCGTCACCAGCAGGAAGATGAAAAAAGAGCCAATCAAGTTTTGCTTCAATGGGCCAAAAAATATGAAATAGGACTTTTGGCGACTAATAATACTTATTATACAACCAAGGCCGAAGCCAATGCCCACGACATTTTACTTTGTGTAAAAGAGGGCGAAAAACAGGCTACGCCCATAGGAAGAGGTAGGGGGTTCCGTTATGGTTTTCCAAATCAGGAATATTATTTTAAATCTCAGGCAGAGATGAAAGTGCTTTTTGCCGATTTACCCGAGGCCATCGTCAACATAGCCGAAGTAGTTGAGAAAGTAGAGGTCTTTGACTTGGCGCGAGAAGTCTTACTCCCCCAGTTCGATATTCCCGATGATTTTGCTTCGACTAGTTCAGAGGATTCAAAAATTAGAGAAAATGAGTACCTCCGTCATCTGACTTTGGAGGGAGCCAAAAGGCGCTATGATTCGATCAGTGATGAAATTCAAGAACGCTTGGATTTTGAGCTGGAGGTCATTGCCAATACGGGCTATCCTGGTTATTTCTTAATTGTACAAGATTTGATAGCATCAGCCAGAAAAATGGATGTTTCTGTTGGTCCAGGAAGGGGTTCGGCCGCTGGATCGGTGGTAGCCTATTGCCTGGGAATTACCAATTTAGACCCCATCAAATACGATTTACTTTTTGAGCGTTTTCTCAATCCCGACAGGGTCAGCATGCCTGATATTGATATAGACTTTGATGATGAAGGCCGAGGCAAAGTTATGGACTATGTTATTGAAAAATATGGTGCCAATCAGGTTGCCCAGATCATCACTTATGGCACCATGGCGGCCAAGTCTTCCATTCGAGATACAGCAAGGGTATTGGATCTTTCTTTGGGAGATGCCGACCGGATAGCCAAGTTGGTTCCCAATATTAAACTGGCCAAAATCTTTTCTCTAGAAGACAAAGAGCTGAAGGAAAAGTTGAGATCGGACGAATTTACTCAAGTAAAGGAGTTACAGGAAATTTTTGAGGGAGATGACTTGGCTGGACAGACCTTACAACAGGCCAAGGTATTGGAAGGATCATTGAGAAATACAGGTACACATGCTTGTGGGGTGATCATTACTCCCGACGATATTACCAAATTTGTACCCATTGCTACGGCTAAGGATTCTGACTTGTTTGTGACCCAGTTTGACAATGCTGTTGTGGAAGAAGCCGGACTGCTAAAGATGGATTTTTTGGGATTGAAGACCTTAACCTTGATTAAAGATACGGTCAAATTGGTTAAATACCGCCACGGTGTTGATCTGGTTCCAGACCAATTTCCGCTTGACGATATACAAACTTATGAATTATTCCAAAGAGGCGATACCGTTGGAATTTTTCAATATGAATCCTTGGGAATGCAAAAGTATCTCAAAGATTTAAAACCGAATGTTTTTGCCGATTTAATTGCGATGAATGCCTTGTACCGACCGGGTCCTTTAGAATACATTCCCAGTTTTGTAGCCCGAAAACAAGGGCAAGAAGAGATCACCTATGATTTGCCAGTGATGGAGGAATTCCTCCAAGAGACTTATGGAATCACGGTCTATCAAGAGCAGGTGATGTTATTATCTCAAAAATTGGCAGGCTTTTCCAAGGGTGAAGCGGATTTGCTGCGAAAAGCAATGGGAAAGAAAATTTTTGCATTACTGGAAAAACTCAAGCCCAAGTTCATCGAAGGTGGAGAGGCCAACAATCATCCCAAAGCGGTCTTGAATAAAATATGGAAGGACTGGGAGGCTTTTGCATCCTATGCTTTTAACAAGTCACACTCCACTTGTTACGCTTGGATTGGTTATCAAACGGCCTATCTAAAAGCTCATTATCCAGCAGAATACATGGCTGCAGTTCTCTCCAATAACATGAACGACATCAAACAGGTGACTTTCTTTATGGAAGAATGCAGGAGAATGGGAGTCAAAGTTTTGGGACCCGATGTCAATGAATCTTTTTACAAGTTTACGGTAAATGAAGAGAATTCGATTCGCTTTGGTATGGGAGCGATCAAGGGCGTGGGAAAGGGAGCTGTTGAAACCATCATCGAGCATAGAAAAGAGGCGCGTTATGAAAGTATTTTTGATTTGGTTAAAAAAATAGATTTAAGGGCAGCCAACAAAAAAGCAATGGAAAATCTAGCATTGGCAGGAGGCTTCGATTCATTTAAAGGTATTCACAGGGCACAGTATTTTAATCCCGATGGTGATGGAGTTGTTTTTTTAGAGAAGGTGATTCGATTTGGTTCCAAATACCAAGAAAGTCAAAACTCCTCACAAACCAGCCTTTTTGGTGAAAATACCGATCAAGTTTATCAAGAATTGGTCATCCCCCCTGCTCCTGTGTGGGACAATTTGGGAAAACTCAAGAAAGAAAGAGAGGTAGTAGGGATTTATATTTCGGGTCATCCTCTAGATGATTTTAAAAAAGAAATGGAATGGTTTACCAATGCCCAACTGAATGTGCTAAAAGACATGAGACCCTTGGTCAATAAAAACCTAACGTTGGCTGGAATTATCAATGATATTCAGCATTTAGAATCCAGAAACGGTAAAGGTTGGGCGAGGTTTACCCTAGAAGATTTTTCAGATCAATTTGAGTTTAGAATTTTTGGAGAAGAGTACCTTAAGTTCAAACACTTTATTAGCGTGAATCAATTTATCCGTTTGAAAATTAACATAAAAGAAGGGTGGAGAAATCAAGAAACAGGACGTTTGAGCGATCCGCGAATCAACTTTATTCATTTTGAAATGCTACATGATGTCCTTAATAAAAATTCAAAAAAATTGACATTACAGTTGGACATTAGGCAATTGGAATCAGATAGTATTCAAAAACTAAAGAAGGAGCTCAAAGGGTTTAAGGGCGATAAACCCTTGTTTTTTGATGTGATTGACCCCCAAAAACCAATCAAACTGACCTTGGCAAGTCATAAACAAAAAGTAGCTATTTCCCAAGATTTGTTATCCCATCTGGATCAAAATCAATGGCATTATAAATTGAACTGATTCCAAATAGGATTATGCAATGTTTGAATAAGTAAATTTGATCTGCATGTAGAAGCATAACTTTTTTAAATTGATTAATTTTAAAATCTAAAAATTAGAATATGTCACTAGAAATTACCGACGCAAACTTTGAAGAATTGGTGTTAAAATCAGACAAGCCTGTCATTGTAGACTTTTGGGCTGCATGGTGTGGGCCCTGTCGAATGGTAGGACCGATCATTGATGAAATCAGCCAAGACTATGAGGGTAAGGCCATAGTAGGAAAATTGGATGTTGATCTTCATCAAGAGTATGCTGCCAAATACGGAGTTAGAAATATCCCTACCGTTTTACTTTTTGATAAGGGAGAATTGGTAGGTAGACAAGTGGGTGTGGCTCCCAAAAAAGCTTATGCAGACGCGCTTGATGGCGTACTGTAGAGAATTCCCACTTTCTTTTTCAATGATTAGTTTGGCAAAATCAAAATGCAATGTATATTTGCACCCGCTAACACCAAGGTCTGGTAGTTCAGTTGGTTAGAATACATGCCTGTCACGCATGGGGTCGCGGGTTCGAGTCCCGTCCAGACCGCAACCACTTCGAAATTTATAACTCCTTGATTTTCAGGGAGTTATTTTTTTAGGTGGTTCGAGTCACTCCCTATTTTTAAAAATATAATGTAATTGTATATAAATCAGTAGGTTATACTGATTTTTGAAAAGAGAAGAAATTAAAGTGTGTTATAAATTAACTTAAGTCTTTAACAAAATTATGTAAATCAACTTCTTCTTCTAATTCCCTTTCATAAATGGTCATAAAATCTTCTATTATATTTCTACCATCTCATTTGAGTTGTTCCTTCCATTCTATCAGGAAAATAGTATTTTTTTGTTTGTGGAAGGTAAATACCCTCTTTTTCCTTTTCCTCAACATAAAATCCGTTTCTTCCACCCAATATTTCTGAATTTTTACATTTATTTTTTACTTTTTCTACGTTTGATTTGAAAATTCCAAAAGGGGTATCATGAAAACTTAACTTAGTTAAGTTAATATTTTCAATGATGGGAAATTTTGAAAATTTGTTATCAGATAAGTCTATAGATTTTATATTGGATAATTTTAAAATACTATCAGGGATTACCTCTAATTTATTTGTTCTAAAGTCAATTTCTTCTAGACTGTCAGGAAATTGAATATTTTCTATAGTTTCTAGTTTATTATAAACTGTAATTTTTTTCAGTTTCACTAGATTTGAAATTTCATCTGGTAGTTTTTTGAATTGAACTTTCCACATCGATAAGTTTTCTAAATTTAGTGAATTACAAATAGACTTATTTAGTGAAGAACAATTCACATTAGATAAATTAAGTTCTCTTAGATTAGGTAAATCAAATTTTAATCTGGATGAAAATTTAACGTTTTGTAGATTAAGAGTTTTAAGACTATTAGAGTTAAAAAAAGACTCATCAAGTTCTAAATTATAATCCATTCCATAATTCTCTAATTTATCAAATTGATTTAAACTGATTTTTGATATTTCACTACGGAAATCCCATAGTTCATTAGAGGTTAAAATATTATTAAGACTAATTTTGTCCCATAGTGTATTATAAGAATTTAGTTTAATTGATTTAACATTTTTAAAACTGGACAAGTTGTATTTTTGTAATAATTCCATTTTATTTTTTCTCTAAACCCTAATTTACAAAATTATAACACAAGTAGAATCGTATAACACAGAGTAACATAAAAACTAACAATTTTATAACACACCGTGTTATAAGGTAGGATGTTAAAACACTGGTCTACAAGTAGTTAAAGTATTGGTTCGAGTCACTCCCTATTTTTAATAATATCATGTAATTAAATATAAATCAGTTGGTTATACTGATTTTTGAAAAGAGAAGTAAATAAAGTGTGTTATTAATTAACTGGTAAAATCGTATAACACAGATTTAACTCCAAAGTTTTTTCATTTCAAATTCTATTGGAGACATTCCCTCACTTTTAGACAAGTTTCGTATAGTATTTTGAAAATTAGAATAACTTTTATAATCAGTTATTCTCGACCATGGTTTTAAATCCAAATAATATTGTTCACCTTTTTTTGTAATTCTATTTTGAAACTTATTTCTGTATATCTCATTTTTATATATACTTTTTAAAACTATATTATCTATTGGAATATGGATATGTGAAATATTTCTGTTAAATCTTTTACAGAATTCTATATCAGTATCTTTTGTTGTGTGAAAATAAGTTAGGAAGTATTTTATAAGGATGTTGACCATTTTTTGTCTATGACCAATTGACATATAATCAAATGGAGGTGTATTATCTGACAAACCATGATTAGAAGTAATAATCTGTTTGTACCAATTATCTAGTTCAAAAACATCT
>JABGSU010000171.1 GCA_018647605.1 Flavobacteriaceae bacterium | reverse complement strand
GACATAAAGACTTTGGAAATAAAAACATCTTTAGAACTTCAATTTGAATTGATGAATGGCATTATTGGAGGTAAAAAATACCTTAACTTCTCAATTAAAACACAATAGTATTTTTGAAAAATTTACTTCGACTTTTCAGCATTTTACTGCTTTTATATGGCACAAAAAACAGCTCAAAACTACTGGCCCAGACAGTCGTATATGAAACTCAACTCCCCAAAAAAATCGAGGAAACATCAGGTATAGCATTTTTTAAAAAAGACTTCCTCACCCACAACGATTCTGGAGGAAAACCCAGCTTGTATCGCTTTAATGAACAAGGAGATATTATAAATAAATACCGCATCGAAGGCGCTGAAAATAGCGACTGGGAAGACATTGCACAAGATAAAAATTACCTCTATATCGCAGACAGTGGGAACAACAATGGAAAAAGAAAAACCCTCAACATACAGATCATTGATCCCAGAAAGAATTTTAAGAAAATTGGAATAATAACATTCGACTATCGCGAACAACAAAGTTTTGAAAAAAGAAACAAACATCCTTTTGATGCAGAAGCATTGATCGCCACCCAAGATGTTTTGGTCTTGTTTTCTAAAAATCGGAAAAACTACACCACCGAGTTGTATTCCATCCCTAAAACAAGTGGAAATTACACCTTAAGCTCCAAAAAGTCTTTTGATGTACAATCGTTAATTACGGGAGCTGATTATCACAACGGCCTCAAGCTGGTCGCACTTGTCGGCTATATCCGATCTGGAGAACAATTTCTATACACCCTCAGCTCGTTTGATATGGATAATCTAAACCAAGTCAAAATGAAAAAATTCAAATTGCCCTTGGACGGAAAACAAATTGAAGCCATCAAAATCATCGATCAAAATAATTTCTGGATTACCAGCGAAGGTGAAGAACTAGATTATCCCATGCTATACAAGATTAAACTCTAATCCTGCCCTATCAGATAGCGTTCAATATTTTCAAATATTTTGACCGATTCAAAGTGATCCTCCACAAAAGTTTTCCCCGCTTTTCCCATGGCTTTGCGTTTCTCTGGATGCCGGTATAAATAAACAATCTTATCACAAAAGGCAATAACATCATGCGGTGGTGTTAAATAGCCTGTAGCTTCACTAATTACCTCGCGATTACTACTGATATCGAATGCAATGACAGGAAGTCCACTCAAAGAAGCCTCGATAATGACATATCCAAAACCCTCCCACAAGGAAGGTAAGAGAAAAATATCGGAAGTCATTAATAGATCCTTGGGATTGTCGAGAAAACCCAAAAATCTAAAAAAAGGGGTTAAACCATTATCTTCCACAACCGATTTGAGCATCAATTCCTGAGAACCTTTACCACCGACTAAAAACTCAAAAAGAACCCCTCTTTTTTTTAACTCTAAGGCAACGGGTATTAAAAATTCAAAATTCTTTTGAGGTTCCAACCTTCCCAAAACACCCAATACGATTGCGGAATTTTCCCTAGGTTGTAATGGATTAAAAGGTTTATCTAAAAAGCTTCGAATGTCAATACCGTTGGGGATGACTGTAATTTTATCTGGATCAACCAATGAAGTACCATTGGATAGAATTGCTTTTTTGGTCGCCTTTGAATTCGTCAAAATTCCTGTTACCACCTTTTGATACAAGTAGCGATTGATTAGATAATTCCTAACTGTTCGATCGCTTCCCCGTCTAAAAATAATATTTTTAACCCCTGCCATACGAGCTGAAATCCCTCCGCATTTTAAATCACGAGAAAGATTTAAAACCACTATATCTACCCGATTCGACCGAAAAATATTCGTCAATTTGAACAATACAAAAGGGTTCAAAAAACTTAAGTTTTTTATGACTACATAGAAAACCGATATGCCCTCTTTTTGGGCACGTTTGCCCAAAACAGCTCTTGGTTGGGTAATAACCATTACATTATGCCCTTTGGACCTAAGATGTAAGGCCATATCCAGATGCCAACGCTCACCACCGCCCCACTGGTCTACTGTATTAAAAAAACAAAATGATTTCAATATTAATAGATATAGTAATCAAGATTAAGCAAAAAAATTAAGAGAATAAAGAATCAATCACTTTTTTGGTAAATCTTGGTGGTATGATCTTCAAAAACAGATTTCCTTTGAGAAATTAAATCCCAGTTTTCAAGACTGTCCAATATTTGAGTATTGGTTAATAGATAAGCGTTAGATTGCAAGGCTAGCAACTGTTGAATTTCCTCCCTACTATTGGCCACTGGAAAGCTTTATTGGTAATTAAAAGGAGTGTCCATTTGTTAATAGACTAAAAAAAATTATTCCTT
>JABGSU010000170.1 GCA_018647605.1 Flavobacteriaceae bacterium | reverse complement strand
TTGGGCATGTTGGCGGCTTTGGCGTTTTGCATGACCGCTCGAAGTCGAGAGTTATTGTCTGGGTCGGAACCGCCTTCTTTGACCGCCATAACAATATCCTTCCCAATACGGGTAAAGGTTTTGGCCATAGCCGACCATCGTTTCATTTTTCTGGCTTTCCGAAATTCAAAGGCTCTTCCCATAATAATTTATTAATTAACCATTACAAATATAAAAACAATTAAAAATCCTTTTTGACAGGGGTCAAATCGTCTAAAATTTCAGTGTAAGAAAACAGTAAGTTGGGGGGTAATTTATTTTCTTTGGCTAGCACCGCCAAATAGCGCATCTGGTTGGTGGTATAAACCTGTTTGTAAACGGCGGTTTTCTGATAACGTTTTTGAATCAAGAGTTTGATAAAATCAAAATGATGGATTAGGTCAGTGCTACCCAGGTGAAAAACCCCTGTCAATTGTTGATTGATGATATAGTGGATCTGTTGACTCAGTTTGATATCGTTATTGACATTGATAATTGTATTGGGAAATACCTCTATGGGTATGTTTTGATTGATGGCTTGGTCTATTTCCTGTATTCTAGGTGATTGATTGCCAAAAACCATAGGTAAACGCGCCAAAACAAACTTGGAAGGAGAGAGGCGTAGTAAATCGTTTTCAATTTTGATTTTAAAACGTCCGTAAATACTTTCTGACAGCGTTTTATCGTATTCGTAGGAAGGGAAATGTTCAAAGGTATCAAACACATTGGCAGAGGACAAGAAAATCAATCGGCAATTGGAACGATCGATTAGGTTGATCAAAAACTGATGCGTTTCAATTAAGGCTACAAAAGGGCCTCTCAGCGCCGAGATGATTAGTTTTGGTTTTACCTCTTTGATGATGATTTCCAAACCACCCTCTTCCATGTCAAAATGAAAAAAATGATGGTTATCACCAAAACCTTTTTTGGTAAAATACGTTCCAAAAGTATCGTAATAGGAATTTAACTCTTTGTATAAAGTATTACCTATAAAACCACTGGCACCCAGAATCAATACTCTTTTCACTGACAATTATTTAATAAAGGGAAGTTTTACTACCGTGGCAGAAACATATTTGTCTCGAATTTGAACCCACACTGTTTGTCCAGGTTGGCAAAAAACAGTTTTTACATACCCCAAACCAATGCCTTTATTCAGAACAGGGGACTGGGTACCAGAGGTAACCCTGCCAATGGGATTTTTATCGGTATCAAAAAGTAGATAACCAGATCGGGGAATCCCTCTTTCATTAATTTCAAAACCCACAAGTTTTTCGACAGTTCCTCTTTCAATTGAACTTTGATGCAGTTGGGCTTTTAAAAAATGGGTATTTGGTTTCGTGACCCATCCCAGTCCTGCGCTGATGGGAGAGCCTTGATCATCAATTTCGTTACCATAGAGGCAATAGCCCATTTCCAAACGCAGGGTATCTCTCGCGGCTAATCCTATGGGTAATATTCCAAAATCATTCCCTGCCTCTATAATGGCTTTCCAAATCGACACTGCATGTTGTACATCAAAATAAATTTCAATACCTCCAGCACCAGTATAGCCAGTGGTCGCAACCAAAACATTTTTAATACCCCCAAAGGAAGTGGTTTGATGACTGTAATTACTGAGTGAATGTAAATCCATATCACAAAGCTTCTGCATTGCTGTGAGGGCTTTAGGACCTTGAATGGCTAGTAAAGCTGTATTTTCTGATTGATTGGTGACAATTGCGTTAAATTTTTGATTTTGTTTTTGAATATGATCCCAGTCTTTATCAATATTGGAGGCATTGACCACCAATAAATATTTTTGGGTATTTAGTTGATAAACGATCAAGTCGTCAACCACCCCGCCTTTTTCGTTGGGCATGTAGTTGTATTGAGCCTTTCCTGGTTTAAGTTTAGAGAGGTCATTACTGCAAATAAACTGTAATAAAGTAAAAGCCTTAGGCCCTTCCACTATAAACTCTCCCATATGGGAAACGTCAAAAACTCCCAATTTTTCTCTGACCCTAAGGTGTTCTTGTTTCACACCACTATACTGAATAGGCATTTGATACCCACCGAAAAGGGCCATATTTGCACCCAGTTGGTTGTGAATTTCAAAAAATGGAGTGGTCTTCATCTGACTATTTTGCACAAAAATATTACTTTTAGATCACAAGAACGTTTAATCTTGAGTCAAAACCCCTTTAAAATCTCCATTATGAAAAATCTAATTCTATTTAGTGTTTTACTTTTATTTTTCTTTGGCTTTGGTCAGAATTCAAAGTTGTCATCGGAGCATTATCAAAACAAAAGAAAGACATTACGAGAGCAATTACCTGAAAACAGTGTTGCCGTATTGTTTAGTGCCCCCATCCGCAATCGAGCGAATGATGTGGATTATGTCTATCATCAAGATCCTCATTTTTTCTACTTAACGGGTTGGCACCAGCCTCATTCGGTCTTAATGATTTATAAAAATCTGCAAAAAGATACTGAGGGTTTGTATTACGAAAAAATCTATGTACCTGAACGGGATCAATATATGGAAATGTGGAATGGTAAACGTTACGGTTTGAATCAGATCAAACAACTCGGATTTGAGCGGGTGGCCGAAAGAGTTGATTTTAAAACAGATACTCAGAATTTAGAGCAATTTGATACAGTATTGTTATTTGAATTCAAAAATGACATTCGAAATCAAACCATGTATGTTTTAAAGGAAGGAACACGATATAAAGTAAATGATCCCAACGACCTGTTCGATTTAAAAACAACTTTTAGAGAAGCCATTAACTTTCCTAATGATTTTAATCGTCTTCGACATGAGGCCTACCAAACCATTTTGCAAGCTGACAGTGATAATCTTGATGATGTGAGAAATATCGTACAATCCATTTTGGCAAGAGACAGTTTGCTGATGGAAGATGAAATCATTAAAGATTTCCTTAGAGAACCTGCTCAGAATTTTTATGTGGAAGCTCAAAGAAAAACAGCTTTTGCACTAAGGGATCATAATTTTGATATGGAATTGTTACCTGCAATTTTGGCTGATATGAGAGAGGTCAAAAGCAAAAATGAAATTGATCTTCTGAAAAAAGCAGTTGCCATTTCTGTAGTGGGGCAAATTGAAGTGATGAAAGCCATGCATCCTGGAATGAGTGAGAGAGAAGTTCAGGGAATCCACGAGTTTGTTTACCGTAAGTATGGTGCAGCCGATGAAGGTTACCCCTCTATAGTGGGGGCTGGAGAAAACGGTTGTGTTTTGCATTATATTGAAAATGAGGAAGAGCATATAACAAATCAATTGGTGTTGATGGATTTGGGAGCAGAGTTTTATGGTTACACGGCCGATGTTACCCGTACCATTCCTGCCAATGGTATTTTTAGCCCTGAACAAAAAGCTTTATATCAAATTGTCTACGATTCCCAAGAAGCAGCTATAAGAGCAGCGCAAGTTGGAAGTAGTTTTAGGGAATTGTACCAATTGTCCTACGATATTGTTGCTCGTGGATTAATAGATTTAGGGATTATTGCTGAGTCTTCTGAAGCCCGAAAGTATTATCCTCATGGTCTTTCCCATCATATTGGATTGGACGTCCATGATCCAGGAAATTACGGCGATTTGAAAGCCAATATGGTCATCACCATTGAACCTGGGATTTATATTCCAGAAAACAGTACTTGTGATCCCAAATGGTGGAATATCGGTATCAGGATAGAAGATGATATTTTGATTACCGCAGAGGGAACTGAAAACCTTTCGGCAGGGGTGCCAAGAGATTGGAAGGGCATAGAAAAATTGATGCAACAAGAGAGTGTACTCAAAGATTTTATTCTACCAGAGATTGAAACTTTAGTTCAGTAAAAAGGCTTTGAGGTCGCTGTAGTCTTTGATTGGAATACTCACTTTATCCTTGGAGAGGGTATCTTTTAATCTTTCAGGAATATCTACTTCTATTTTTAAGGTGTTTTTTACTGTATCTAAAAATTTAACGGGATGGGCAGTTTCCAAAAAGATACCGTAATGACTTTCTTTTCTTTTGGCCAAATATTCCTTCAATCCTAAATATCCAACCGCACCGTGGGGATCGGCTACATAATTTTTAAGATCGTAGATTTCTTTTAGAGCTTTTTTAGTTTCTTGATCGGTAAACCGAAAACCAGAAAGCACCTTCTTCATCTTTACAACGTCGTTGTTGAATATTTTTTGAATTCTGATAAAGTTACTGGGGTTTCCTACATCCATAGCATTAGATAGGGTTGGAATAGTAGGCTGAGGGTCATAGGTACCTGTTTCAAGATATCGTGGAACGGAGTCGTTCACATTGGTACTGGCGATAAAATGGTC
>JABGSU010000169.1 GCA_018647605.1 Flavobacteriaceae bacterium | reverse complement strand
TGTTTTTCGAGGTATCAGTGACCGAAAACCGCCCTAGATACCCTTATCATCTTTATTGAAAAACACTAGCGATGCTATAGCGTTTCGATGTTGACATTTATGGTGCCTCAATACCGATCGCCGTCAACAAGGGCTATCGAGAGACATCCGGCTTCCCGACCTGGTCGGGACTAGGCATTGACTTACTATAATTCAGTCAATTATGCAGCTAGAGCGTAGTTATTCTCGCCATTTAAAGTATGAAACATATGATTTACGAGCTGTGTCTCAGCGCTCGACCTGCTTACTCCATCATGGGAACTTGCTGTCAAAACCAGTCGACCCCATATTTTCAAAGAACTTCCTTTTTTAAAGCAAATTCAAAGGTACAAATTTCATGCCGTTCTGATTTTGAGACACAATAATTTTGAGGTTAGGTTTAATTCATTCTTTTAAATTTAAAATATATGCTGCAACCGCAAATTTTGCTTCCTCAGACAAATAATCTTGCGGGTGCATTTCGGGATAGTCTTCCCTAAGTTTTTTTTGGGTGATAAATATAGTATACAATCCCCTCTGGATTATTAGGATAGATGGCCTGTATGACTTTTGTTGGGACACCGATGAGTCGGTTTTATAGGCATGACAACCAGCACATACAAGATAATAAGTAAGTTCTCCCAATTATTCTGGAGAAACAGATCTTGGCGAGACGGACTCGTCCATCATCAAAGTTTTAATGTGTCGGGTATCTCTTATGGTTTCTGGACCACAGTGATCAATCCCAAAAGTGCGGTATTTGTTTTTATCCAAAATGGTACTGCCTTTTCCACCACCTATTGTAAAAATATCGGGTCCTTTTTTGGAGAATTGAGCCATCATGAGAGCTTTGAGCTCTCCTTTGGGTTTGTTGCCATTGTCAAACATAAGATTGTCTAAAATCACTAGCCGATCTGGGTTGGGTTCGGCGTTGGGATTTTTAGAAGCATCCGCTCTATTCGCTAAATCGACAATCACGATGCCTGCATTGAGGTTACTATTGATGATGTTGTTTTCGATGATGACATCGTCCGCTGTCATGATCAATATCTCTGTTTCGGTGGGAATCCCTGAAACAAGTGATCCTGGAGCACCGAAATTTTTATGATTATTGTCGACTATAAAGTTGTCTCTAAAAATCACATCGAAAGTCGTTTTGATGGGCAATCCTGGGGTAATAAAAGCCAGCAGTCCAGCCGTGTTGTTGTGGGCATTATTATTTTCCACCAAACAATGTCTCGAATTGAATTACAAATTTTAACTTAAAAGGCCCTTAAATGGAATAAACGGAAAAATAAACCTACTAGATATTGGAGATCTATCACATTGAAGGTTAAAAATTATGTTTTGGCAACTACCTCAAACACTTTGCCCTCCTCGCATTTGAAAATTTTACCAGGAAATTTAACGATCATCTGATAATCGTGCGTAGCCATTAACAGCGTCATACCCTTTTGGTGAAGGGACTTAAAGAGTTGCATGATGTCCTGACTTGTTTGAGGATCGAGGTTTCCAGTCGGTTCGTCGGCAATGATTAATTTGGGATCATTCAGTAGGGCCCTTGCTATGGCAATCCTTTGTTGTTCTCCTCCCGACAATTCAAAAGGAAACTTTTTTTTATTTATCTGAATGCCAACCATTTCCAACACCTGATCAATTCTCTCGCTGATTTTCTTTTTGTTTTTCCACCCCGTTGCTTTTAACACAAACTTAAGATTGTCTTCGATATTTCGGTCGGGGAGGAGTTTGAAATCTTGAAATACCACACCCAATGATCTCCTCAAGGCAGGGATTTGTTTGCTTTTTAGTCGAGTCAAATCAAATTGACCGACACTTCCAAGACCGTCCGCAAGAGCTAAATCTCCATAAATGGTTTTGATTAAACTGCTTTTGCCACTTCCTGTTCGACCGATCAAAAAGATAAAACTTCCCTCTGGAACATCAATCGAGACCTCCCTCAAAATGGTTTTTCCGCTTTGTTTGATGGTGGCATCGTTAAATGAAACAATATTTCTAGCCATGGACATTCAAAATGTTTATCAAATGTAACGGGTTTTGATAGGCAAATAAAATTTGTTGATAAATTATACGTAAGCAAAAATAAATGCGTTCCAATAAGAAAGGTTTCTGTTTAAATTTGATTATGATTAATGCAAAAAAAAATAGCTTACTATCACTTTTGTTGTTTTTTTTTATAGCCCCAGCTTGGTCACAGCTTTTTGACGATATATTGTTGAAAATCAGTGCCTCCGATTTATATTACCAGGGTATTTATCCTAATGTGGATCAAGCTCTCGCGCTTTATGAAGACTACAACCTCAATGCAACAGCACAGGAGGAAATTAATTATTTTAAAATGGTAAGCGCCCTTCGTCTCAATGACCCTGGTGCCGTTAAGCTCATTGAAACCTTCAGTTTGGATTATCCCAATACAGGTATTTTAAAAACCGTTTATTTGGATCTTGCGAACTATTATTTCAACAATGAAAAGTATTCCTATGCACACAAATGGTTTACCAAGGTAAAAGCAGCCGAAGTTTCAAAACCAGCACTTCCAAAATTCTATTTTAACAAGGGGTATACCCTTTTTACCAAAAAGGAATATCCACAAGCCAAAACATTATTGGAAAAGGTCAAGTTTGACCCAAAATATGAGTCCGATGCTCATTACTATTTGGGGCATATCGCCTATCAACTTGAAGATTATGCTTCTGCTTCAAACTCCTTTACCAGAGTTTCCAAAAAAAACCAACAAGAAAATTTAGGCTACTTTCAGGTAGAAATGAATTTTAAATTGGGGCGTTTTGAAAAAGCCATCACTTTGGGAGACAATGAAATTAAGAATGTCCAAGGAGAAAATTTTTCTGAACTTTCAAAAATCATAGGAGAAAGCTATTTTAATACCCAACAATATGAGCAGGCACTTAAACATCTAAAAAAATACAAGGGTAAAGACGGAAAATGGACCCATACAGATTTTTACCAACTGGGTTATGCCTATTACGAAACAGGAAACTATTCACAAGCCATTGAG
Organism: Flavobacteriaceae bacterium; assembly: GCA_018647605.1. Classification (GTDB taxonomy): domain Bacteria; phylum Bacteroidota; class Bacteroidia; order Flavobacteriales; family Flavobacteriaceae; genus UBA8316. The sequence goes on along the minus strand of JABGSU010000169.1, from coordinate 3,207 downwards.
CAATTCAGTAAAATCATTGGTAAAAAAGACAAACTGGCCCAAAATGCCTATTATTACTTGGCGGAATGCTATCTCCAAAAACAGCGAAAACCTTCTGCTCTCAATGCATTTAGGAGTGCGGCATCCATGAATTTTAATCCCGATATTACCCAAATCGCAATGCTCAACTATGCTAAACTGAGCTATGAGATCGGCAATCCCTATGAAAAGGTTCCGAAGATCATTATCCGATTTTTGGAAACCTATCCCCAAACCAAAAACGAGCAGGAACTTACATCCTTGTTACTAAACTCCTACACCAACAGTGGAGATTACGACGGAGTCATATCCATCCTTTCTTCTCAAAATGATTACAAAGACGATCGCTTACTGCAACAGGTAACTTTCCTTAAAGCCATACAGCTTTTCAAAGCTGGAAATTATCAGAAGGCCCAAAATCATTTTCAAAAAGCATTAAAAAACGACAAAGTCAGTATCATTACAGCTCAATCTTATTTTTGGTTGGCCCAAACCCATTATGAACTCAACCAATTTGAAGAAGCCCTCGGTGTTTTTTTTACATTCGCAACCATTGCCCCACGAAAATCAATGCTTCACCAATTGGAATTCCACTATCATTTAGGTTACACCTACTTTAAGATGGATGATTATGAATTGGCTTTAACCGCATTCAATAAAGTAATACAACACCAAAAGCAGTATCCGAGGAGCAAGGTGCGAGATGCCTATCTAAGAATGGGCGATGCTGAATTTGCATTGAGTCGATTTTGGCCAGCCATGGAGCAATACAACAAAAGCATTTCCATGTCGCCTGCTCAATCAGATTATGCACTATACCAAAAATCCATTAGTTATGGTTTTGTGGACAGGAACAAACAAAAAATCAAATCCCTCAAAGAGTTAATCGAAAAGCATCCTAAGTCCCCCTTTGTTGACGATGCCTTTTTCGAATTGAGTAGCGCTTATTCCGTTGCCAATTCCTTTGATACCGCGATCAGCACCTATGATAGAATGATCCAACGCTACCCCAAAAGCCCTTATGTACCTCCGGCCATTCTCAACAAAGCTTTAATTCTTTACAACCAAGAGCAGTTGATCCGTGCCGAAGGTATTTTGAGAAATTTGGTCGTCCGTTACACCAATGATCCAGTTGCACAACAGGCACTTGGTACCCTAAAAGAAATAGCTGTTGATTTGGACAAAGTTCCTGAATTTACACAGTGGCTCAGAAGATTAAAAATTGACACTTTTTCCGACAACGAATTGGAGAAAACCGCTTTTGCAGCAGCAGAAAAACAATTTTTAACCAATAGAAAAAAACAAGCGAAAAAATCCTTTATATCATATTTGGAAAGCTATCCTAAGGGAATGAATTCCCTTAACGCCCACTTTACTTTGGCAGAAATTTACTTTGAGGAATCGGAGTTGGAGTCGGCTTTGGAACAATATCAAAAATTGATTGATGAAAATCCAAACGAATACCAAGAGCAAGCTTTGGTTCGGGCTACACAGATATTGGTAAAACAGGAAGCGGAGCAGAAGGCCTTACCATTATGGAAACAATTAGAAAACACTGCCATTCACACAGAGAACAAACGCTATGCCATGTTCAATTTGATGCGTACCTATTATCAATCCAAGGACTTTGAAAGCGCTCAGCAAAAGGCGGAGGCCGTATTGGAACTAAAAAACTTAGGAGTAAAAGTGAAGTGGGATGCCTACAATATCTTGGCCCAAACCTCCATCGTACTGGGCGATTCCCTAAAGGTAAAAAAAGCATTTAGCGTTCTGGAAAAAGCTCCCATAGCACCCTTGGCATCAGAAGCTTATTACTTCAGAGCACATCAAAATTATAAGAACAAAGACCATAAAAAATCCAACGAAGTGATTGCTGTATTGTCCCAAAAATTTAGTAGTCAGCCCTATTGGGCGGCCAAAAGTTTACTCTTGATGGCACAAAATTTTCATGCCCTAAAAGATGCCTTTCAAGCCACCTATATCCTAGAATCTTTGCTAGACAATTACCAACAGTTTCCCAAAATATACGATAAAGGGAAACGGCTCCTGGAACAGATCAATCAAGAACAAGCCGAACAAAATGCCAGTTTGTCCCAAAAAAATGCCACCGATGAAATACAATAAAATTTTTATCGTTTCTTGGATGCCACTCTTCTTTTCTTATATAGCCATGGCACAGGAGGAAGAAAAAGATGATTTGGGTACTCAGGAAGTTACAGTCGTTAAATCCTATAGCCCGAGTTTAAAAAATGTCTTTAAAATCCGAACCCCTCCCAGTATCGATGATTCTTTGATTCAAAAAAAACTAAAGGTAACCTTCAATTTTGAGCCTATAGCAGCAGTTTCCACTTTTATTCCTAACAAAGCCAGCCCCTTAAAATTACAGCGGCAGGAAAGCTCTTTCTACCACAACTCCTATGTCTCTGGAGGTTTTGGGAATCAGTCACATCCACAACTCAATTTTTCCACCATGATCCCTCTGGATCGAACCCAATCCATCGGATTGAAGTTCCTCTATTCCTCTGTGGGAGGCATTGATGGAACCCTTTTAAATAGTGACCAAAAGCGAACCTCCTTAGATTTACTCCACCAATACAAACAAAACAATATGCGGGTGGATTCAGATCTGCGTTATGACCGTCAAGGGCATAATTTTTTTGGTTTGCTCGATACTAACTGGAACAGTATTCCCTCATTCAGGAGAGAGGTGGTTGATCCTTCTCAAAACCTCAACTACCTTTCTATTCGATCTAGATGGCAATGGTATGATGGAATTTTTAGTAAAGTCAATTTTAACACCCACATAACCACCGATTCCTTTGACAGCAGAGAACACATTGTTAAAATCAACACCCAACTTAGAATTCCTTTTTTAAATCAATACATTGAACTGGCGCCCCATGTTGAATTGGTTAACACCAACTTTGTTCGTGCCTATTTTAATGAAGATGCCCAGAGTTATCAGAAAGGACTGGGTTATTTGGACCTCCATTTTTTAAGTATTGGACGAAAATTAAAACTTAGATTAGGAGCAAGAGGCTTTTATCCTTTTGGCGGTACTGAGGAGGTTTCGAAATTCTATATTTATCCCATGGCAGATATTTCCTACAAATCAAGCAATGGAAAAATGGTGCCTTTCCTGAAATATCAAGGAAGTTATGACCTGAATAGTTTCACCTCTTTTTCGCT
>JABGSU010000168.1 GCA_018647605.1 Flavobacteriaceae bacterium | reverse complement strand
TTAAAAAAATCTTAGAAAAAAGAGACCTAAAAGCCGTATCCATGGATCGGGTTTTGTTGGCGGGACTCACCAAAAAAGACCTCCCTCGGGGAAGATGGCGGCCACTGTCCCAAAAGGAAATTCAATTTCTCAACATGATTTCATAGGCCGTCCCCCCCCCTTTTTTTTTGTAAATTAGAGTAACCCAAACCTTATAGGCTAAAGCCCGCACCAAGCTCTAGTATTATAGAAATACCTGCTTATGATTTATTTATTATCCCTTCTTTTCGCCTTCTGTTCCTTTATCGTTGCGGTCAGGATTCTACAAGAGTTTAAAACTGGTTTCGTTTTTTTTTCAGGAGCCCTCTATTTTATCATTTTTTTAGTTTCATGTGGACTGCTATACGTTTTGATTTTTGGGCTGTATTTCGGTCTTAATCAATAGTCACCACTGGTTGGAAAGAATTTTCCTACACTACAACCCTTCATTGAGCCTCCAGTCGAAGGTCAGGTATTGAAATTTTGTTTTTTCGCCTATAACAGAACAAGCATACTTTTGGAGAAAGGTCAAACGACCATTGGGTGGACCAAAATCCTCACAGTACCATTGGAAAAGCTGAGACAATCGGCCGATGTCTTCTTGGAATTTATTTTTATCGGGATCCTTAAGGAATTTGATGGTGGCTTCCTCCAGTTGATCTTCAAGGGTATTGCTGCGGTATACTTTCCTTGACAAATCAGGACTGGATACTGCTGCGCGATGCAAAGCAAAATGGATACGTGGATCTTTCATTTCTCTCAGCTTGTTTTCAATGCTTTTAAGACCCATAGATTGGTTGTTAATTCTAAAGACCACTGTATCTCTAAAGAGGTCAATGTCCTTTACACTTTGCAGGGGGTAGTGTTCCAACACCTTTGCGATGGTTGCGGCATTAAAGGTGTTGATCCAATACGCTTTGCGGTTGGCGGTGGTCCAATATGTTTGGGGTGGATGATCTTCTAGTGCTTGAAGGTAGGCCCTAAGCGCGTGTTGTTCTTTTTGCCATTCCTTGTAATTGACCAGCCCATTGGGGGCAACAAAGTACTCCAATTGCTGCTCCCAACGCTCGTGGATGTTTCGCTGGGCATTTGCCCCACAAATCACCAAAAGCAACGGAACGAAAACCTTATAAAACATAGGATAAAGAAGTGAATTTTATAGGCTTTAAAGGCTTTTTTAAATTTATTTAATGAATAATAAATATAGTAAGGAATAAAATAGGTTCTAAATAAAACCCCAAATACTTGAACCCACACCTTTCAAATACTAGGGGAAACGTTAAAACGTTTTTTAACCTTTAAAAGACCATTATCATAGAAAGTTTTTACGAAGCAACCACAAATCCATTTGGGCTACATTTTTGGCTTCATATTGTTTTTTTAGATTTTTCGATCCCAATACCGTTGTCCTCCACGGTAATGCAAACCCCTTGATCTATTTCTTTGAAACCGACCACCAATATACCTTTGGATCGGTATGGAATAATGCCGTGGAGAATGGTATTCTCTTCTATGGGTTGGATTAGCACGGGGGGGATGAAAATTTCGGAGAGCTTCAAATCAATAGAAGTGTCAAAGCAGTAATCCAAAGTTTTGTTTAGCCGTAAGCTCTGGAGTTCAATATAGCTTTTTAAATAATCTATTTCCTCAGCCAGGGTGACGGCTTCCTTTTTGCTCAGCTCAAGGGTCAAACGGAGTAAATTGGACAAATGACCCATGTACTGATTGATTTCTTGTTAATCTTTCAGAATCAATGTACACTCTGTAGGCCGTTCAATACATTGAAGATAAAATGGGGGTTCATTTGCGCCCGAAGCGATTGGGCTTCCAACAGTGAAATTTGATTTTTATAGGATAGGGATTTTTCTCTGGTACTAAAAAAACAGTAAACCAATAGGCCACCCATTAGAAGTCCAAAAAGTATAAAGGCGATATGGGTGTAAAAAAGGTTACCTAATTGCAAAGGGTCAAATAAGAAACGCATAAACCAAAGTTATACCTAAATCATAATAAATTAAGAAATTTTAAAAAAAAATTAATTGTTAAAACGAATTAAAAAAGGATAAAAAACGCTTTTTTGACAATTATTTTTGTCAAAATACAAACATCTATCTCAGTAAAATATGGATTTTAACGGATATTTTTGATGAATTTAGGAATGGCGCCCACTCCTTCTTGCTCCAAAAATTTAATAAAAGCGGATCCAATAATAGCGCCACGACTGTAGCGAGTAGCAGCCCGATAGGTTTCGGCATTGCTGATTCCAAAACCGACTAGTTGTGGTGTACTCAGTTGCATTTCGCCTACGCGTTTAAAATAGTCTTCTGTGGCATTGCTAAAGGTGTTTTGAGCACCAGTAACACTGGCACTGCTCACCATATATATAAAACCATTGGAGACCCGATCGATATAGCGGATGCGTTCCTCTGAGGTCTGGGGGGTGATCAAAAACATATTGTACAAATCGTACTGGTCAAATAAATTTTTGTAGTCTAGGTGGTAGTGGTCGACCGGCAGATCAGGAATGATCAAGCCATCGATTCCAATGGCTTTGCATTTTTGACAAAAACGCTCTATGCCATACTGCATCATGGGATTAAAGTAGCCCATCAAAACCAAAGGAATATGAATGTGCTCTCGGATGTTGTGGAGCTGTTCAAAAAGCTTTTCAGTGGTCATGCCGTTTCGCAGTGCAGCAGTAGAACTTTCCTGTATGGTGGGTCCGTCAGCCAAAGGATCGCTGAACGGCAAGCCAATTTCGACCATATCTACGCCACTGTCTTGTAGGGCTTTGAGGATGGGAAAGGTGTCATCCAGTGCAGGATGTCCCGCCGAAAAATAAATGGAGAGTAGTTTTTGATCTCCTTGGAAGGTTTGGTCAATGCGGTTCATTACAATTTAAAATAATCAATATAGGTGTCTAGATCTTTATCTCCCCGTCCAGAACAATTGAAAACAACGACCTCTTCGGATGCGAATTTTCTTACATCCAAAGCAGCAAAAGCATGAGCCGTCTCAATGGCGGGAATGATACCCTCCATTTGGGAGAGGGTTAAGCCCCAGTCCATGGCCTCCTGATCGGGTATGGAAATAAACTCGGCCCGTTGGGATCGAAACAGATGGGCGTGCATGGGCCCGACTCCAGGATAGTCCAAGCCTGCAGAGATGGAATAGGGTTCGGTGATCTGTCCGT
>JABGSU010000014.1 GCA_018647605.1 Flavobacteriaceae bacterium | reverse complement strand
TTTATTTTGGATCTTCCAATGACTAAAAACGGTTTTTTCCTCAATGATCAGTCCGTAGATAGAAAGATGTGGAAGATTCAAATTCAATAAGGTTTTTAAATCAGCTCTCAATGACCCATCACTGGCCTCGGGAAGCGCAAACATGAGATCGGCAGAGATATTGTCAAACTCAGCTTGGCGTACCCAATCAATGCTTTTTAGGGCTTGATTTGCGCTGTGTGATCTATTTAGAACCTTTAAGACTTTATCATTAAAAGTTTGAACACCAATACTCAATCGATTGATGCCAGCACGCTTCCAAAATTTAGCTTTATTAGGATCTATGTCATCCGGATTGGCTTCTAAGGTGACTTCGGCGGATGGACAAACATTATAATAGGTTGTGATCGTTTCTATTAGGATATTGAGTGCCTTTTCTGTTAAAATGGACGGGGTACCTCCACCAAAATAAATTGTGTCAATAGGGATTTTGGGAGTTGAACCCCTTAACCTCAATTCTTTGGCAAGTCCATCAATCATACGATCCATGGGATCTAATTGTGTACTAAAATGAAAATCGCAATAGTTACAGGCTTTTCGGCAAAAGGGAATATGTATGTAGAGTCCAGACAACTTTTTATAATCAAGCAAAAGTAATTGGATCGTGTCTTAAATCTCTCATTTGTATCTTAAAGATATTAACAAACGCGGTTCTTCTCCTTTTTTATTGAATTTGAGAATATTTATTTATGCTTCAGTTATTGATTTTATGGCTTGCTTAATGAAGGATTTTGAATAATTTTGACCGATGGCAGGGTTCATTTCACTGATGAAATTAATATTAGCTGACTCATTTTATATATGAGACGTTTATCATGCTTTCTTTTGACATTTATTTTAGGCTCAATGATGACCTTTGGGGGTGGGTATTCTACCATTACTAAGAATATATCAAATCAGTTTGTTTTGATGGATCAAGTGGGGAATACTGTGGACTCAATATCAGGCTTGTATGCTCCTGCGCGCCTGGCTTTGCCCAAGGATCTCATCTTTCGTGAGTTATTGCTTCAAAATAGTCAGCCGATGACTATTTGGATAAATGATCGATTGACGGCCTTGGACGTTTACACTTGCACCCTTCCAATAGGCCAAATCTATGCTGAAGTTGACCAAGATTCGACTGTGTTAATAGTTAGGGCAACACAGGAAATAAAAGATTTACAGGGATATTTGATCGGTCTGAATGCGGCTTCTCTGTCCAGAGATTTAAATGGTACTAAAAAAGGGAGGATTCAGTATGATTTTTTAATCGTGCAGGTACTGGTTCTGTTGTTAATTATCGGTCTTCTGGAGAGAGTCGACCTTATTTTTCTTTTTAATTTAGTAAAAAACCCCTTCAGTTTACCTTCTCGAGAATTGGATATCAGTTTTACATTTAAAGGGAGTTATAAATTAATCTTCAAGGTTAGTTCCTTATCCATTTTTTTGGGGATATCCTATTGGTTTCTTGAAAATTACCAGCCCAACCAGAGTTATCCATTGACAGAGAATTTAAGGTCTTGGCTCATTTACTCATTTTATGCTTTGGGGCTGTTGTTGATTAAATACACCGTAGTCAGTTTGTTTGGATATTTATATCAATTAAAATCATTAAGTCATTTTCAATTTTCCGCTTTCGTTAATTTTACATTGGGAATTTGTTTAGTTTTTTTGATTTTCATTAATGTCCATCTTTGGTTTTCATTCTATGAATCAAGTGCACTGACAGAATTTTGGAATTATTATTTTTTAGGTGCAATCATATTGTTTTACATCTATTTAGTCTTTTATATGTCGTTGACAAAAGAGGTTAGAAAATTTCACATTATTGCATATCTTTGCAGCACTGAATTTTTGGGCATTTTTTATTTTGCCTTGAACTTCATAAAATAGTTTTAATAATTTTTGTTATTTAACGTTTAGAACGAAAAGAAATTGGAGGACCCTAAAAGAATTACAAAAGTCGGTAGTATCCTGGTTTCTCAACCCAAACCAAGTGGGGATAAATCACCTTATTTTGGACTTGCTGAAAAGTACAATTTAAAGATTGATTTCAGGCCATTCATTCAGATCAAACCGATTGATGTTAAGGACTTCAGAAGGCAAAAAATCAATATTTTAGATTTTAGCGCGGTAATCTTTACCAGCCGAAATGCGGTGGATCATTTTTTTAGGTTGGCTGCAGCAATGAAAGTGGAGACTCCTGCGGACATGAAATATTTCTGTGTTTCAGAACAAACGGCCAACTATTTACAGAAGTATATTGTTATAAGGAAACGTAAGATTTTCTCTGGTCAGCGTACGGCCAAAGATTTGATGGAATTGATAAAGAAGCACAAAACCGAAAAGTTTATCTTTCCCTGCTCGAGTATAAGGAAAAATGACATACCCAACTTCTTGAAAGAGAACGAGTATACCTATGTTGAAGCCATTATTTATGAAACGGCTGCCAGCGACTTGTCAGATTTAGCAGACGTAAATTACGATATCATAGCGTTTTTTAGTCCTTCGGGCATTCAATCATTGTTAAAAAACTTTCCGGACTTCAAACAGAACAATACAAGAATTGCAGCCTTTGGGCCTACTACTGCAAAAGCGGTTACCGATGCGGGATTACTCCTAGACATTCAAGCCCCGCATCCTAATGCACCTTCGATGACAGGAGCACTCGAACACTATATAAAGAAAGCGAATTAAATATATTAAAAACAAAGTGCTTCGGTCAAAGTTATGGAGAATGGAACAAAATTCTTAAAATCGGTAAGAATTTGTGACGAGTCACAAATTTCTAGAAGTAAATGAGGGATAGATTTGTTTTAACTGCTTTGGGAATATTGGGAAGCATCCTGCTTAGCTTGTCCGTTCAGGCCCAAAATGATTCTTTTGTAGGTTTTAGTATTATGAATCCGACCTTACATAATCCAGCGTGGGTAGGTAACGATCAGAGGGCTCATGTTATCTTGCAAGTGAGAAGTCAATGGACAGGTTATAAAACATCATTCGATGGAAAGGGAGGGGCACCGTCCTCTTCAGTTTTCAATATTTCGGTGCCAGTCAGCAAGAAGTTCTCTGGCATTGGAGTATCCCTATTGAATGAAACGATGGGCCCGGTCAATAATATGGTCCTAAATTTACCGCTTTCCTATAAAATTGATCTCAACGAATCTGAACTTATTTTGGGTTTAATGCCCGGGATCATTTCTCGATCACAGAATTTCAATGAGCTTCGCTTCAATGATTCCGGAGATCCCTTAAATAAAATCGGAACCAAAGAGACACAAACTTTATTCAACTTAGCTGTGGGTGCCTTGTATTCTTTACCGCGGAATAGTTATGTTGGATTAAGTATTTCTAACCTTACCCAGCCGAAGTTCAATTATGGCTTATCAGGGTTCTCCAATAAGTTGTTAACAAACTACACGCTCATGTTCGGGGCATTCAGGACCCTAAAAAAGGGGTTAGAACTCAGACCAAATTTGGTTGTTAAAACAGATTTGAATACCTTGACCTTTGACTTAGGAGCCCAAGTTCAATATAACACCAGAATGTGGCTAGGCGCTTCTTACAGG
>JABGSU010000167.1 GCA_018647605.1 Flavobacteriaceae bacterium | reverse complement strand
GTTACTAATATTTATCCAAACCCTGCCAGAGATCGGGTAGACATCTTTTTAACATCATCTGAACCCCTTGAAATCGTCATTTATTCATTAGATGGTGCCATAGTAGATATCAAATTCACTCAGAAAGCTGATAAGGGTGAGGTACGCATTCCGTTAACCGGATATCCAAAAGGACTCTTAATATTTCAAATAGGTAATGAATACCGCCGGATCATTCATCGTTAATCCATAGTTTTTTTACCTTCTCATTTATCAATTAAACTTGTATCTAATGGGAATCATGTTTACATTTGATACAAATAAATTTCTAACTCTTTGCTTGCAGAAGAGGCCATTTTATAAGTGGCCTCTTTCTTTTTAAAATGAATGAAGCAGGACCTATTGGTGTTTTTGACTCGGGATATGGTGGTTTGACCGTCCTCAAAGGACTTGTCAAAAACCTTCCCAAACACGATTTTCTGTATCTTGGAGATAATGCGCGTGCCCCCTATGGACCGCGGTCTTTTGAGCGTATTTATGAATTCACCCTCGAAGGGGTAAAACATCTGTTTGATCAAGGTTGTTCTCTTGTTGTTTTAGCCTGTAATACAGCCTCTGCAGAGGCCTTAAGAACTATTCAGCAGAAAGACCTTCCCTATTTGGGAGCCCATAAAAGAGTATTGGGCGTTCTACGGCCAACTACAGAAAGTGTTTTAGTTTATACCCAAACGAAAGAGATTGGTATTTTAGGGACCCATGGAACGATTCGATCCAAGTCTTACCTAATCGAAATTAAAAAATTCTTTCCGCAAATTCAAGTACATCAACAGGCCTGTCCCATGTGGGTACCCTTAGTTGAAAATGGAGAGTTATTGGGTACAGGAGCAGCCTATTTTGTGGAAAAAGAAATTCAATCTTTATTACAAAAGGGGCCAAGTATAGATGCTATTTTTCTTGCGTGCACCCATTATCCGTTGCTGTATGATTTGATTCGTAGTAGAGTACCAGAACACATAAACATCTATGGTCAAGCTGAGATGGTGGGTCCAAAATTGGCAACTTATTTATTGAGGCATCCTGAAATGGACATAAAATGTCTCAAAAACAGCAAAGTGAGTTTTAGAACAACGGATGAACCTGAAAATTTTGAAAGTCATGCGCAATTATTTTATGGTCAAACCCTTCATGCACAACGAGTAATTTTAGGCGTTAAACAAAGCTAAATGATCCAAAGTAACCATTTTAATTGAAAATTATGCGCGCCGAACTACTCCTTAATAATAGCCTGAATTTAATCAAATTTGACCGTCATAATGCTATCTTTGTAGTGAATTAAAAGGTTTCTCACGTGCATACTTTTTTATTTTATTTACCTTTTTTGCTTTTTTTTGTATTGGTAGCAGTATACGGTGAAAGAAAGATTGCAGCCTTTATTCAAAGCCGATTCGGTCCCATGGATGTGGGTCCGAAAGGGATGTTTCAAACTTTGGCAGACCTTCTTAAAATGATTCAGAAGGAAGATATTGTCCCTAAGGCAGCTGATAAACCTATCTTTTTATTAGGACCTATCCTTGTGTTTACCGCTATATTTGCTGGTTTTTCGATGTTGCCGTTAAATGCCAACATAGCTGGAGCGGCCGTCGAATCAGGAGTTTTGTTGCTCATGGCCGTGGTCTCATTGGATGTATTGGGTATTTTAATGGCAGGTTGGGGTTCCAATAATAAATTCTCCTTGTATGGGGCGGTTCGTGCAATTGCTCAAATTGTTTCATTCGAGATTCCTTTGGGATTAAGTGTGCTCTGTGTAGTTATGATTTGTCAGTCGATGGACCTACAAGAAATTACTCAACAGCAGGGTCTTTATACGATTGATCCCATATTTCTTTTTGGGTTGAAAGGTATGGATATCGAAGTGACTCAAATGGGAGGGATACTTTCATGGAACGTGGTGAAAAGTCCACTTTTATTATTTTGCTTTTTGATATTTTTTATCGCTGGGTTGGCCGAGGCCAACCGAGCACCTTTTGATTTGCCTGAGTCTGAATCAGAATTGGTAGGGGGATATCATACCGAGTACAGTGGATTTCGATGGGGAATATTCATGTTGGCAGAATATGGAATTATGCTTTTGATTTCTTTTTTAGCAGTAATTTTATTTTTTGGGGGCTGGAACACACCCTTCATTAATATAGGATCGCTTCATTGGGCAAATTGGACGATGGGAAACTTTTGGGAAGTTTTTTGGTTGCTCTCCAAAACCTTGATTTTGGTATTTGTACAAATGTGGGTTCGTTGGACCTACCCTAGATTGAGGGTCGATCAATTGATGACACTTTCGTGGAAATACTTGACCCCTTTTGGTTTGCTATTGGTATTTTTATGTGGACTTTGGAAACTCATGATGCTTTGATAAAATACTTCTCAAATATTACTCATTCAGTACAAACGCTAAGTAATGGTCTTAAGCTCACCTTAAAACATTTATGGGAAGCCAGGACGGAAAGAGATCCTATAGGGATTGCAGATGAAGATTATTTCTTAAAGGATAAAGGCATTGCTACTTTACAATATCCAAAAGAATCATTACCAGTCCCTGATCATGGGCGCTACAAACTACACAATGAGATAGATGATTGTATTGTATGCGATTTATGTGTCAAAGTATGTCCCGTCAATTGCATTGAAATTGAGCCCATTAGGGCCACAGATATCATCGGTAAAACCTCAAATGGAACCAATAAAAGAATCCATGCAGCTAAATTTGATATCGATATGTCGAAGTGTTGTTTTTGTGGATTATGTACCACCGTTTGCCCAACTGAATGCTTAACTATGACCAAGTCGTATGATTTCAGTACTTTTGATCGTGCAGATCATGTATACGAATTTGCTGAAATGACACCTCTCCAGATATTGAAAGCCAAACAAGTATTTGAAGAAAAGCAAAAAATAAAGCCCGCTGCTTCGGTGAAGTTTATGAAATCGAGTGGAGATAAAGTCATTTTTAAACCTAAAATGCTTAAACCTAAATTACCTAAGAAAGGGGATGATTGAGGTATGGATGTATTTCTTTGGGTTGCTGATTTTAGTATCAGGGCTAACTTTGATTTTCACAAAAAATCTTATTTATGCCGCTTTTTTACTGGCTTTGTGTTTGTTGAGTATTGCGGGATTTTATGTCATTTATAACGCAAGTTTTCTGGCAGTTATTCAAATATTGATTTATGCCGGTGGAATATTGATTTTAATCGCTTTTGGTATTATGCTGACGAAAAGATCTCCTGAGGGGAAAGTCATCGTAGGATATCACTTACTTTTTTTTGGATTTTTGGTCACATTGGGTATGGCCCTACTCATTTATGCATTAGTGTTAAGTTCGATGATCGGACCCAGAGAGATTCTTCAAACTAC
>JABGSU010000166.1 GCA_018647605.1 Flavobacteriaceae bacterium | reverse complement strand
TAGCGCCACCATTAAGTCGAGTTTCTTTTTCATTGGAAAACTGATAAGCTGCCTCCTCAAAAGAGATTTCCTCATCGATGATTCTGGTTTTCAAGGTATCTAGAAGCTTCCTTGCTTCCTCCAATTGATCTTGATCAACCTTGGGTGTCAAAAGAATATGTCTGACATCCACCTCTTGCCCCCTAATACGTTCTACCATAATAATATGCCAACCAAAATCGGTTTTAAAAGGATCTGAAATTTGCCCTTCCTGCATACTGAAAGCTATATCACGAAATTCCTTTACCATTCTGGGTTTCTTTCGGTGAAGAGTATACTTCCCTCCACTAGATCGTGATCCCGGATCTTGAGAATACAATACTGCCTTGGAAGAAAAACTCATTCCCAACTCTTCAACATCTACTTTAAAAGATTTGAGTTGGTTAATGATACGTTCTTTTTCTTCTTCCGAAACTTTAGGTTCCAGAACAATCTGTGAAATCTCGAGCTCTGTTCCAAAGGTCGGTAGATCATTCTCAGGAATTTGTTTAAAGAAATTTCGTACTTCCTCAGGTGTTATTTCTATTTCGCTAACGATCTTTGATTGCATCATCGAAGACAGCTTTTGTGATTTATTGATTTGAAAAAGTTCGTCTCTAAAAGACAATTCGTCTGGCTTTTTATAAAACTCCAAAACCTTTTCAATACTTCCCAATTGCTCGGTAAAATAGGCAATACTTTGATCTACATAATCGTAAATTTCCTCGTCACTCACTTCCAAACTGTCTTGGATGGCATGATGTGCATACAGCTTGTCTTCCATCAATTTACCCAACAACTCACATCGACTAACGTTTTTGGTTGACATTCCTTGGGATTCCATCTCAACGATTGTTTTGTCAATATCCGATTCGAGAATAACATAGTCTCCTACCACAGAAGAGACTCCATCTACCTTAATTCTTTGGGGTTTTATAGACTGACTTCCTTGTGCAATTAAACTTGAAGTAATTAGTAAGAATAAAAGAATTAAATAGCTGTCTATTAGTTTATTAGTAGGTCTCAAATTTTTTGGTTTTAATGGCATCTTGTAAAATATTATTATCAAAATATCTTAAAAATTCAATTTTTCTTTTGTTAAAAACTACGTCTTTTATGGTATTCTCAACATAAGAAAGTGGGGCTATACTACCCCTATCCAATCGATCAACCAACGCTAACAAATATAAAGCTAAACTATCTTTCACCTCATAATAATTGGGTGTTTTTAAAAAACGCTCCTGTTGGCGTTCATCGAGGAAATACAATTGATCTCTAATTTCCATTACACTCAACCAAATGGAATCCGATAAAAAATAGTTGGAAAACTGAAAAGATAAAGAATCTAGAAAAACTATATCCTCTGCATCAAATTTCTTAAATCGATTGGTGATTTCTCTTCGATCCACATTGTCAAGTGGCAAACTGATGTATCTGATCCTATAGACAGGTTCTTTTAGCTTGAAATTTTGTTTGTTTATCTGATAATATTCATTTACATCATCTTCAACCAACAGCGTATCCATCGAGGATTTAAGAACAAATTCTCGATAAGCATTCGTAAACAAGTTCGATTCATAACCATTGACCAAGTCATTCAATTCTTCAATTTTATCTATCGGTAGATTGATCATTGACTTTTCATATAGCAGTTTTTGATGTGCCCAAGTATTGATAAAATTACTCACCCTAACCAAACTGTCTTCTTTAGAGTCAAACGATTTAAAATATCGTTCTATATCAGAGCGGTACAAATAGTGATTTTCGGCTCGGGCAACTAAACTGTCTTGCTTGGAAGTGTTTATGCCTTCACATGCCATTATACTAGACAAAAGCCATAATAAAACTATCCCATTTTTGAATAAACTATAGTGAAGTGATTTCATTGCAGTTTGAACGGATTTTTTTTTAAATATTGCATGATTTATTAACAATTAAATTGATTATTCTTAATAAAGTTTTTAATATATTGATTTACAGTATTTTAACATGTTAATATTTTTTTGAACTTATTAAAAGAAATTGTAAATTGCAAATATATTTGAAAGCAGTGAAAATAACATCTATTACTTTTTGCTTTTTGATTTTCTCATTAGTTTTCGTCAAAGCTAGTCCAATACTCCCCTCCTTTAGTTTCATTACCCAACCCACTTCCACCTCTGATGATACTTTAAACATTATTTATCAAAACAATTCCCTTTTAATCCAAGGAATCAAAATTAATGGTACCCTAAAGATTTATTCTATCATTGGAAATAAAATTATGGACATGAACGTACAAGATTTTTCCAAAGTCTTTATACCTATCAATCTCGAGAGACAAAACCTCTATATCATACGAATTGAAACTACCGATAATAGAATTTTTACGCACAAAATTGTAGCCCACTAGATCAGGGACTGTAATTTGGTGCCTCTTTAGTAATACTAATATTATGTGGATGACTTTCTTTAATTCCTGAAGCAGTAATGGTGACAAATTTTGCTTTTTCTTGTAGCTTTTTTATGTCTTTTGTACCACAATAGCCCATTCCTGCTCTTAGTCCTCCGATGAATTGGTGAATGCTTTCATTCAAATCTCCTTTGTAAGGAACTCTACCCACAATTCCTTCTGGCACTAATTTTTTAATATCATCCTCTACATCCTGAAAATAACGGTCTTTACTCCCTTTTTTCATAGCTTCCACTGAGCCCATTCCTCGGTAAGTTTTGAATTTTCTGCCTTCAAAAATAACAGTCTCACCGGGTGATTCCTGAGTACCAGCGAGTAAAGAACCCAACATAACCGCATCTGCTCCAGCAGCAATGGCCTTGGGGATGTCTCCTGTATAGCGAATTCCTCCATCAGCAATAATGGGTATTTCTGAGCCACCCAGGGCTTTATAAACCTCCATAATAGCAGAAAGTTGAGGATAGCCTACTCCAGCAATGACCCTTGTGGTACAAATCGATCCTGGACCAATTCCCACTTTTACAGCATCTGCCCCAACATCAGCCAAATATTTAGCCGCCTCGGCCGTTGCAATATTACCAACTACTACGTCAAGATCAGGGAAAGTTTCTTTTACACTTTTTAAAGCTGACGCAACCCCTTTGGAATGTCCATGAGCCGTATCAATAACAACAGCATCCACATTAGATTTAACCAAAGCTGTAGTGCGTTCTAACAAATCAGCAGTTACGCCTACCGCGGCAGCAACACGTAATCTTCCGAATTTATCCTTATTACCATTGGGTTTTACCCGGTGTTTGGTCATGTCTCTAAAAGTAATAAGACCTACCAAAATATTCTCTCCATTGACCACAGGCAGTTTCTCTATTTTATGATTTTGTAAAATTACTTCTGCCTCTTCAAGGGAGGTCCCATCTTTAACAGTAATGAGGTTTTCAGAAGTCATCACTTCCGAAATGGGGCGGTCATCATTTTTTTCAAAGCGCAAATCACGATTGGTAACAATTCCCAGCAGACTATTTTTAGCATCTACAATAGGAATGCCTCCAATTTTATAATGTGACATATTATCCTTGGCGTCCTTGACACGTGAGTCAATGGTCAATACTACGGGGTCAATGATCATTCCAGACTCAGCTCTTTTTACCGTCCTAACTTTATTGGCTTGATCCTCAATGGTCATGTTTTTATGTAATACACCAATTCCACCCTCTTGGGCCATAGCGATGGCCATTCTGCTCTCTGTTACCGTGTCCATAGCCGCCGAAACAATGGGTACATTTAGGGTTATGTTTCTGGAAAAGCGCGACGTTATGGATACCTCACGGGGAAGTATTTCTGAGAAAGAAGGCACCAACAATACATCATCGTAGGTGAGTCCTTGGCCAACAAATTTATCGGAAATCATAAGCAATTAATTTAGAACTAATTGCATGTAAATATACGGAATTAATCCGCATTATGAACGACTCGGTTTTTTTAATAAATCGAAAAAAATAAAGGATAGGGCCAAAAGGTAGGAAAGGGTCATCAATACACCAGAGATCACCACAATAATCGAAAAAAAAGTATACCCAATCCAAATCAGATATATCCCACCAAAAGTGACCAGTACAGAAATAAAAGGTTCTATCGTAAGTATTTTTTTTCTCAGAACGCTTTGTTCAGTTCCCCAAAGCAAAATACCCGTCAGAAAAAAAATCATGGTAATCGACAACACATGGGTGTGGATGATGGTCAACATCTCTCGGCTACTCTTTTTAAATTTAAGTACCTGAGGTTCAACTTCGTATTCGTTTCCGTTATAATTTTCTTCAATACCTTGTGGAGTTGTAGAATCCGTTTGGGCAACAAAGGCCAGGCCAGAAAAATAACCTATTGACAATAAAACTAAAAAAACACCTATAAATGATTTGATGGGTGCAGATAAATCTTTAATCAAAAATGGACTAGACATCGATTATCGGCTAACTACTGCCAATTGGCGTTGCAGCTGAGAATAGACATAATTGATAGAATTGGTCATGGACTTGACCGAGATCGTAGCTCCAGAAATAGCACTGATGTTGTCTCCATAGATAAAACGTTCACCCAATGAACTGTTCTGAAACTGAGACAACCAGCGTTTACTGGAAATCTCACCGCCATAATCTTCGCGATAGACCATGACTTTGGCTTTTTTCTGAATAAAATTTTGATCAAAGAGGATCAAATATTCAAAAGTATCCGTTTTGCTGGGAGCAGTTCCCAAGAATGCATAGCCCAGTAATTCATCTCCTTTATTGATAGCATAAATTTGATGGTCCATCAAATAAGTGCTGTTTTTGAATTGAAAACCTGGACTACCTGAAATATTCTCTAAATTGAAATCGTTACACAAAAAAACTTTTGTTATTTCCTTTTGCATACGCTTCTGAACCAACTTTGTGATATCAAAGTCAGCCGTTGTATAAAAAAAACACAATGCCGCTAGGGTAATGTTGGTTATAGATGAAATCATATTCTAAAATATTTTCAAAGATAAAAGTGTATTACAAAAATTCCAAGTTTATTTAGATTAAATTTAATTAAAAATAAAGAATTAGAACCAAACCCCCACTCCT
>JABGSU010000165.1 GCA_018647605.1 Flavobacteriaceae bacterium | reverse complement strand
CTCCAGGAGTTTGGGTGATTTGTGACTTTTCCCATTGTGCGTCGTCAAAACTGGCTAGGCTCCACCCTGCGATTTCTTTTCGTGCATCATAGTGGGTTCCCAAATAAACACTATTCTTAACAATGGGCCCATAGCTGTATTTCCATGAGGTGTCGGAAACGATTTCTTCTATATCATCGTTTTGATGGGTGATAATTATTTTTGCGATAAAACGTGGTTTCCCCACTGTAACCCTTTCCCTTAAATTGATTCTTCCCCACATTTTTAATGGAAGGGGATTAAAAAAACCGTTACCCAAGACCACCCCCAAACAGTTATTCCCCTCAGTTAGTTGGGAACTGATGTCATATTCATTGAAGTATATTCTTTTGCTGTAGTCTGTCCATGTGGGATCTAAAATATTATTCTCTAGCTCGGAATTATTGACAAAGGCTTTGTAGTATCCTGCTGCCGTAATATGTAAAGTAGCTTTTTTGGGAGGAGCTTTTAAATAAAAAGATTTTCTAAACAGTGGTGCTGGATCCTCCAAATAGAAGAGAGAATCTGACAAGGGTAAATCTTTGTTGTCCTGTATCCATTTCGCTTTTTTATTTTGATTAAAAACAACCGTTTCGTAATTGTCAACCCTATGTTGACAATGTATAAAGAATAAGAGAATGAGATGCAAACAAACAACCCTCAGTAAACGCATGCTTAAGTCATAATGATTAAAATGTCTTTCAATTTAAATATTTATCTAAGAATTCCCAATTCTTGTTAGTACTTGGTTTAAAAAACAATTGGGATATTATTACATTTATATATAATTTTCTTTTTAGTAGAGTCAAAAGATAATAAAATGTTGTGTACAATTCTAATAATGGGTGGAAGAGGAAGGAAGATATACTCTCTACTGATCATTTGTTTATTTTTTTCTTGTCAAGAGGAAATCTATTTTGACAATGCCTATTGCATACAAAATGTGAATGTTGTAGACCCCATAGAGGGATTAATGGAAGAGATGACTCTTGTAGTCAAAGAGAATAAGATTTTGCAAATTGTAAAACAAGAGGATTTGAGATTGTCACGAAAGAACAATATCATTGACGGAAGTCACAAGTACTTGATTCCAGGTTTGTGGGACAGTCACGTTCACTTTTATTTTGATCGTGAATTGGCATTGCATATGCCTGAGTTATTCCTCAGTTCGGGTATAACAAGTGTGCGGGATACAGGAGGGGCGTTTTGGTATGTAGACAGCATCCGACAAAATGCATTGAATCATCCTAAAACCCACCCTAGGGTAAAAATTGCGGGTCCTTTAATTGATGGAAATTTCAATGTTTACAATGGTTCTGTTCTACCTGAACTCTCTATACGGACTCAAACGGTTTCAGAGAGTATTGCCGAAACAGAGCGATTGGTGGCGCAAGGGGTGGATTTTCTCAAAGCTTATGAGATGTTGAGTCCAGCACAGTTTGAAGCCATAGCTGGTATAGCCAAGCGTGAAAATCTTCGTTTGGCGGGTCATGTCCCGCTTAGCATGGAAATTACCCGTGCAATTGCATTGGGATTGAATAGCTTAGAACACATTAAAAACCTTGAGTTGGAAGCGGTAAAAAACAGCGATTCAATGTTGCTGGAGAGAAGAAAAATGTTGAAAAATCAGGCTTATCTTCCCGGTAGGGAATTGAGGGGAAATATTCACCAGTTACAAAAGCAATTTGCGGTTGATCATTTAGCGTTGGAGGCTTACCATTCAATTTTGGATAGCATTAAAAAATACGAGGCTTATCAAGTACCTACATTATCTATTTATAAGGTACCGATCTATAAAATTTTTAGGGAGCCTTTTTGGCAGAAGAGTTTTAAGTTACTTCCCAATAAGACGATGAAAGAATGGGAAAAAAGAGTTGCCGCATCCAATGATAATATAAACCCTGACCAAAAAAAATTTTCCGACTGGATACAATCTACAACGGGAGAAATGGCAAAAGTAGAAATTCCCTTGATGGCGGGTACTGATACCCCACTGGGGTATTTGACTCCCGGATTTAGCCTTCATTACGAATTGGAACTTATGGTAGAAAGTGGACTGACTGAACTTCAGTCCCTGAGAACTGCCACACTTCAACCTGCAAAATATTTTAGAATGGAAGATTCGTTGGGTTTGGTTAAAAAAGACTATATAGCAGATCTTATTCTATTAAATAAAAATCCATTAGAGGATATTGGACATACCAAAGACATCCATGCGGTTATCAAGGATGGTAATTTTTTGAATAGAAATACTTTGGATGAAATCCAAAAAGAAATTTCGGCAGGGGTTGTCGTTTCCGCTTTGGGTCGATAAGTATCTCTTCTTTATTCATTTACCAAAAAGCATGATTTTAGCGGTAAATAAAAAAATAGGATGTAATGAAGTCAATATTTTGATTTTGGTAAAACGAACACTTGGTAAACCAGCTAAAGATATTCGTTTGACCTATGGACTAAAAACTGACCTAACCTTCCGAATAGAAAAAAAAAGTCGGTTAAGTATACTTTACCGCCTTTTCGATATTTGAAACTTAATTACTCTTTTTCCCAATTTATTGTCTGGAGGTCTTCATCATCTTCTATAGTCATTGTCCATCCCTCATTAGAAATCTGAGTGATAGATACCACGAAAATTTTTCCTTCTGGATCAGTCACCTTTAGACTTGTTTCATCACTAGATAATGACCATTCTCCATCCTCAATATAAATGGGTGTGTTTTGGGCCAACTCCATAAACAGATAGGTACCAAAAGTTGAAAGTTCTAATATTAGTTTATCAGCAGGTATGCAATTTTCATCAATATATTCAGTTTCTTCACCTGTTTCATAATTGTAATCATATTCTATACAAGAATCTAAGAAGAAATCTTCTAAAGTATTACCATAAAGATCACTATAACTTTTAGCAAAATATTTACCAACGATTTTATAGTGAGTAGAATCTTCATCAGCTTCGAGTGTTCCCTCCATGGGTTCGTCTTTTTCGGCAGAGTAACTTTGACTCAAATTATTGGTACAAGGAAAAAAATCATCCAGATTCATTAGAAAAGTAAAAGTGAAATCAATTTCAAGTTCTCCATTATTTTCTTCCACTACGATGTCGGTGATTTCTGCTAATTCAAAACTAACACCCTCAAAATAAGTGCTCAATTGAACTGAAACTACCTTATTGTCAACTTCTTCAAAATCATAGATACCATAGATTTGATGTCTTTGAGAATTGGCATCAGATAACTTGATCAAGTAACTTTCGTCAGTAAATTCCAAAGATTCAAAAGAGCATTCTGATCTTGAAGCAGATTTTGCACTAGAACCTAAATTCCACTTACCAAAAATGGTTTTTTTGGCTTCTTCAGGAGTTTGTTCAGCTACATCTCCTGTGGCATAAATATTTGTAATTGCAGAGTTAGCCATTCTGAGATCTTCAGTAGTCTTTGAGCTATCGTCAACCTTATCTTTGCTACACGAAAATACTAATACACTGAATATCAGTGATGCAAAATGTTTTTTTATTAAAATATAATTATTGTTTTGTAGATTTATGACACTTGTAATGGGTAAATCTTTACAGAACAATGTACAGTAATGGGAAAAAATATAATGTGGCTGGGTTAGGTGAGGTTTTGTGGGACCTTTTTCCCGATGCTGAAAAATTAGGAGGCGCTCCTGCCAACTTTAGTTCACATGCACAACAATTGGGTGCTAAAAGCTTTATTTTGAGTAGTGTCGGGGAGGATGTTTTGGGAAAAAAAGCCACTGCACTACTTCAACAATCCAAAATTGATACCACAGGTCTTCAGATCAACAAATATTTTCCCACAGGTCGCGTCAGGGTCGAATTAGATTCTAATGGGAATCCCGATTACACCATTGAGGACAATGTAGCTTGGGACCACATAAAAATTAATACTTCCCAAAAAAAAATTGCCCAACAACTCGATGCCCTTTGTTTTGGTACTTTGGCACAAAGAAATCCTGATTCCCAAAAATCCATATTTAAAATAATAGCAACTACTCCTACTAATTGCCTTAGGGTATTTGATGTCAATTTTAGAAAAAATTTATACGATTTTCCGATGGTAAGACAAAGTCTAAATTTGGCAAATATTGTAAAAATGAATCAACAAGAATTTACAGAAATAGCAGAAATGTTCACTCTGCCTAAAAATCACAAAAAAGGATTAGATTCTCTGATCAAAAAATTTCAACTCAAAATGTGTATCCTTACCTTGGGAGATAAAGGCGCTATAATGGCTACTAAAAAAGAATACAGTTGCATTGTTCCAATTAAAACCATTAAGGTTTTAAGCACTGTTGGAGCAGGGGATTCCTTTACTGCCGCTGCAATTATGGGTTGGCTCAACAAAAAACCTTTGGATCAAATTAATCAAGAAGCTTCTCATTTAGCAGCCTATGTCTGTGGTCAACTAGAAGCAGTTCCCTCAATAATACATTAAAAATGAAAAAAAATTATCTGCTACTTCTATATTTTGCAATGATATCAATTGGTTGTCAACCAAAAGATGAAAGCACCCCTCCCAATGTGATATTGATCATTACAGACGATCAAGGTTATGGCGACTTGGGTATTCATAAGAATCCCAATATTAATACTCCAGCGATTGACGCCTTTGCACGACAAAGCATCCGGTTCAATAATTTTCACGTTTCTCCTGTTTGCGCCCCAACCCGATCCAGTTTGATGACTGGAAGGTACTCGCTCAGAACGGGAGTGAGAGATACCTATAATGGTGGATCTATTATGGCTTCTTCCGAAGTTACCGTAGCCGAAATGCTCAAAAAAGTAAATTATACTACGGGTATTTTTGGCAAATGGCATTTGGGAGATAATTATCCCTCCCGTCCCAGCGATCAGGGATTTGATGAGTCACTCATTCACTTGGCAGGGGGGATAGGACAAGTAGGAGATTTTACCAATTATTTTAAAATGGGTACCAGTTATTTTGATCCTGTGCTTTGGCACAATAATGAGCAAAAACCATATCAAGGCTATTGCTCCGATATTTTTACTGAAAAGGCCATCGATTTTATTGAAAAAAATAAAGATCAACCCTTCTTTTGTTACCTGTCCTTTAATGCACCCCATACACCATTGCAGGTGCCCGATCAATATTATCAGATATACAAGGATACGGACCCAAATCAAGGAATAGATCCTGAGCTTTTGCCTAGAGTTCCCATGTCTGAAAAGAATAAAGAAGACGCCCGAAAAGTGTATGCCATGGTTACCAATATCGATGACAACCTGAATAAGCTTTTCCAGAAAGTTGAAGCTTTAGGGATAGAAGAAAATACCATTGTCATTTTTATGACCGATAATGGTCCCCAACAACCCCGATACGTTTCAGGAATGAAGGGGAGGAAATCCAGTGTATACAGAGGAGGTATTCGAGTCCCTTTCTTTATGCGCTATCCTTCAAAATATAAAGGTGATCAGGAAATGGATCAAATGACTGCTCACATTGACTTGCTTCCCACCCTTTCCCAATTGTGTGGGGGACCACTTCCCAATGATAGGAAAATGGACGGTCGAAGTTTCCTTCCAGCTCTAGAGGGAGAAACACTACCCCAACGAAGTTTTTTTTCCTATTGGACCAGAAAGTTTCCCGAAATGTATAATAACGTAGCCCTTCAAAAGGGAGATTATAAACTTGTAGGTAAAACCGATTTCGATGCCTCTATTCATCAATTCGAATTATACCATTTGAAAGAAGACCCATTTGAAAAAAATAATGTAGTCGATCAAAACATTGAAAAAATCACTTCTCTTAAAACAGAGATGGATGAACTCATTTCGGAATTAAGTACCTCACCCAATCTGGTCAATCCTCCTAGAATCAGCATAGGAACAACATATGAAAATCCAGTTTATCTGAATCGAAATGATGCTGGTGGACAAAGAGGTGTTTGGAATCAAGAGGAGCTTTATTCTTTTTGGAAGGTTACACTAAAAAAAGGCAGATACAATCTAAAATTTAAATTTCTGAAAGCTTTGCCAGGAGGAGGAGATATGTTTTTAGAATTGGGCCAAAACATCAAGAAGAAATACAATCCACAAGACAAAGTGGATGAACTGGTGTGGCAGGGAGTCTCTCTGTCCGATGGGACATTTAATTTCACCCCATTTTATAGAAATGGAAAAAAGAGTTATTTCCCTCTATGGGTTGAGATTGATAAAATGGACAAATGATTTTCCAAAAATACACCATTGTCACATTCAATAAACAAACAATCATTGCATATAACTAGTTCAGATTTCGATTGAATTTCTACCGAAAATTAAAGAAATCGTAAGTTTTATTCTTTTGATTTGATGATCAAAACTTGGGCAGAACCTGTAGCTTTTCAAAAATCAGCATTCTTACCTACTATCAAATTTGTTTCTACTTCAAAAATATTTTGTTTTCCGTTTACCCAAATGAAAAATGAATGACCAAGAGTGTGAATGGTGTTTTAATCATCGGTGACATTTACTAAAGATGTTTTAGGATGGATTTTACAACTGCTTTTGACAATTCTTCACTTCCGAATTTAGAAAAATGAACATTGTAAGGTCTTTGTAATTCCTTTACCCTAGGCATTACAAAAGAATTCAGATCATTGATGAATATTTTGTGTTTTTTCATCACCCTCAGGGCAACAGAATTGTAGATTTTGTGCATCCCAGGCTTTCTTGCTGGTTTTAGTCTTTCATCAGGATAAGGGGTTGTGGTGGCAAAAACTAATTTAGCTTTTGTGTTTTTTAACTTTTTTACGATTAAGTTGAGGTTTTTCTCATATTGGACAGGAGAAGCTTGGTGAGGATCGTCAAAACTTTTACTGTTTATACCAGTATGCGGGTCAATATGTTTGATGTCGTGCAAGCCAAAGTTGAAATGAATCAAGTCCCATTTTGTTTCCCCTATCCATTGTTCGATTTTTTCAACCCCCTTGGTCGTACCCTCACAATTCTGAAATCCACCTTCTGGCAGCATGGGTCGATGTAAATTAGCAATACCTTTCAACGCTTCTTTTACAAAAGGATAGTATCCAATTGATATAGAATCTCCTAAAAGAAGAACGCTGGGCAACCGATTTTTAGAAGAAAAAACCTTGGCTGGAAACAGCAATGAAAGGAATGCCAAAGAAGTGCCTTTCAAAAATCTCCTTCTGTTTATCACTTTTTTTTAAAAATTATTGATAATGATTTAACAAAAAAAATTAATCTGCCCTAGGATATCAAGTCCCTCAATAGGGATTTAACGGCTTTAGTATTACTGATACAATAATTTGCTTGAGTTGTTTTTTTACCTACTTTAATGTTTATTGAGTGAGGGGGGAGGTCATTGAACATAAACTCATCGGTTACATCATCCCCAAAGCATAAGATAAATTCAGACTCTTTATCACCGATGATTTCAGAAACAGCACTTCCCTTGTTGAAACGTCCACCGACGATTTCAATGATTTTGTCTCCATCCATCAGGTGCAATTCGTCAGAAATCAAACTACTCAATACTGTCTTGAGTTCTACCACTCTTTCTACAGCCAATTCAGGATCGGTTTTACGGTAGTGCCATACCAAGCTGTTTTTTTTCTCTTCGATAAAAGTTCCAGGAGTCCGATCAGTAAATGTTTCCATCAATGGAATCAGATCCTCTTTCCAGTTTTTTTGTTGGGTTTCTTTCCCAGTCCATTTCTGGTTTTTATGTTTGATGAAATAGCCGTGTTCTGCAACCAAAGTAATCGAAAGATGCCCAAACCATTTTTCTAAAAAATCTTGATCTCTACCACTTACAATGGCCAATTCGGTATGGGGGAAAACAATCAAATCTTGAATCAATTG
>JABGSU010000164.1 GCA_018647605.1 Flavobacteriaceae bacterium | reverse complement strand
AAGTCATTATTTGATAAGAATGGTTTTGTATCGTTCGATATTTTTTAGGGTGATTCCAGTCCCTCTCACAACGGCTTGCAACGGGTCTTCGGCAATATAAACGGGTAAATCTGTTTTTCTAGAAAGCCTAACATCTAGCCCTCTAAGTAGGGCACCACCACCTGCCAAATAGATTCCCGTATTGTAAATGTCGGCAGCTAATTCTGGGGGGGTCTGGGACAATGCTTCCATAATGGCTTCCTCAATTCTTATGATGGATTTGTCCAATGATTTTGCGATTTCGGTGTAAGAAATCATGGCTTGTTTTGGTTTCCCAGTGACCAAATCCCTTCCCTGAACGGACATGTCCTCTGGGGGATTTTCAAGATCTTCGATTACAGATCCGATCAAGATTTTTATTTTTTCGGCAGTTCTTTCCCCTACATAGAGATTGTGTTTACTTCTCATATAGTTAACAATGTCATTGGTAAAAACGTCACCTGCAATCTTAACAGATTTGTCACAGACAATTCCCGATAAGGCAATTACAGCAATTTCTGTCGTACCTCCCCCTATGTCAACGATCATGTTTCCTTTGGGTTGCATGATATCAATTCCTATTCCAATAGCCGCCGCCATGGGTTCGTGAATTAAATACACTTCTTTACCATTGACACGTTCAGCAGATTCTTTAACAGCTCTCATCTCAACTTCCGTAATTCCAGAGGGAATACAAATTACCATCCTCAAAGAAGGGGTAAAGAATCTTTTCTTGAGAGTGGGGATGCTTTTGATCAGCATATTGATCATCTGTTCCGAAGCATTAAAATCTGCAATCACCCCATCTTTTAGCGGTCTGATGGTTTTAATGTTTTCATGCGTCTTTCCATGCATCATACTGGCTTCATCTCCGATGGCGATAATTTTATTTGTTGTACGGTCGATAGCCACTATAGAAGGGCTGTCTACCACCACCTTGTCATTGTGAATAATTAGTGTGTTGGCGGTTCCTAAATCTATTGCGATTTCTTCAGTTAGAAAACCCATAATTCTTTAATTTAATAGGCCCTAAAGTTATGAAAATTAATGTTTGAAATGACGTACGCCAGTAAAGACCATTGATAAATCATTTTCATTACAATAATCTATCGAAAGTTGATCTTTTATGGATCCGCCAGGTTGTAAGACACTACTCACTCCTGCTTTGTGTGCGATCTCTACACAATCTGGAAAAGGAAAGAAAGCATCACTTGCCATAACAGCACCCTTTAAGTCAAAATTGAAGTGAGATGCTTTTTCAATTGCATGATTCAAAGCGTCCACCCGTGAAGTCTGTCCTGTACCCGAAGCCACCAATTGACCATTTTTGGCCAGTACTATAGTATTTGACTTAGTGTGTTTGCAAATTTTTGACGCGAAGATTAAATCTTCAATTTCTTGTGAACTGGGTTTTTTGTCGGTAATAAAGTTGAGCTTCTCTGCAGTATCAGTTTCGGAGTCTTTGTCTTGAACCAATATACCGTTGAGACAAGTTCTGTAAATGTTTGTCGGTAAAGGAATGTCTTTCTGAATTAATAGGATTCTGTTCTTTTTTCCTTTGAGTAGATTTAACGCATCTTCGTTGTATTGGGGAGCGATGACTACTTCACAAAACAGACTGTGAATTTCAGTGGCGGTTGCTAAATCAATGATTTTATTGGTAATCAATACGCCTCCAAAAGAAGAGACCGGGTCTCCTGCTAAAGCATCAAGATAGGCTTGTTTTAGTGTTGGACGGGTGGCAAAACCACAGGCATTATTGTGTTTTAGAATAGCAAAACTGCAGTCCCCTTCATAAAACTCAAGCATGAGATTGACGGCTGCATCGATATCTAAAAGGTTATTGTAGGAAATTTCTTTTCCGTGTACTTGTTCAAGAAGATCAGACATGGGACCATAAAATTGACCCTTTTGATGTGGATTCTCGCCATATCTAAGGGTCTTAGCTTGTTTGATACTTATCTTCAAAACCTCCTCTTGTTGATTGAAGTGATTGAAAATTGCAGTATCGTAGTGTGAGGAAGTTTGGAATGCCTTTACGGAATATCTTTTGCGTTGTTCCAATTCAGTTACTCCCTTGGATTCAGTAAGGATATTCAGAAAGTTTTGGTAATCATTTTTATCAGATACACAAAAGGTGTCTTTAAAGTTTTTGGCAGCAGCACGAATGAGTGCAATCCCACCAATATCAATCTTTTCAACGATCTCTTCCTCGGTACCCCCTGCACTAACGGTGTCTTCAAAAGGGTATAAATTAACAATGACCAGGTCAATTTGTGGAATTTCAAATTCTTCCAATGCAGATTGATCCTCAATGGACTCCTGACGGTTCAAAATACCTCCAAAAACTTTAGGGTGCAATGTTTTAACCCTGCCTCCCAGTATGGAAGGATAGCCTGTAAGGTCTTCTACTGCTGTAACTTCATAACCTAGATCACGGATAAATTTTTCGGTTCCTCCCGTAGAGTAAAAGATTACCCCTTGTTTGTTCAATTTATGAATGATGGGAGCTAATCCTGTCTTATCAAAAACGGAAATCAGAGCAGATGAAATTTGTTTTTTATTCATATTATTTTTTATAATCTATAAATATAGTTTTGGGACGATTGGTTTTTTTACCCTCTGCAGTACTATTTTTTAATGTAATTTTATAAAAAAATAATACTTATTTATGCTGATAAAAGTATTAAAAACATCATTGTCAGATATTCAATTTTTCGCTTATTTGTAGTGTTTAATTAACCAAAATAACAGTAGTTTTCAACAATGACACAAAACATTAAAATTTCTGGAATGATATGTCAGGGATGTGTTTCTTCTGTATCTGAAAAACTAATTGCATTGGAGGAGGTTAAAGATATTAATATTGATTTGGCGTCTGGTAATGTAAGACTAGAGGTTTTGAACCTTTTGAGTTTGAAAAAATTAACTGAGACCCTGCTCCCAAAATATATTCCTTCTCTGGAATCAAAAACCAACGTCAATAATCCTATATATAAAACGCCTTCTAAAATTAAACAACTCTTTCCGCTATTTTTAATTTTCACTTATATAATAGCGGGAACGTTTTTGCTTCAAAAAAACACCTTCCACATCACTGGCTTTATGTTTGATTTTATGGGCTTGTTTTTTGTGGTGTTTGGTTTCTTTAAATTCCTTGATTACAATGGTTTTCCAGAAGCTTTTGCTCAATATGATCCTTTGGCAAAAAGAAGTCGTTTTTACAGTAAAATTTATCCCTTTATTGAAACATTACTCGGAATAATGTTATTGCTTCGTTTGGAATTGATCTTTGCCCTTATGGTCACTATTATCATTTTATCCATTACCACCATTGGGGTCATTTATAGCCTTTTTGATAAATCTAAAATCAATTGCGCCTGTCTTGGGACTGCCGTTAAATTGCCCATGACTGAAGCTACTTTGATTGAAAACGTGATCATGCTCATTATGTCAGTGACCATGTTTTTTCATCAATTAGTATAAAAAGTATAATTTTACACTATGAATGTAAGGGTTATAAAAGCCATTTTTTTCATCTTGATTTTTCTGACTTCAAAAGTTGGACTGGCTTTGAATGTCCATTATTGTGGTGATCATATTGCAGAAATTTCATTGGTATGGAATGTTGAAGGTTGTGGAATGTCTTCAGAAAAAAGGCATGACAAGCATCAAGATTCTAAGGTTAAAAAAAATCATTGTTGTCATGACGAGCTTATTTTTATTCAAAACAATGAGCCTCAAAAAACGAACGATCTCGAATTTCAAGTTGCCGTTTTTGCAGTGCCCCATAACAATTTCTATTTTTCCATTGATTCTAAGACTCATTCTCCAAAAGCAGTTTCGGTAAAACCCCTGCTTGTTCTTCCCAAAAGAAAAATATTCCTTCTGTATCACAGCCTTGTTTTTTACAGCTGATTAAATTTTAAATACTTCATTTTAAAATTTAATCAAACCCTAAAATCATGAAACATCCATGGAAGAGTTGTAATTACATAGTAGTGTAAAATCTGGATGTTCCATCCCCCTATTAGGTATAGTAGAGGTTTGACCATTAAAAAACAATAAAGATTATCAGATGAAAAAATATATATTTTTTGTGTGTCTTTCATGGGGAGTTGTCTTTTCTCAGGACCCTCTGAATGGCGTCATACAATACCAAGAAAGCAATAAAACCTATCCTTTGATCGGAGCCAATGTTTTTTGGCAAAATACTACCGTTGGTACGATTACGGACAGTGAGGGTACTTTCCAATTAGAGGGAGTACCTGATACAGACCTATTGATCATAAGTTACTTGGGATTTAAGACCGATACCTTAAAAATTGAATCTTCTTTTATTACCCACCAGATGGTTCAAGATGGGGAGGATGAATTAGCCGAAGTGATTTTGAGTCAACGGAGAAAAACGATGCAAAAATCCTTTATCGAAACCCAAAACATTCTGAAGGTAAGCAGTGAGGAATTACTAAAGGCTGCCTGTTGCAATCTTTCTGAAAGTTTTGAAACAAATCCAGCCATTGATGTCAATTTCGCAGATGCACTTACAGGTACCAAACAAATCAAAATGTTGGGGCTTTCGAGTCCTTATTTATTGATTTCTGAGGAAAACATTCCAATGGTTCGCGGTGCTTCACAAGCCTATGGTTTGTCTTTTATACCTGGAACCTGGGTTGAAAGTATTCAGATCAGTAAAGGGGCAGGGTCGGTAACCAACGGTTTTGAAAGTATCGCTGGACAAATCAATACCGAATTGAAAAAGCCCTTGACCGATATTCCCTTTTTCCTGAACTTTTTTGCATCGATCAATGGTAGATATGAGTTGAATACCCATTTTAATCGAAAAATAAATGAACGTTGGAGTGCAGGCCTTTACATCCATGGTAATAAAAGAACTCAGAAGTTTGACAACAATAAAGATAATTTCCTTGATCTACCTGTTTCAGAGCAAATCAACCTAATGAACCGGTGGCAATATATTGATACCGAAAAAGGTTGGATCGGTTTTCTGAGTTGGAGGTTTATGAACGATGAAAAACTGATGGGAAACTTGGATTATAACCCTCAAAAAGATAGCGGATACAAACAGCGGTGGGGAAGTGAAATCCGAACCAAACGATGGGATACCTCTTTAAAAGTAGGATATGTTTTTCCAGACCTGCCTTATCAAAGTTTTAGTTTACAAACCGCCTATAGTAACCATGATCAAAATTCCTATTTTGGATTACGCTCCTATGATATACAACATCAAAGTTTTTATACTCATTTGCTTTTTAATTCAATTATAGGGAACACTCAAAATAAGTTTAAGATTGGCTTGAATTATAGTCATGACGGCTATGATGAGTGGGTTGAGATCACTTCTTTTGAGCGCACGGACAGCAACATAGGAAGCTATTTTGAGTTTACACATGATAACGATGATGATTTTAGTTGGATAGCAGGGCTTCGAATAGATTTCCATAATAATTTTGGAACTTTTATTACCCCTCGAATCCATATCAGATATGTTCCCACTGAGCTATTTGTTATCCGATTATCAGCAGGTAGCGGGCGAAAAGCAGCCAATATTTTTGCTGAAAATCAAAGCTTGTTTGCTACCAATAGGACAATCAAAATCCAATCTTCTCAAGGTAAAATTTACGGACTTAACCCAGAAAAAGCATGGAACTATGGGCTAGCACTTTCCAAATCTTTTTATATTGGAAGTCCACACAAGATAACCCTTTCGGGAGACTACTATAGTACCAATTTCACAGATCAAGTGGTGGTGGATTGGGAGAAAGCTACAGAAATTTCTTTTTATAACCTTGAAGGTAAAAGCTTTGCAAAAAGTTTACAGTTAGAATTGGATTATAATTTCAAGAATTTTTTGAATTTACGAGCGGCCTACAAAAACTATGATGTGCGAATGGAATACAATAGTGGTATTTTGCAAAAACCCCTATTGGCCAAAAATCGTTTTTTTGCTAACCTAGGGTTGGCGTCCGAAAAATCTTACAAGGGGAAACAATGGAGATGGGATATTACTTTACATCATCTGGGGGTGCAACGTTTGGTTGAGAACCAAAGGGATGGGGTCAATGGTTTTTCTGATGGATTCTCCCTGTGGAATTCTCAGCTCACCCATTCTTTTTCCAATAAATTTGAAATATATTTGGGCGGAGAGAATATTGGAGATTACCGTCAAGTTAATCCGATTATTGGATCAGATGATCCTTTTGGAGTCGATTTTGATGCCGCGCAGGTGTATGCTCCCGTTTTTGGAGCCATGATTTACACTGGTTTGAGACTAAAAATTTAAAATTAATTTAATATTATGAAAAAAATCCTAATCATCCTACTTGCTTTGCCGTTGGGAATGGTAGCGCAAGACAATCAGAAAAAGAACGCTAAAGCAGAATTTACCGTTAAAGGGAACTGTGACGCGTGTGAGAAAAGAATCGAAAAAGCAGCCTTTTCTATCAAGGGAGTAAAATCGGCAGAATGGGACATTCCTTCCAATAAAATCAGCTTGATTTACAACCCTAAAAAAGTGACCTTAGAAGCCATCCATGCCAGCATTGTTGCTCAAGGTCATGATACTTCTGAAGCACAAGCTAAAAAAGAAGATTATAACGAACTTCCCAAATGTTGTCAATACGATAGAGAGGAATTATAAATAAAAAAACCTGCTTTCTCAAGCAGGTTTTTTTAATATGTAAATAATCGATTACATCATGCCGGGCATACCGCCACCGCCACCCATTGGAGGCATGGCTGGAGCGTCTTCTTTGATGTCGACCAGAGCACACTCTGTAGTCAAGATCATACCAGCAACTGAAGCTGCATTTTCAAGAGGAACTCGGGTTACTTTTTTAGGATCGATTATTCCTTCTTTAAGCATATCAACGAAAGTCCCTTCTTTGGCATTAAATCCAAAGTTATCTCCACCTTCAAGTACCTTAGAAACGACTACGGATCCTTCCCCACCAGAGTTTTCAACTATAGTTCTTAATGGAGATTCGATGGCCTTGTGGATGATTTGAACACCAGTACCTTCGTCAGCATTATCTGATTTTATTTTGGAAAGACTTTTTTGAGTGTTCAATAAAGCAACTCCTCCACCGGCAACAATACCTTCTTCTACCGCTGCTCTGGTAGCATGAAGTGCATCGTCAACTCGGTCTTTCTTTTCTTTCATCTCAACTTCTGAGGGAGCACCTACATATAACACGGCTACACCACCAGAAAGTTTGGCCAATCGCTCTTGCAGTTTTTCTCTATCATAATCAGAAGTAGTTGTTTCAATCTGCGATTTGATTTGATTGACTCTTCCTTGAATCATTTCACTGTCTCCTGCACCGTTGACTACTGTAGTATTGTCTTTGTCAATGGTTACTTTCTCAGCAGAACCTAACATATCAATTGTAGTATTCTCTAGGGTAAAGCCTCTTTCTTCGGAAATTACTGTCCCACCTGTAAGAATGGCGATGTCTTCAAGCATTGCTTTTCTACGGTCACCAAAACCAGGAGCTTTAACAGCTGCTATTTTGAGTGCCCCACGAAGTTTGTTGACAACCAAGGTAGCCAAAGCTTCTCCGTCAACATCCTCAGCGATAACGATAAGCGGCTTACCAGACTGTGCTACAGGCTCTAAAACGGGTAGAAGATCTTTCATCGCCGAAATCTTTTTGTCATACAAAAGAATATAGGGTGTTT
>JABGSU010000163.1 GCA_018647605.1 Flavobacteriaceae bacterium | reverse complement strand
TTCTTTTTTTTTGAATATATTTTCCAATGCCTCTGGTAAAAAAGGGAATTGGAACGAAAAGCCCTTTGATAAAATAAGATTAGCGCTAACTTTTTGACTTCCTAAAATCAATATAGAGCGTTCTCCCATTACTTTTTTGATCAAAAAACTAGGAATATTGGGTAAAAAAACAGGACGGCGCAACACTTTTCCAATGGCTTTCATCA
Organism: Flavobacteriaceae bacterium; assembly: GCA_018647605.1. Lineage (GTDB taxonomy): Bacteria > Bacteroidota > Bacteroidia > Flavobacteriales > Flavobacteriaceae > UBA8316. The sequence goes on along the minus strand of JABGSU010000163.1, from coordinate 14,375 downwards.
TCGTTATTTGGGAAACGGGATGGGGAGCAACTGCATTAAAAGTTCCCTCCCAATTTTGAACGACAGCTGTCATAAACAATTCCGACAGATCTTCAATATGAATCCAACTTTGCCACTGCTTTCCCGAAGCAAATGCAGTCCCCGAAAAAAGTTTAAATGGAAGGGCCAATTGGGACAATAATCCCTCACCCTTTGCCAAAACCAAGCCAATTCTTAGTATGGATAGATGCGCTGTAAAAGACTCCATGGCTGCGGACTCCTTTTCCCAAGCTATCGTAACCTGCTGTAGAAAATTCTTTTTTTCAACTTCACTGTTTTCATCAAAACTGAGCTCAAAGCTATTAGGGTAAATCCCTATGGCGGAAGCACATAGGATGCTATTCATTTTTATGTTTTGCAGCTCCATTTCCTTTCTCAACAAACGTGAAGTGTCCACCCTACTGTCCAAAATCTCTTTTTTGTTTTTGGAAGTCCAAGATTTCGAAATACTAGCACCTGCTAAATGAATGAGGGTGTCGACACCCTCAAAACATCGGCCATCGATTTCTCCTCTTAAGGGATTCCAATAAAACCCTTTGACGCCATCAGAGTCTTTTAATTTATTCTTTTGGGTACTCAGAAAATGTATGGGGATATTTTTTTCTTTGGCCTTAGCCATAATATTTTTTCCGATCAGCCCAGTCGCTCCAGTAACCAATAATTTCATTTATTAAATTTTTAATTTTGTGACAATCATAACAACCTTTTAGCAAACAAATAGAACCTCCGCATCATCATTTTTTAAAGAATTGAATTTTATTGACGGAAGTTTTAAAAATATTTTTTTACAAAAATAGACTAAACCTCTTTTGTAGCTCTCAACATTTCTCTTTTTCCAGGAGGGCCGTCCAATCGCTCAACCTGAAAACCTATTTTTTGTAAAGTACGCCTCACTTCACCTTTTGCGCAATAGCTAACCCAAACACCACCTGGTTGGAGTATATCAAAACAAGTTTGCAAAGCTTTCTCTTGCCACAATTCTGATTGAGCGTGATAGCCAAAGGCATCATAAAATACCACATTGTACTTTTGGGTTGTGGGTAGGGTCAAAAAATCATCTTTAATCTTTTTAAATAAAAAATTGGATTGATTAAAAATCTGATTCCATTCGAGCTCGTGTAGTAGATCAAAAAAATGATGGTGTTTTGGCATTGGAAGAGTGGGTTTCATTTTCAATACCCCGAGCTCTTTTGGTGTTAAGGGATACTTTTCAATCGAAAAATACTCACAGGTCAGACCATGGTCGAATGAGTAAACATAACTTAAATAAGCATTAAGTCCTGTCCCAAGACCCATTTCAAAAACCTTCACATCACTTTTATTATTTTTTTTCAGCCAATGCATCAGTCCTTTTTTAATGTATACATATTGAGATTCGGTTACTGCTCCATGTTTTGAATGGTAGGTCTCTTTTAATTCCTCAATAAATATAGAGGGAGAACCATCCCCAGTCGTAATGATTTTTTTTGGCATTTTTAGATCAGATTAGACTTTTTAAATTCTGTTAATTTATCGATTTCAATATTTATGTTTTTTATCAATCTTGAAAAAAACTAGCCTAATTAACGCATTAGGGGTTAAAAAACCACATATTAATAGAATTTATTAAAACTAAAAAAAGTAATTTTGATACTACTTTTGAAATAAAAATGAAAATAGAGAAAATTTCGGCCTCTAAATTGGCGCATGTGGATTTTGAAAACTTGACTTTTGGGTCTGTTTTTACAGACCACATGTTTGTCTGTAAATACAAAGATGGGCTATGGCAGACCCCCGAAGTTATTCCTTACCAACCATTATCCTTTGAACCGTCAATGAGTGTACTTCATTATGGTCAGGCAGTATTTGAAGGTATGAAAGCATACAAAGATGAACAGGGTAAAGTTTGGCTTTTTAGACCCGATCAAAATTTCAAAAGGATTAATCGTTCTTCGGAGCGACTTCAAATCCCTCAATTTCCTGAAGAATATTTTTTTGAAGGTTTAAATACACTATTAAATTTAGACCATGAATGGATTAAGCCTGGTATTGGGAATTCACTTTACATCCGTCCTTTTGTTTTTTCGAGTCAAGCAGGGGTTCAGGCCTCTCCCTCTAAGGAGTATACTTTTATTATTATTTGTTGCCCTGTAAAGGCCTATTATGGAGGTGAGGTTAATGTATTGATTGCAGAGGAATTTAGCAGAGCTGCCGATGGTGGAATAGGCTTTACTAAAGCTGCAGGAAATTATGCTGCTCAGTTTTATCCCACTGCCTTGGCACAAAAACAGGGCTATCAGCAAATTGTATGGACCGATGCCAAATCTCATGAATACCTTGAGGAAGCAGGAACCATGAATATTTTTTTTAGAATTGGAGATAAATTAGTTACTGCCCCCACCAATGATAGAATTCTAGATGGAGTAACCCGTAAAAGTGTCATTCAAATTGCAAAAGATTCTGGAATTGAAGTAGAGGTAAGACCAATCAAAATATCAGAGATAGTAGAAGCTTCAGAAAATAATACCCTTAAAGAAATGTTTGGAAGCGGAACAGCCGTAGTGATCAATCCCATTAAGAGTTTTGGCTACCAAGGAATCAACCATAAGCTTCCCGAGATAGAAAACCCCATTTCAGCACAACTAAAAGACAAAATCATGTCCATACAATATAACTTAACCAGCGATCCCTACGGATGGCGTGTAGGAGTAGATTAATCTTTGTTCAATATGTTAGCTATCATTGGTTTAAAATAATTAGGACCCTTTAGCACTTTTCCATCCTCGCGATATATAGGCTTACCGTCAGCTCCCAGCTTACTCATATTACTGCGTTGAATTTCATTGAACACTTCGGTAATTTTATGCTGCATTCCGTGTGAGAGTATGGTTCCACACAATATGTAGAGCATATCACCTAAGGCATCCGCAACCTCAACCATATCATTATTTTGCGCCGCCTCCAGATATTCTTCATTCTCCTCTTTCATCAAGTTATGCCTTAAAAAGATTGTTTGTTGAGTAATATTTACGGTAGGTTGATCCGCAGATTCAATACCAAAGGCTTCATGAAATTGAGCCACTGCATTTAATTCATTTTTAATCATCTGTATATTTTAATAGAATGTAAAGGAGGTCAATGTTTTTTTCTAATTTAGGCAAAAATTAAAAATGTTCAGTCAAGGACAACTATTGTTTGCTGTTTTTTTTGTCATCGCGTTTGTTTCGCTGATGATCTTCTCCTACCGAAAAGATTATAAAAATCATAAAGTACATTATAAGGGAAGCTTAAAAATATTTATGGTATTCCTTTTGACGATCGGTATTCTTTTTATGATCAAGTATTTCACCCAAAAAGCCTAAACTAAAATGAAGCAATTATTAATTGTTTTTGTAGGAGGTGGAATGGGAACTGTATTGCGATTGCTGATTGGAAAAATACTTCCCTACTCTGGGACAGGGTTTCCATGGAACACCTTCTGGGCGAATCTCCTAGGTTGTCTACTTATAGGGCTATTTAACGGCTATATAATTAGGAGCGGCGACGATAGTCAATCTGCATGGATTCTTTTTGCAACCATTGGCTTCTGTGGTGGATTCACCACCTTTTCATCTTTTGCTAACGAAAACCTGTCATTTATCCGCTCTGGGGACTATAGTATGTTGTTGGCCTACACCCTATTTAGTTTGATTACGGGCATTGTTATGGTCTATGTCGGAATATTGATTGAAAAGTATCTTCACTGTTTTTTTGAGTAATTCTTAAAATTTACTTAATAAATTATTATACCCCTATCATTTTAGGGGGTCTATTGTTCAAAATAATAAAAATTAGTTTTTGACCCCTATATTTTTTATAGTCATTATCACATTACCATACTTTTGAATCAAATTATAATAAACAACTATGTTAAATCTTTCCCTAATTAATTCGACAACAGCAGTTGAGGTCAACGATGACTTCACCATGCTATGGATCCTTTTATCAGGAATCTTGGTATTTTTCATGCAGGCAGGATTCACTTTAGTAGAATCTGGTTTTACTCGTTCCAAGAACGCAGTTAACATCTCCATGAAAAATATTTTAGATATTTCTGTAGGAACACTTTCTTACTGGGCCATTGGATATGGCTTGATGTACGGCGCATCCAATGGATGGATCGCTACTTCAGACATTTTCTTCAACCCAGGAGATGGACCACATGATGTATTTTTCCAGACGGTTTTTTGTGCTACTGCAGCAACGATTGTCTCTGGAGCAATTGCAGGTAGGACAAAGTACACTACCTATGTATTTTTTACCATTTTCCTAACAGCATTGGTTTATCCCATTTCTGGCGGATGGCAATGGAACGGCAACGGATGGTTGGCCAACTTGGGCTTTATCGACTTTGCTGGATCTTCTATTGTTCACTCTGTTGGTGGTTGGGCAGCTCTTGTAGGTGCTTGGATGGTGGGCCCAAGATTGGGTAAATACGTGGATGGTAAATCCAACGTAATCCCAGGACACAACCTATTATTGGGTGCTCTTGGTGTATTCATCCTATGGTTAGGATGGTTTGGTTTTAACGGTGGTTCTCAATTGGCTTGGGGAGGAGATGATTCATTAGCTGCTTCAGCTGTTATAATGATCACCAATATCGCTGCCGCTGCTGGTGCAGTAGGTGCAATGGCCATCACATGGATCAAAGACGGAAAACCCAATTTGGGAATGACATTAAATGGAGCGATTGCAGGATTGGTTGCCATAACAGCAGGCTGTGGAAATATGACTTTTGGTGGAGGATTTCTTGCTGGATTTATTGGTGGTATAATCGTTGTATTCTCAATCGAATTCATCGACAAAGTACTTAAAATTGACGATGCTGTCGGTGCAGCTTCTGCACACGGAGTTGTGGGCGCATGGGGTACATTGGTTATCGGATTGTGGGGGGTTGATGGCGATACTGCCATTGGTCTTCTAAATGGTGGCGGTGCCAGTCAATTAGGGATTCAAGCCATAGGTGTTCTTGCCTACGGAGCTTGGGCCACCATAGCTGCATTGATCGGATTCGGTATCCTGAAAAAAACGATCGGACTACGCGTTAGCGAAGAAGTCGAAATTAAAGGTTTGGATGAAGCTGAACACGGAATCGGAGGATTCGAAGGCGGTGGATTTGAAGCTTGGGCCAAAGAAAACGCTAAATAACATTATCTACTCTAACATAAACACTAATTACTTAAACACTATTATTATGACTTTTATTAAAAAAACTTTTTTAACAACTTTAGCCTTAATGACTGGCTTTGTCGCCATCGCTCAGGAGGAAGAGGCTGCTCCGGAACCCACTTTTGGAGTAAGCGGATCGATTGATACCTATTATAGAAGTAGCGAATATGTTCCTGGAACTTCATTTGCAAACCTCCCTGGATTTGCCCTTGGTATGGCCAATATTATTATGTCATATGAAGGAGAAAAATCAGGCTTCGTCGCCGATCTCGTTTTTGGCCCTAGAGGAGCAGATGCCGTTTTTGGCTCACCACAACTTGGAGACTTCTACAGAAGTTCTAATATTGTAAATCAGCTTTATGCTTATTACAACGTCAGTGATTCATTCACTTTGACCATGGGTAACTTTAACACCTTCTTAGGTTATGAAGTTATTTCACCTGTAGCTAATTTCAACTACACAACTTCATATATGTTCTCCTACGGACCTTTTTCTCACACAGGGATCAAAGCAGATATTGCTGCTGGAGAAAATACCTCTATAATGGTTGCTGTTCTCAACACTACTGATGCTACTGAATTTCAGCCAATTGATGACGATTACATGTTTGGAGCTCAGCTTGGAATTTTTGGTCAATACATCAATTACTTGGGCGGGGGTACTGCTGGAGTGAGTCAAATTGACTTTACCGGTGGTTTCACCCTTGGCGATAGCTTTTTCTTAGGAATAAACGCAACAAGCTACAGTGATGATAATGACGTCGAATTCTCTGGAGTAGCATTATACCCACAGTACACATTCTCCGATTCTTTCGCTCTTGGAGCTCGATTCGAAGCCTTTTCTGAAGATGGATTAGGTGCTATTGGAGATATTTCTGGAGACGGAGACAACACTTCCATCACCATTACTGGTAGTTACACTTCAGGAAACTTTATTTTCAAACCTGAAATCAGAATTGACTCTGCATCAGATAAGTTTTACACCGATGCTGACGGAGCCACTGATAGCTTGACTGCCTTTTTGGTCGCTGCCATCTACTCATTTTAGTCACCGATTTTGTATCATAAAAAATTGTACAAAAATTAATAAACTACATACCCCCTCGTTGATAAATCTACGGGGGGGGATTAGTTACATAAACCCATAAAGATCTTTTTGAGATCATCAAAAGATCGATAACTATAAAATAATAGAAATGGACACAGAAAACATCCAAATCTAACCCTAACAAAAAGAAATCTTAAAAGCGTTTTCAAAAACAAATATTTTAATAATCCAAAACATGAAAAAAATCGAAGCAATCATCAGAAAATCAAAATTTGATGAGGTCAAAGAAGCCCTTCACGGTGTTGAAGTAAACTTCTTCAGCTACTGGGACGTAACTGGAGTAGGCAACGAAAAAGAAGGTCACGTATATCGTGGAATTTCCTACAGTACTTCTGAAATTCAAAGAAGATACTTATCTATAGTAGTCTCCGAACCTTTTGTAGAAAAAACAATCAAAGCCATTCTGGAAACTTCCGCAACAGACAAAGTGGGAGACGGTAAAATATTTGTTTTACCCGTTGAAGAAGCCTACAGAATTAGAACCGGAGAAAAAGGAAACGACTCATTAAACTAACAACATAAACAAATATGGAAACTACAATTTTAACAATAAATAATGTATGGATGATGGTCTGTACAGCCCTTGTATTTTTTATGCACTTGGGATTCTCTTTTTTGGAAATCGGATTGACCCGCCAAAAAAACGCCATCAACATTTTATTTAAAAACTTTTTTGTAATCACCGTTGGATTACTTTTGTATTGCCTCGGTGGTTTTAACCTAATGTATCCTGGTTTTGAAGATGGAGACATGGGTATACTTAAATTTGCAGGCTTCGGAATTGCAGCTCCTGAGGGTGGTATGGGATTCGGATATGCTGACGGAGGTTACACTTGGTGGACCGATTTCCTTTTTCAAGGAATGTTTGCAGCTACTGCCGCAACCATCGTTTCGGGTGCAGTTGCTGAGCGTATAAAACTATCAGGGTTTATGCTTTTTGCAGTACTCTACGTTGGACTAATTTACCCCATAGTTGGAGCTTGGAAATGGGGAGGTGGATTCCTAGACGCATGGGGATTCTATGATTTCGCTGGATCAACATTAGTTCACTCCGTAGGAGGATGGGGAGCTTTGATCACCATCTACCTTTTGGGTGCAAGAATTGGCAAATTCGATAAAGACGGAAACCCAAAAGCATTACCAGGACACAATCTACCCATCGCATCGGCTGGAGTATTCATTCTGTGGTTGGGTTGGTTTGGATTCAACGGTGGTTCCGTATTGTCTGCTGACCCAGAACTGACTTCATTAACTCTGGTCACCACTTCATTGGCTGCTGCTGCTGGAGGAGTTGCTGCTGCTTTCTTTTCAAACCTACTCTATAAAAACTTCGATTTGACCATGTTTATGAATGGTGTTTTAGGAGGATTGGTTGGAATCACAGCAGGAGCGGATCAAATGAGCCCTACCGATGCCATATTGATCGGATTGATCGCTGGTGTAATTGTAGTTCTAGGGATTGCATTGATTGACAAATTAAAGCTAGATGATCCTGTTGGTGCTGTTGCTGTTCACCTTATCTGTGGTATTTGGGGAACCTTAGCTGTAGGAATTTTCGGGGCTATGGCAGGGTTTGATCAATTCTTAGTACAATTAATTGGAGTAGGAATTGTTGGAGCTTTCTGCGTTGCTACCTCATTTATCATATTGATGATCGTTAAATCAACTACAGGGTTGAGAGTTGATAAAGATGAAGAACTGAACGGTCTTGACCTTTCAGAACACGGAATGGAAGCCTACGCTGACTTTAGGATCAACGAGGGATAAATTGAGTCCATTATTCATGAAAAAGGCCTCCATTGAATGGGGGCCTTTTTTTATAAATCAATAAAAACATAGAATTTATTGCACTGATGCGATGAATCCCTATTTTTGAAAAAATATATTTATGAATCAGATTACGATGTTGATGTATTGCACTGATCAAAAAGGTATCATTGCAGCGGTGACAAACTTCATCCACCAGAATCAAGGCAACATCACCTACATTGACCAATATGTAGATCGACCCAATGCTGCATTTTTCATGCGTGTAGAATGTGATTTAAATGGTACTGGATTTAACTTTCAAGAGTTTAAAAATCAATTCGATAAAGACTTAGGAGCTAAATACTCCTTGCATTGCGATTTTTATTTGAAAAAACAAAAGCCCAAAATGGCTGTTTTTGTTTCCAAATACGACCACTGTCTTTACGATATTCTTGCCAAACAACAATCCGGGGAATTAGCGGCTGAAATTCCTTTTATCCTCAGTAATCACGCCGATCTTAAAATTATTGCTAAACGTTTTGAAATCCCATTCTATCACATTCCCGTCAATAAGGAAAACAAGGCGGAAGCGGAGGCACAACAATTAACTTTACTGAAAGAACACGGAATAGATTTTATTGTGCTGGCCCGTTATATGCAAATCGTTTCTCCCCTACTGATCGATCATTTCACCCACAAGATCATCAACATTCATCATTCTTTTTTACCTGCTTTCCCAGGAGCAAAGCCATACCATTCCGCTTTTGCTAGAGGAGTGAAAATCATTGGGGCTACCAGTCACTATGTTACTGAAGAACTGGACGCAGGGCCTATTATCGAGCAGGACATCGCACGAGTTACTCATTTAAATTCTATTGCAGATTTTATTGAAAAAGGAAGGGATTTAGAAAGAATTGTACTGTTACGTGCACTCAAGCTTCACGTCAATCGAAAAGTAATGGTTTATGGAAATAAAACCGTAGTCTTCTCCTGATCAATAAGCTTTGAGAAACAATAGCATTCCATCGTTAAATTTCTCTGGTTTTTCTACATTGACCACATGACCACATTCTTTTAATACCAGCAATTCAGATAATGGATGGCTTTTCGTTACTTTACGTACAGACGGTAAAAACATATAATCTTGGTCACCCATAATGTATAGGGTAGGAATATCTGCCAAAACTTTTCTGAATATCTTCAACTTAGGAATGATTTCTGAGGTAAGTTTAAACCAACGGATAAACTCCTTCTGATATAGTTTTTTAGCTTCACGAATAAAAAGAATTCGGGATTCGCGATGGTTACGATTGGGCATAATGATAAAAGCAAAAAAACGATAAAGCCACATATAGGGTAAAACAGACTTGGTTGCATTTCCAAAAAACATGAGAATTCTTGACCTTAGATTCAACTCTAAAATCGCTCCTCCCATGATCATTTTATCAACACGTTTGGGTTGCATTTCGGCCAATTGACGGATCAAAATGGTTCCCAATGAAATGCCTACAAAATGAGATTTTTTTATTTCAACATGATCCATCACTTCAAATATATCATCTGCTATAGACTCAAAGGAGTATTTGGGTTTAAAGGGATTTTGGATTAGCCCTGTTGAAGCTCCGTGACCTCGAAGGTCAATCAGTAAAAGGTTGAAATATTTAGAAAAAAAACGAATTTGCTTGAACCAGATGGCACTACTGCCACCCGCTCCATGAACAAATGTGATCCAAGGCGCCTCTACTATTTTGGTTCTGTATAAACTGTAATGCAACATTAAATAATCCCTTTTTGCTCTAGGTAAAAAGCCATTTGCTCTTGTAATTCTTTTGCTACGCGACCTGCCGCTTTATCAAAGTCAGCCCCAGAGGAGGCGTAAATAATTCCTCTTGAGGAATTGACCAATAATCCACAGACATCATTCAAGCCATTGACCGCCACCTCTTCCAAGCTTCCGCCTTGAGCACCAACTCCCGGAATCAACAAAAAAGAATCAGGAATCAATGTCCTTATATTTTTTAGTGCCTTTGCTTTGGTCGCTCCCACTACATACATCAATCGGTTGGCATTTTTCCAATTTCTTGACTTTTCGATGACCTCTTCATATAACGATTTGTCTCCAGTTTTGAGCAACTGAAAATCTGATGCACCAACATTAGAGGTCAATGCCAACATAATGGCGTGTTTATCTTCGTATTCTAAAAAAGGCTCAACCGAATCTTTTCCCATATAGGGAGCAATGGTTACAGAATCAAATGCTAGCTGTTCAAAATAGGCTTTGGCATAACGTTTTGAAGTATTACCAATGTCGGCTCTTTTGGCATCGGCAATTGTAAAAATTTCAGGATGGTTTATATTTAAAAAATCCATCACTTTTTCTAAAGATTTCCATCCTTCCAACCCATAAGCTTCAAAAAAAGCAATATTAGGTTTGTAAGCTACACAAAAGGGAGCCGTCGCCTCAATGATACGTTTGCAAAATGTAAAGATGGCATCTGGTTCAGCGATCAAATCTTTTGGAATACGATCACGATCTGCATCAAGTCCCACACACAAAAAAGACTTTTTGGCTTTGACTTGCTCTAAGAGATTTGCTTGGGTCATAGCGTCTCTCCTGCCTCCTTCAGTTTTTGGGTATTTTGATATAATTTTAATTCATCAACCAACTTTTTAATATCTCCATTGATAATGTTTTGAAGGTCATAAAGCGTTAAACCGATACGATGATCGGTTACCCTCCCCTGAGGGTAATTATATGTTCTGATTTTTGCAGATCGATCGCCAGAAGAAACCAGTGAATTTCGTTTTTCGGCATCCTGTTCTAATTTTTTATTGAGTTCCAATTCATAGAGTCGAGAACGCAACACCTTAAGGGCCTTTTCTTTATTTTTATGTTGTGATTTTTGATCCTGACATTGGGCAACAATTCCTGTGGGTTCGTGAGTAAGTCGAACAGCAGAATAAGTAGTATTAACCGATTGCCCTCCAGGGCCTGATGAACAGAAATAATCTACTCTAACATCGCTCATGTTAACCTCTACATCAAACTCCTCTGCCTCTGGAAGTACCATAACCGTTGCCGCTGAAGTGTGAACTCTGCCCTGAGTTTCTGTTTGAGGAACACGCTGAACACGATGTACACCAGATTCATATTTCATTGTTCCATAAACCTCATCACCGGAAACTTCAAAAATAACTTCCTTAAATCCACCTGCCGTTCCTTCATTGGAGTCTACAAAACTGACCTTCCAACCTTGATCTTGACAATATTTGGTATACATACGGTAAAGGTCTCCCGCAAAGATACTGGCCTCGTCGCCTCCTGTTCCAGCTCTGATTTCAACCACAACATTTTTACCGTCCTCAGGATCTTTAGGGATCAATAAAAACCTAATTTCTTCTTCCAAAAGAGGCAATTGCTCTTTGGCTTCCTCCAATTGCATGTTCGCCATATCAATCATTTCCAGATCGGACTCCTCTTTGATCATTAATTCAGCTTCAGCTATATTCGCTAAAATGGATTTATAAGTATCCGCTTTTAGGTTAATTTTACTCAAATCTTTATACTCCTTATTCAGTTGAACATAGCGCTTTTGGTCGGCGATAACATCTGGCTGAATGATCAGATCTGATACTTCAACAAATCTTTGTTGTACAATTTCTAGTTTTTCTATCATTTTGAGCGAACTCGATAATACAAATTTAAAGCTTTAAAACTATCTTTCAAGCTTCTGGAAGTTCAACTCGTATTTAATAACAACTTCATCTTCCATTTTTCGCATCATAAAGGAAGGTAAGGGTACTCCAAAATCAGAAAGAGAGAGATCAAAAACACCCTTAAAGGATAACTTTTTGGAGTCAATTACTGACTGAGCATCAATCTCTTTGTTCACTTCAATACCATGAAAACTCATACTTCCATAAAATTTGATTTGCTGGTCCTTTTTTTCAATCTGATCGGAAAAAAATTCGATTTTCGGAAACTTTAAAACTTCTAAAATTTCCAATGCATTATTGTCACGGCTGTCATTTCTACTATCGAAGTCTCGGATGTACATGGCAATCGCTATTTTTTGAAAGACATCCTCATTGGCTACCAAAACTCCTTTGATGTTTTGATTGGTTCCTGACCAATCGTGTAAAAAATGGGAAGCCTCATAGGTGATAAACGAATTTTCGGAATCCAACACCCATTTTTCTTGGGCTTTGGAAACACAAAAAGACATTACAAGAATGCAAAACAATACTCTTTTCATAAAATTAAAATTTAAATACCAATACCGCTGTAGCATAACTAGCGAAGGTAGTGTAGGCAGCATACTTATGCCAATCCCCTTGCTCTTTTGACCAAGCGTTGGTGGCGATCATTCCCGAAAAATGAATATAAGCCAACCACTTATGTGCCTTAATCGAATTAAAACCTTTTGTTTTTTTTCTGACCAATGGAGGAGGGGCGAAAAGAGAGAGTCCTGCACCCGTAAAGTATGAAAAGGTTACCCATTGCCCTAAGGTTTTGTGGGCGTCATACAATTCATAATCTCCATTATACAACTTCCCTCCCATTATTCCCTGTGCCACCATTCCTGCCAAGTTCAAATAACCAATGATTTGATGAGATTTGAGCATAATATTTCTAACCTTCAACTCCTTTTGCCTTTGCTCTAAGGTTAGTTTTGAAATTCCTGTTTTACGAAAAAGACCATTTTTCCCCCATAAAACAGACTGAGTAAAAATCATTTTATGTGGTAAAAGTTGTTGCTCCATGCTCATTTCTTCCTCAAATAAACCATCCAAAAGTGCATCTCGTTCTTGAGCAGAAATCATTGAAAAAAATAAAACAAATGGAATGATTAGCTTTTTCCTCATTTGATTTTTATTTAGGGGTTGATCTTTCATAAGCAAATCCTCCTTTTCTACAAGAAGACCATGAAGTGAATTTTATGCTAATATATATATTATCTTCTACAAGGTGGAGTACCATATTTTTACCTACTAAACTTTTGGGCTTATTTCCGCTAGTATCGCTTAAATTCTTAAAAAATAGTTGACTCACTTGGTCTATAGTCCCAATTGACCACTCTGTTCCAACAGGACTTGTACTTTTATCTGCCGAAGTCCGCTTGGCCATATTAAAAATCTGTTTTCCTTCATTGCCTCGAGTTATCCAAACATTATCCGTTATGGGATCTTGATTTTCTTCCAAAGAGAGATTGGCGTTATCACTTTTAGAAAAGGAAAGCATATTTCCATCCCAAATCGTTCCAGCTGCATCAACAGAGGAAGCATAGGAGTAAACCAAAAAGCGATATAAACTTTTGGAATGCTGTAAATACAAAGTCTTTTAATACGATTCATCACAAAGCAAGGAGGAACCAGAATTCATTTTTGTGTAGGGTTTATTATTTAAACATTGATTCAATCAACGTATTGGTGTAAAATTTTGAGGTCTGGGCAAGCCGATTCATGGATTCTTGTTTATGATTTAACAAATCCAAAACTGTTTACCCTACCGGAATATTAAATATTCCAGTTTCAATATAAATTTACAAAAAAATTAATATTCAAAAGTGCCCCAATCCGAGGCAATGGTTAGTTTTTTTGAATAAGATGCTTCAACCCGTCCAACCACTTGTGCTTCAATTTTAAAAGATTGGGCGATGTCTATCACATTCTGAGCTTGTGATTCGGGTAAATAGATTTCCATCCGATGCCCCATATTAAAGACTTCGTACATTTCTTTCCAATGGGTATCCGATTCTTTTTGGATCAATTCGAACAAAGGGGGACAATCAAAAAGATTGTCTTTAATGATGTGAAGTTCATCAATAAAATGTAATATTTTGGTTTGTGCTCCTCCACTACAATGCACCATTCCGTGAATATCATTTCGTTCCACCCCATCCAAAATCGCCTTAATTACTGGCGCATACGTTCGGGTGGGAGACAAAACCAATTGTCCAACATCCAAAGGAGTATCTGTTGGATCAGTTAATTTTTTGGACCCCGAATACACCAATTCATTTGGCAACTCATTATCAAAAGTTTCAGGGTATTTTTGTTTTAAGGTGGAATCAAAAACATCGTGTCGAGCCGAAGTCAATCCATTGCTCCCCATACCTCCATTGTATTGACTTTCATAAGAAGCCTGTCCGAAGGATGCCAAACCGACAATAACATCCCCCGACTGAATATTGGCATTGTCAATCACTTCACTCCTTTTGATTCGGGCGGTAACCGTAGAATCAACGATAATGGTCTTAACCAAATCGCCGACATCTGCTGTTTCTCCTCC
>JABGSU010000013.1 GCA_018647605.1 Flavobacteriaceae bacterium | reverse complement strand
TATCACTTTTTTGGTCTTGATCTTGCACCAACAATTCCTTATTTTTTAAGGATAATTGCAATGCCTGGGATTTTTTTAAACTTTCTGGATCAACGGTTTTTTGATAAACTGCCGAGGCTTTGGAAGCATCCAAAACAAAACGAAAGGGTTCATTCCTAAAAATACAAACCTTGTCATCACAGGCTTGGAAATTGATCTCCCCAGAAACTGCTCCCAATTCCGCTTGGAGCAATCGAATCTTTTGTTGGAAGGTTCCCTCCCCTTCAAACCAAGACAAATCCATTTCAAAAATGGGATCGAAAGCCGTAACGGTTTCATTCTCCTCCATTTTTCCAACCAATTCATATGCAGTTCCTTCTTCTTCAAAGACAAATTCAGTAGGCAAAGGCCCATCTTCGGGAAGGCTTTGAGAATACAAATGCCATTTAGGTTCTACCGATGCTTGAAAAATGAGTAAGTATTCCGTATCTGATAACTTCTTGAGTTCAGTCGTCCAAACCACAGGATCTTGTGCTTGAACTCCCAAAGTCCACAAAAACAACAGTAAAAAAATTTTTCTAATCATCACAACGAACTAACCATTTGTTTTCTGTAGAAGGGGTCGCCAAAAAACGTTGATCTGCTCTTTTACCAACGACCCAAACGATGTCCTCACCCGAACACAACAACCACTGAGACTCTTTGTCCAAAAGAGAAAACTTTTCATCTTTAAAATATTTACTTAGTTTTTTCTTCCCTCCCAATCCAATGGGGTAAAAATAATCACTTTGTTTCCATTTTCTCAGCATCAAAGGAAATTTTAACTTGGATTTGTCTAACAACAGGCTTTTTAAACCTCCTTTTATAAAGGTTTTTTGATGGGAAAAAACCATCTTTAAAGGATGGTCAATGGAGGTCAATTCTACATCAATAGTATAGGATTCTGATGCTGAATTGTCGAGAGTGGTCAATAGTAAAAAGTTCCTGTCTTTGATCAACCTGTGAGTCTCCGAAAAGAGCTGTTTTCCACTTTGTGCATCCAACAACTTTCTGAGGTCTGCTAGGGTTCCAAAACCATAGGAAGCAAACAAGCCATGTAGATAATAATCCAATGATGACAAACCTATAAAGGCATCGATCGAGACCTTGAATCCGTGTTGCCAAGGGATAAAATTTTGGTTTTTAAAATCTTTTAAGACATCATCCAGCAACGTTTGGGCTTGACCTAGATATTTGAGTGTTTCTTGAAACTGGTCATCAAAATTGGGGTCTCTTTTTTTCCATTGTGGAATCACCTCATGCCGTAGGGCATTTCGCAAATAATCTGTCTTGGCATTTGAAGAATCCTCACGCCATTGGATTTTATTTTTATGAGCAAACTGTATGATTTCCTCACGGGAAAAAGACAATAAGGGACGTAAGATTTTTCCTCTTCTTTCGGGTATTCCCAACAAACCTTTTAAACCAGAACCACGCATGGTGTTGATCATAAAGGTTTCCAAAGCATCATCGGCATGATGAGCAATCAGTATCGAGTCATAACCCTTTTGTTGAGACAAAGACTCAAACCATTGGTATCGTAAATCCCTTGCCGCCATCTGAATGGAGATTTTTTTCTCTTGGGCATAGACTTGGGTTTCAAATGTCTGAACATGAGATTCTAATCCTTTGCTATCGGCCAAATTTTTGATCCAATCGGCATCGGCATCACTTACAGAACCTCTCAATTGAAAATTACAATGGGCCACGGCCGGAGTCAAACCCGATTTTAAACAAAGATCCAACAACACACAACTGTCCACTCCTCCACTCAGTGCCAATAGCAGTTTTTGATCCTTGAGTTGCGGAAAACGAGTTGTTAGATGGTTTTGGAACTTTTGAAACATACGCAAAATTAAGGATTTTGGAACAGTCGGTTTATAAGACAATCCAGACTTACTTATTTTAAAACATTAAGAACAAAAGTAGATTTCCGATTCTTATTTAATGATTTTGTCAAAAAAAATAAAATTCGGATATTTGCACTTCAAATGAAAGATGCAACGACATACTCCTTGGGAACGGCCGCTAAATTTAGCCCGACTCCACTTCGTCCACGCCGCCCCTAGCGGGTACATTTCTCTATTGGAGACTCAGGTGCGTCCGGTCTCACTTTCCAAAGCTTTTAACCTATTTTTTCAAATTAAAAATATTTGTCAATAATGGAATTGATTATTGCCAATTCAAAACATATTATACATGCTCGAGACATCAGCACCTGCATAGGCGAATCGGCCAAAATGCGCGGTACTGGCATTGCTCGAAGAAGTCCTGAGTACATCAGTAAAAAAATGGAAGCAGGAAATGCCGTAATTGCTTTAGAGGACAATAAATTTGCAGGCTTTTGCTATATCGAAATATGGGGACACGGAAAATATGTTGCCCATTCTGGCTTAATTGTCTCTCCCGACCATCGAGGAAAAGGACTCGCCAAAAAAATCAAGCAAAAGGTTTTCGACCTGTCCTTAGAAAAGTTTCCCAAAGCCAAAATTTTTGGAATTACTACTGGAAAAGCTGTAATGCGAATCAATTTTGAATTGGGCTATCAACCCGTTGCCTTTTCAGAATTGACCGATGATCCTGAATTTTGGAGAGGCTGTCAAACTTGTAAAAATTACGACGTGCTTACGCGTACCGAAAGAAGCATGTGTCTTTGTACAGGTATGTTGCATGATCCTAAACACTCAAAAAACAGTAAACACTAAAATGAAACATAAAAAGTTAGTATTGGCCTAT
>JABGSU010000162.1 GCA_018647605.1 Flavobacteriaceae bacterium | reverse complement strand
TTTTCCTATCACGGGGTTCCAGAGCGTCACATCCGAAAATCGGACATCACCAAATCCCATTGTAAAATTGATGAAAGCTGTTGTCAAACGGCATCGGAAGCACACCAATATTGCTACAGACATCAGTGTTATGAAACGACCCGACAGGTCGCGGAATACCTCGAGCTCAAAGAGGGTACGTTTTCTACCAGTTTTCAATCCCGACTCGGGGTTGACCCTTGGTTGCAACCCTATACCGATCAGACCGTAGCACGTTTTGCCAAAAAAGGAATTAAGAATCTGGCCATCGCTACTCCTGCTTTTGTTTCCGACTGTTTGGAGACTTTAGAGGAAATTGGGATGGAAGCCGCCGAAGACTTTGAAGAAAAAGGAGGAGAGGAGCTTCATGTAATTCCCTGTATCAATACCCGAACAGATTGGGTTAATGTAATGAGTCGCTGGATTGACCAGTGGGCCAAAGCAGAAACGGCTACTTCTGCATGAAAAGTGGATCTGCGTCTTTTGGTACCCAACCCATACCCCAATTATTGATCAAACAAGCGGTTCCCGCTTCAATTGGCATATTGGTCATGTCGCTCAATATATTAATTGATACTATTTTTGTTGGACAATGGATTGGTGCCAATGCCATTGCTGCCATTAACGTGGTTTTGCCTGTCTCTTTTTTTATCGCAGCTCTGGGCATGGCCATTGGTTTGGGGGGTGCCTCTATTGTCTCCAGATCTTTGGGAAAGAACGACTTGGCCAAGGCCACCAAAACTTTTGGAAATCAAATTGTTTTAACTTTTTTACTCACCATCAGTTTTGTCTTTTTCGGATTGTTTTTTGTCGACAGTATCATTCCTGTTTTTGGAGGAAAAGGAGCACTTTTTGAACCCGCCAAAATCTATTATACCGTTGTTCTCTATGGAGTCCCTGTTTTGGGCTATTGTATGATGGGCAACAATGTCATCAGGGCGGTAGGTAAACCCAAAAACGCTATGTATGCTATGATGCTACCTTCTGTTTCCAACCTGATTTTAGATTACATTTTGATTTATATTTTCGACTTTGGAATGTATGGAGCCGCTTGGGCGACCACCCTGTCCTATGGTGTGTGTGCTCTTTATATCGTTTTCTTTTTTAATTCCAACCGATCAGAGTTACGGCTCAGCATTAGTGATTTGAAGTTGAACCTGGCTATCACCAAAGAAATTGGTGCATTGGGATCGGTAACCTTGGCCCGTCAAGGGGTTGTGAGTCTCTCGGTTTTATTGGTCAACAATTTACTTTTTGGTTTGGGTGGAGAATCGGCAGTAGCTGTCTATGCCATCATCAGTAGACTGTTGATGTTTTCTCTTTTTCCCGTTTTGGGAATTACCCAAGGTTTTATCCCTATTGCAGCTTTCAATTATGGTGCCAATAACAAAAAAAGGGTGGAACAAGTCATTCGAACCGCTGTGCTCTACGCCACTAGTTTTGCCACATTAGTATTTTTGATGATCTATGTCTTTTCAAATTCAATAGGGGGGATTTTCACCAACGAACCTCTGGTTTTGGAAAAAGCGCCTGCAGCCATTCGGTGGGTTTTTGCCCTAACGCCTATTGTAGGTATTCAACTCATTGGCGCAGCCTATTATCAAGCAATAGGCAAAGCACTTCCAGCTCTCTTACTCACCCTGACTCGACAGGGGTTCTTCTTCATTCCGCTACTCTATGTATTTCCAATTTTTATGGGAATTAACGGGGTTTGGCTGGCCTTTCCCATTGCAGAATTCTTGGCCACGGTTGTAACTGGTGGTTTTTTAATTTATGAACTCAAAAAATATTTGAATTCTTGAAATCTCTACCCTCAAAATAGTGTCTTGCATTTGTTTTAGTTTTTGTACTTTGTAGTTTTATTTTAGATTCCATATCATTGATTCAATCAGACCCATTCACCAATGGAATATTACAATTACATCAAATCATTGCACTTAATTTTTGTGGTCACTTGGTTTGCTGGATTGTTTTATGAACCTCGACTGTTTATCTATCATATTGAGGCTTCCAAAAAAAATACTCCGGCTAAGGAGATCTTGGAAAAACAACTTAAAATTATGTCCCGTAGGTTGTGGTACATCATCACTTGGCCCTCTGCAATTTTAGCCTCTGTATTTGCTATTTGGTTGTTGATTTTGATGCCAGAATGGCTTTACCAATCTTGGATGTTGATCAAAATCGGTTTCATATTACTGTTGTATGCCTATCACTTGAAAACCCATCAAATGTTCCTGCAATTACAACGAGACGAAATCAAGTATTCCTCGAACTTTATGCGAATATGGAATGAGGGGGCAACTTTGTTTTTGTTTGCCATTATCTTTTTGGCAATCGTCAAAAGTGCAATTCATTGGATTTTTATGGTATTGGGAACCCTTGGTCTAATCGTATTTTTGATGTTGGCCATAAAATTATACAAAAGGTTAAGAGAGAAATCCACTGACAATGGCGATTAACTTACTCAGACGTATTTCGCTACGAACCCAAATTTTTATCTCTATGATATTGTTGGTGTTTTTGGCCTGCCTTTTGATTTTGGTAGCTACCTTTTTTCAATATCAGAACGAATCCATTGATTACAATATTTTTCGACTCAACCGAAAGGAAAACCAGTTGACAAAACAAATTGATTACTTGGTTGAAAAGAATGATTTACTTAAAAAAAGTGACAGCATTTGGGCCCAATATGAAGAGGAATTCAGGGCAGTAATCAAAATCCACAATGTAAACTACTCTGTGTTCAACCTTGAGGGGAATCCGCTTTTCACCTCTTTCCTCCCTCTAAAAATTATTGCCAATAATTATGCTTTAGAAGAGGATTTTTTAAAAGCCCTTTTGACAAATTCTGACGGTAGGATTCTAGAAAAAAACAATGATGAAATTGGTAAATTTCAATCCTCCTACAGCCTTTTAAAAGACAGCTTTGGGGATCCCTATGGGGTGTTGTTTTTTCCTTATTTTGAAGATGTCTCTTTTTCAGAAAACGAACTGAACACTTTTTTACAAAGTTTGTATCAGATCTATTTACTGATGTTGGTTGTTGCCATCATCATGGCCTATTTTATATCGAAATATATTTCCCGATCACTGGAGACTTTTCGTGAAAAAATAGATCAAACAGGACTCTTAAAAGAGAATGAAAAAATCGAACTTAAAAACGCTCCTCGGGATATTGCCAGTTTGATTAATTCGTACAATAAGATGATTGATGAACTAGAAAAAAGTGCTACGCTACTGGCCAGAACTCAAAGAGAACAGGCTTGGCAAGAAATGGCCAAACAGGTGGCCCATGAAATCAAAAATCCTTTGACTCCCATGCGACTTAGTGTTCAAAGTTTTCAAAGAAGATTTTCTGATGACGATCCAAACAATGCCAAAAAAATTGATGAGTTTTCCCAAATCCTTTTGGAACAAATTGATACCATGAGCGACGTCGCCAATGCTTTCTCCGATTTTGCCACGCTACCTAAACCCAAACTGGTAAAGTCTGATCTGGTTGAAATCACACGCAGATCATTGGAGATTTTTGAAGGAGATTCCATAAAATTCAAAACTTCTGATGAAGAAATACGATTGCGATTGGACAGAACCCAATGGATCAGAGTTACCACCAATATTATCCAAAATGCTCTACAAGCAGTTAGGCAGGGACAGCTACCCAAAATAAAAGTTACCATCAAAAAAGGAGACAAAACCGTAAAAATTTCTTTTGCCGACAATGGCATTGGCATTCCAAAAGCCATTCAGTCTAAAGTCTTTGAACCCAAATTTACCACCAAAACAAAAGGTATGGGACTCGGATTAGGAATCGTAAAAAACATTATTGATTCGCACAATGGACAAATAGAGTATACCACCAGTGAGAAGGGTACCACACTCGTTATTACCCTAAAATTGTAAATATGGAAGAAGTATTAACATGGATTGAAATTCAGGATAATATCGGTTGGATCAAAATCAATCGTAAAAAAAAACTAAATGCCCTCAACCGAAGTTTGATTGACGAGTTACACGACCGACTGCTTGATTTTCAAAAAGATACATCCGTAAGGGTAATCATCCTAACAGGAAATGGTGATAAAGCTTTTGTGGCAGGGGCTGACGTAGTAGAGTTTTCTCATTTTGGGCCGCTAGAGGCTTCCGCTTTGGTGCAACATGGAAATCAAGTTTTGTTCGACTTCATTGCCCAATTGAATAAACCTGTCATTGCAGCCATCAATGGTTATGCTTTGGGAGGAGGTTTGGAACTGGCCATGGCCTGTCATTTCAGAATTGCAAGTCAACATGTCAAAATGGGATTACCTGAAGTTTCGCTGGGCATTATCCCAGGTTATGGTGGAACCCAACGGTTACCCGCTTTAATTGGAAAAGGAAATGCCATGGAAATGATTTTGACTGGAGACATGATTGATGCCGAAAAAGCGCTTCGTTTAGGCTTGGTCAATCAGGTCGTTCCTCAAGAAAAACTATTGGAGACTGCCATCGCCTTGGCAGAAAGAATAATGAAAAATGCACCCAACTCTCTTAAAAATGCAATCAAAGCAATCAATGCTGCCGATGGAAGCTCAAAGGGATTCAGGGAGGAGGGAATTCAATTTGCAGATTGTTTTGGAAGCCATGACTTTGAGGAAGGCATTACCGCTTTTCTCGAAAAAAGAAAACCTAAATTTTAGATCGATTGCGACTCTTGGGCAATCAGATCTTCCACTTTATCAAAAAGGACAGCAGGTTCGTACTCCTTGAGTTGGAATACGCCCTTTACCTTAAAACTTACTTTAGTACCCAGTGGAATTGGGAAGTAATGGTATTGCGCTAATCGCCAGGAATTACTAATACTCAATGCGACAACCGTAGCATTGGGAATGTGTTCAAAAAGTGTTATCAATCCTCCAGAATGAAACTTTTTAGGTTGCCCATTTTTACTTCGGGTTCCCTCTGGAAAAATCACAGCTGCCCATTGATTTTTTTCGATTTGATTCCCAAATTTTTTTATTTTTTGAAGGGCTAAGCTTCTATTGTTGCGATCTATCAAAACCGAACCTCCATGCCTAAGGTTATAGGATACACTGGGAATCCCTTTGCCCAATGATGCCTTGCTAATAAACTTAGGATGATACTTTCTAAAGTACCATATAATAGGAGGGATATCGTAGGTGCTCTGGTGGTTGGAAACAATAATCAATGACCCTTTTTTGGGCATATCGAATGGATTGGAAAAGTCGAAAGTCGTTCCCAAAAAATTCAAGCACCTCAACGTAAAAAAGTTGAGCCAATCAACTGATTTTTTGTGGGCATCATAACCCCAGAGACGATGGCAAAGAACCTGAATCAGTTGAAAGAATAGTAAATTTGAAAGGAATAGGGAGTAATAGAGTATCGTGAAGGGGTATAAAAAAACTTTTTTCACGATGAAAAATTGATATTACTTTAATAGAATCTCAACCACAAAACTCATTGAAGGCCTCGATCAGATTTTCGGCAATCAATTGAGCGGTACGCCCCTCAATATGGTGTCTTTCAATCATGTGTACCAACTCGCCATCTTTGAATAAAGCCACGCTGGGTGAGGAAGGAGGAAAAGGAATCATCTTGGCTCGAGCTGCATCAGTGGCTTCCCGATCAACTCCTGCAAAAACGGTAAACAAATGATTAGGGGTGTTTTCGTTGTTTAATGAAAATCTAACGGCGGGGCGGGCATTGGCAGCAGCACAGCCACAAACAGA
>JABGSU010000161.1 GCA_018647605.1 Flavobacteriaceae bacterium | reverse complement strand
GGTGTTGTGGAATAGGCGTTGGGGGCGCCAAGTACTTCCGTGGGTTTGTGATTGTTCGAAAGCCCATTCACTGATCATGGCCGAGGCGGTATGGTGACCGTGGGTTTTTCCACTGCTACCACTGTTGAATCGGTTGATGATGATGTCTGGTTTGAACTGTTGGATTCGGGCGAGGGTTTGCTTCAATACTTTTTCTTTATCCCAAATGGAGAGCGTTTCTTCTGGGTTTTTGGAATAGCCAAAATCATTGGCCATAGTGAAAAATTGCGTACCGCCGTCGATTTTTCTGGCGGCGAGAAGTTCTTGAGTTCGGATCAATCCCAAACCCTCTCGAAGTTCGGAGCCGATGAGGTTTTGCCCCCCATCACCGCGGGTCATGGAAAGGTAGGCTGTACGTGCCAAAACATGGTTCGAAAAATAAGAGATTACCCGGGTGTTTTCATCATCTGGATGGGCAGCCAAATAGAGTACAGACCCTAAGAAATTTAATTTTTTTAATTGTTTGTAAAGCTCCGAAGAGGATTGGGCCTTGGCGGTTGTCACGGTTAGCAATAGGAGCAATAAACTAATGGAATAATATTGTTTCAATTTTTTTAATGGAAATGTTTGAAGGCTAGAACTTGAAATATTCATACTACAAATTACAAATTTTGGTGAAGGCAGTTCATTCTTCTTGGACCAAAAGTGTAATTTTTTCTTTTACTTGGGCGAGTGGAAGTCCAACCACATTGGTATAGCTTCCCTCGATTTTGGTGATTCCGATGGCGCCGATCCAATCCTGAATACCGTAGGCTCCAGCCTTGTCCAATGGGGAAGCAGTTTCGATATAATAATCTATTTCCCTGTCCGATAAGTCTTTAAAGTACACCCGAGTGGTTTCTGTTAGCTTTTCAAATTTTTGGCTGGTGAGAAAACCCACTGAGGTAATCACTTCATGAGATTTTCCTGAAAGAAATGAAAGCATTTCTCTGGCGGTTAATTTGTCTTGAGGTTTACCCAAATATCGATTATCACACCAAACGATGGTATCTGCAGTAATTATTATTTGACGGGCTTTTACGAGCTTGTTAAAGGGATTGCTTTTTTGCTGGACAATATATTCAGCGATTTCTTTTCCCTGGAGGACAGTAGGGAAAGTTTCGTCCACCGAAAAGGTTTGAACTTCGAATGGAATATTCAAGCTTTCCAAAAAATCTCTCCTTCTGGGCGAGCCAGAAGCCAAGATAATTTTATAGCCATTGAGTGAAATCATTAACAGTTTATTCTTTTGATAACATCCATTTGTTTTGAACCCTCATGACCTGTTCTATAATTTCCCTCACGCATCCATCACCACCATTTTTGTGGGAGACATAGTCTGCTACTCTTTTAACATCGGTCGCTGCATCTTGAGGACAGGTGGCAAGGCCTACTTTTTCCATGACGGATATATCAGGGACATCGTCACCCATGTAGAGTACTTCATCAGATGTTAAATCATGGGTTTGGATAAAATTATCAAAGGCAACATTTTTTTCATGAATGCCGAGGTATACTTTGTTGACGCCCAATAGTTCTAGTCTTTTCCTAACGCCTTCGTTAGTTCCACTAGAGATAATACCGATCTTAAAACCTTTGAGTATTGCATGTTTGAGGGCAAAACCATCACGGGTGTTCATCTCACGGTACATTTCGCCTGCTGAGGTTACTAATATTTTTCCGTTGGTCAATACACCGTCAACATCTAGGACAAAAGTGGTGATTTTGTTCAGCTGTATTTTGTAGTTTTTACTGCTCATGTTTTTTCTGGATTGAATAAGTCAAATGTATATATAGTTTTTTAATATCCTTATCATCCAATAGGCTAAGGTGTTTGTCAATGGTTTTTTGGTCATGCCTCAAGGCGGGTCCCGTTTGTGCATTTTTGGGTCCATTGCTCAAGGCTTTTGCAAAAGTTTCATGTATCAATGGATGAAATATCTCAAAAGGGATATTGTTTTTTTTAGCCAAATCATTGCCCAGATGAAGTAGGTGATTTCCAAAATTATTAAGAAAAACAGCAATTAAATGAATCATGGCACGCTTTTGGCTGTCAATTTTATGAGCAGTACCTCCCAATTCTTCTGCTAGATCTTGTAATATTTTTTGATCTGATGCGGCAGTAGTTTCAATACAAAAAGGAAGTTGTTCAAAACTTAAATCTGCTCCTTTAGTAAAGGTTTGAAGGGGGTAAAAAACAGCTTTTTTCGATGGTCCTTTGAGTCGGTCTAAGGGTACACCTCCAGCGCAATGCGCAACCAATCCTTCGGTCTCAATTTTTTTACTTACCGATGCAATAGCATCGTCACTCACACAAATCAAATAGAGGTCTGCTTCTTTGAGTTGGTAGAGTTGGTCGGTAATGTCTAACTTTTTTTGGGAGAAAGTAACTTTTTCAATGGATCTACTGTACCATTGGATCAATTGAAATTTTTTGGATTTTGTCAATTGATTTTGAAAATGGAAGGCCAAATGACCAGCTCCAACAAGTACGGTTTTTGTCATGATCCAAAAGTACGTAAAGATATTTTTCTTAACTTTATTAGACCTAAATCTTACGAACATGAATATTATCAACACCCTGAGACAACAATTTTATTCAAAGTTTTATTTGATGATTCCTATGTCCATTATTCTATTGGCATGTCTAGGGTCTGCCTCGTTATATTATATTTCCATTAAGGGTAATTCGTTATTTAACTTTATTCAGATGTTTATCTGTGTTTTGGGAAGTATGAGTTATTTATCGGTTTTATTGGGGCAATTTTAAAAAGAAATCTTATTCAAGGTTCTCTTGATGGCCTTATTAATAGAAGGGATTTTATTGGTCTATAATTTGGCCTTTTGAAGTTGTAATAATTCAATTTCAACCGGTATCTTTGCACTTCAAATGAAGTGGTGAAGATCGAGATGAAAGAAAAAATCCTAAAATATTTATTTTCCAACCAGTTGATGGCTCTTTTGTTTATAGCCTATGCTACAGCCATGGCTTTTGGAACTTTTATAGAAAGTTGGTACAGTACTGATACTTCCAAAATTTGGGTTTACAACGCTTGGTGGTTTGAGCTGATTTTGGCTCTTTTTATGGTCAATTTTTTCGGAAATATATTCAAGTACCGACTTTTGCGTAAGGAGAAATGGGCCATATTGATGATCCATTTGTCTTTTATATTGATCATTTTTGGAGCTTTTATTACCCGATATTTTGGTTATGAGGGGGTGATGCCGATTCGGGAAGCAGTAAGCGAGAATAGTTTTTTGTCTGAGAAAACCTATTTAACGGTTTTTGTGGAAGGTGATATTGATGGTGTACCCCAACGTAAAACAATGGAAAAGGATTTTCTTTTTTCAGAGCATGTTGATAATCACTTTGAATGGGAAAATGAATT
>JABGSU010000160.1 GCA_018647605.1 Flavobacteriaceae bacterium | reverse complement strand
TTTTCTTCAAAGGATTTAGCCGTTTCGGGATCAAAAATGCCTTTTTCTAAAAACAGTTCAAATGCATCGGCATCAAGTACCTCTGCCCATTTGTAGCTGTAATAGCCTGCGGAGTATCCCCCTTGAAAAATATGAGAAAAGGCAGTGCTATTACAACTTTCGGGATAGTTTTTTAAAAACTGTACCCGTTCCAAAATTTGGCTTTCATGTGTTTTAACATCTTCAATTTTGGTGGCATCCTTACCGTGGTAGGACAAGTCCAAAAATCCAAAACCCAATTGTCTTAGGGTCTGTAAACCTTGCTGGAAATGAGCTACTTTTTTGATTTTGTCGATATATTCCATAGGAAGGAGTTCACCGGTCTTATAATGTTTGGCGAAAAGCTTTAGGGCTTCTTTTTCATAGCACCAGTTTTCCATAATCTGACTGGGCAGTTCAACAAAGTCCCAAAATACATTGGTGCCACTCAATCCTCCATAGGTAGTATTGGCCAACATCCCGTGTAGGGCATGACCAAATTCGTGGAAGAGGGTGGTTACCTCTTGGAAGGTGAGTAGAGAAGGGGTATTGGCGGTTGGTTTGGAAAAATTACAGACCATTGAAATATGCGGTCTTTGCCCTTTTTTCTGTCCACGGTAGGAGGTCATCCATGCCCCGTTTCTTTTCCCAGGTCTAGGAAAAAAATCGGTATACAAAAGGGCGTAAAAATCTCCTTTGCGATTGAAGACCTCGTATATGTCTACCTCGGGATTATAGCCTTCGATGGCTGTATTTTTTTTAAAACGGAGTCCATACAGTCGCTCGGCAATATCAAATACTCCTGCTTTGACATTTTCCAAGGGGAAATAGGGTTTTAGCTTTTGCTCATCCAAATCGAGTTGTGCTTGTTTTAGCTTTTCCGATACATAGGCAGTATCCCATTTTTCGAGTGAGGGAAGACCCATACTTTCTGCTGCAAATTTTTCCATTTCCTCCCATTCGTTTTGGGCGGCAGGGTAGGCTTTTTTATATAAATCCTCTAAAAAACTTTTTACATTTCCCTCGGAGGTCGCCATGCGTTCCTCCAAAACAAAAGCAGCGTGTGACTCATATCCCAGTAATTCGGCTCTTTGCTTTCTGAGTTCAATTAACCGAAGTATGATGGCGGTGTTGTTTTGCTCGTTGTCCTGAAAACCCCTACCTCCAAAAGCAGTGCTCATTTCTTGTCTAAGGGTTCTGTTTTCCGCATAGGTCATCAGCGGGATATAACTGGGATAATCCAAGGTAAAAACCCATCCTTCTTTGTCTTTTGATTTGGCGGTTTCTGCTGCCATTTCTTTAACCTGATCAGGTAAGCCCTTTAGATCGCTCTCCTGAGTAATATGAAGTTCGTAGGCTTGAGTGTCGGCCAATACGTTTTCGCCAAAACTTAGGCTGAGTTGTGCCTTTTCTGTATCTATTTCTCGTAGGATGTCCTTTTCATCATCGTTGAGCAAAGCCCCATTTCGGGCAAATCCTTTATATTCTTTTTCCAAAAGGGTAAGTTGCTCCACCGATAAATTTTCAGCTTCCCGATTTTCGTATATCATTTTGATTCGTTCAAACAAAGTCTGATTGAGCCTAACATCGTTTTGAAATTTAGTGAGCAAGGGAGAGGCCTTTTGGGTGACTTCTTGAATGGCTTCCGAGGTTTCGGCACTGTTGAGGTTAAAAAGGATGGCACTGTTACGTTCCAATAGTTCCCCTACATTTTCCAGGGCATATATGGTGTTTTTAAAACTGGGCGGAGCAGCCTGTTGAGCAATATTGTCAATTTTTTGCAGTGCGTTTTTGATGTTTTCTGCAAGGGCAGGAATATAATGTTCAGGTTTGATTTTACTGAAGGGAATTGATTGATAGGGCTTATCAAACTGAGACAATAATGGGTTTTCCAATGCTTTAAGAATTTAGTTTTTTACTGCTGTTGATGACTTTGGTTTTGAGTCCTTTTTTGTATTCTGCCACCCTGTCCAATACTGAAGGCTCGGAAGTTCCTACGATTTGAGCGGCCAGTATACCCGCATTTTTGGCACCGTTGAGCGCTACCGTTGCGACAGGAACGCCTCCAGGCATTTGGAGGATGGACAAAACAGAATCCCACCCGTCTATGGAGTTACTCGACTTGACGGGTACGCCGATGACAGGAAGAGGCGATACAGCAGCGATCATTCCTGGAAGGTGGGCAGCTCCGCCAGCACCAGCGATAATGACTTTGAGCCCCCTTTGATGGGCTTGACTCCCATAATCCATCATTTTTTCGGGGGTGCGGTGGGCAGAGACGATGTCTACTTCTGTTTCAATTTCAAACTGTTGAAGGATGTCTATCGCTTCTTGCATGACCGGTAAATCCGATTCACTGCCCATAATGATTCCAACTTTTGCCATATTATTTACTGATTACTGATAAGGTTTCTTTTACTTGTTTTGCCATTTTTCTGGCGGTATCTATTTTGTGGTGGATGATCGTTATGTGTCCCATTTTTCTGAAGGGACGGGTTTCTTTTTTACCGTAAATATGGGGCGTTACTCCTTCAATCGCCAAAATTTGATCAATGTTTTTGTAAACTACAGGACCGGTATGCCCTTCTTTGCCAACAAGATTGACCATTACGGCCGAGGCTTTACTTTCAGTTTTTCCCAGAGGTAAATCCAATACCGCCCTGATGTGTTGTTCAAATTGGCAGGTGTAGGAGGCTTCAATGCTGAAGTGACCACTATTGTGGGGCCGCGGCGCGACTTCATTAATAAATACCTCGCCTTCATGGGTGAGAAACAGTTCAACGGCTAACAAACCGATCTGTCCATAAGCTTCTGCAGTTTGCAGGGCGATTTCTATCGCTTTATTTGTGGCTTGCTCCGAGAGTCGCGCGGGGCATAAAACATATTCCACCTGATTGGCGGTGGGGTGAAACTCCGACTCGACCACGGGATAGTGAACCGTTTCCCCCGAGGGACGTCGGCATACAATGACCGATAATTCTTTTTCAAAGGGAACCAGTTCTTCAATGAGACAAGGTCCATCATTTAAACCTTCGATTTCTTTATTGGAATAGATAATAGACACCCCATATCCGTCATAACCCATTTCTGCCGATTTCCATACAAATGGAAAAGACAATTCCCCTTTGATGATTCCTTCTTTTACTTGGTCAAGGTTTTCAAACTCATCGAAGGACGCAGTGGGGATATTATGATTTCTATAAAACTTTTTTTGAAGGCATTTGTTTTGTATGGTCTTTAGAACATGAGGCTGAGGATAAACTTTAACGCCTTCTTTTTCTAATTTTTCGAGTGCTTCTACATTAACTTTTTCAATTTCGATGGTCAAAACATCCAAACCTTTTCCAAATTCATATACTGTTTGAAAATCAGTTAAACTTCCCATGACAAATTCATCACACGCCAGTCGGGCAGGGGCACTTTCGCTGGGATCTAAAACCTTGGTTTTGATGTCCCATTTTCGGGTGGTGTAGAGAAGCATTTTGCCTAATTGTCCTCCCCCCAGTATGCCTAAAGTTTTTGTTGTTGAAAAAAATTCCATCCTAAAGTTTTTACAAAAATACACATAACTTTTATGCTTGGAAAAAAACAATACAATTTGGATATCTTTGTGACAAATATTATATAATGATCAATATAGTACTCTTTGGAAAACCAGGAGCAGGAAAAGGAACGCAGGCGGAATTTTTAAAATCTAAATATCAATTGTTTCATATCTCTACTGGAGATCTGTTTAGACACCATATTTCTAACAAAACCGATTTGGGGATGTTGGCACAGTCTTATATGGATAAAGGGGATTTGGTTCCCGATCAGGTAACCATCGACATGCTGAAAGATGCGGTTGAAACCCATTCGGAAGCCAAGGGGTTTATTTTTGACGGCTTTCCCAGAACGAGCAAACAAGCGGATGCACTCGATACTTTTTTGAGTGAAAAATCCATGCAAATTTCAGCTACAGTGGCTTTGGAAGCCGATGACGATGTGTTGGCAGAAAGATTGGTCAATAGAGGAAAAACAAGCGGTAGGGTTGATGATCAGGACGAGGAAAAAATCAGAAATCGATTTGAAGAATACAATAATAAAACCGCGCCTTTAAGAGATTTTTACGAGGCACAGGGAAAATTCCACAGCGTTGACGGTATTGGTGGTATTGACGAAATTACCCATAGATTGACCACACTGATAGACGGTTTACTCTAAAGGATGACCGAAGCTAATTTTGTTGATTACGTAAAACTCAACCTCAAATCGGGGAAAGGAGGCAAGGGCTCTGTGCATTTGCATCGAGAAAAATATATTACTAAAGGTGGCCCCGACGGGGGAGATGGTGGTCGTGGAGGACATATCATTGTTCGAGCCAATCCCAACCTTTGGACCCTTTATTCTTTTAAGTTTACCCGGCACTATGCAGCTGGTCACGGAGGTGACGGTAGTAAAAACCGAAGTAGTGGCGCTCAAGGAGAAGATGTATACATCGATGTTCCATTGGGAACAGTGGTGAAAAGTTCGGAAACCGAAACCGTACTTTGTGAAATTGTAGAAAAAGATCAGGAATTTGTTTTGTTAGAAGGAGGAAAAGGAGGACTTGGAAATTGGAATTTTAAATCTTCTACCAACCAGACGCCCAGATATGCTCAACCTGGAATATCAGGGCTGGATTTGCAGATTACTCTTGAGTTGAAGGTACTAGCCGATGTTGGTCTTGTAGGTTTTCCCAATGCTGGTAAATCTTCGCTTCTGGCGTCTTTGACTGCCGCCAAACCTAAAATTGCAGACTATGAATTTACTACACTAAAGCCCAATTTGGGCATTGTTCCTTATCGAGACTTTCAATCCTTTGTGATGGCTGATATTCCTGGAATTATCGAAGGAGCTGCTGAGGGAAAAGGCTTGGGGCATTACTTTCTCAGACATATTGAACGTAATTCTATATTGCTTTTTATGATCCCTTCCGATACACCTGATGTTAAAAAAGCGTTTGATATTTTGATGGCCGAATTGAAGAACTATAATCCTGAAATGATGGACAAAGACTATGTGGTAGCGCTTTCCAAGTGTGATTTGTTGGATGATGAACTCAAAGCGGAGTATGCCGAGGAAATGAATAAAAATTTTGGCAAAATACCACACTGTATGATTTCAGCAGTAGATCAGTCGGGCTTGTTGAACCTAAAAGACATTATTTGGAAAATTTTAAACACCCCTCATGAATAGAATGCAAGGGGCTATTCTTTTTTTTATTTTTCCCTTAGTATTGATTTCACAAGTGAAAACTCCTTTTGTAACCTATGATTACCAAAGCGATAGTCGCTACAAAAAAGAGCTAGAATTTTTAAAAAAGAAGGAAAGCGGGAAATCTACAGCAGTCATCCGATCCATTGCCGAATTGTCCTACTATTACAATGATTGGGACACCGCTATTGACTATTATAAGGGCCTAATTGTTAATGTACCTACAGCTGAAAATTATTTTAAGTTGGGTGTTGCTGCCGCCAGAAAATCCTTGGAAGTTGCCCAGTTTTTTTCTGTTTCTTACGTGGTTAGTGCCAGAAAATCGGTTCTTAAAGCGCATGAGATGGAACCCAGAAATAAAGTGTTTTTAAATTTACTGATTCAGTTGTATGCTGAAATCCCAACCCTCTTGGGAGGCAGTATGGCTTTTGCAGAAAAGAAAGCCGATGAATTGATGGCGATTGATTCCCTTGGTGGCAGGATGATACAGGGCTACCTTTTTGAGTTGAAAAATGATTTTAAAGCATCTAAGTCCCTATATATTGAGGTATTTACTGATCTTAAAAAAAAGACCACCGATTCACGGGAATGGATATCACAGATCGAAAAGGATTTGATATTCAAATTGGGACGTGCCGCTGCCGAATACAAAATTGAATCGGAAAGCGGTGTTGCCGCTTTGAATCATTATATTGAAAATTTTGATTTCTCAGACATTTACCCTTTGGAATGGGCCTATTATTATCAATCAAAAATCTATTTTTACGAAAATCAACCCAAAAATGCATTGTTGTCAATCCAAAAAGCACTGGAGATCAATTCTGATTTTGAGGAAGGTTTAGCGTTTTTAAAAGCAGTTACATTTGAATAAATACCATTTTATTGCTATCGGAGGGAGTGCTATGCATAGCTTGGCTATTGCACTCAAAAACAAGGGTCACCAGATCAGTGGCAGTGATGATGCCATTTTTGATCCTGCATTAAGCCAATTGCAGAAAGCTAAAATTTGTCCAGAGCAAATGGGTTGGTTTCCCGAAAAGATTTTGCCCCAACTCGACGCAGTAATTTTAGGTATGCACGCAAAAAAAGACAATCCCGAGCTTTTGGCAGCACAAAAAATGGGTTTATCGGTGTATTCATATCCAGAGTTTATAGCCCAATATGCGCAAAATAAAACCAGAGTAGTCATTGCTGGAAGTCACGGTAAAACGACTATTTCTGCTATGGTGCTTCACGTTTTGAATTACCATCAAAAACCTGTGGATTATATGATTGGTGCACAGTTGGAGGGTTTTGAAAATTCAGTTTTTTTGTCTGAAGACAATGAATTTATCGTTCTTGAAGGAGATGAATATCTGTCTTCTCCTATTGATTCAAGACCTAAGTTTCATCACTATAAACCGCAAATTGCTTTGATCAGTGGAATTGCATGGGATCATGTCAATGTTTTTAAAACCCTATCTGATTACAATCATCAATTTGAGTTATTTATTGATTCCATTACAGCTGGTGGCGTTTTGGTTTACAACAAAGAGGATCAGAAGTTGTGTGAAATAGTAAGAGCTTCTCAAAACACCATTCGAAAAGAACCCTATGATATTTTGGAGCATTCGGTGTCTGGTGGAATGACCTATTTGGAAACCGACGAAGGTGCCATTCCGTTAGGGATTTTTGGAAAACACAATCTTTCCAACCTTTCTGGAGCCAAGTGGTTGTGTCAATTGATGGGCGTGGATGAGGACGATTTTTACCAAGCCATTGGCAATTTTAGGGGGGCATCAAAACGGCTGGAACAATTGACCGCCGGAAAGACGAGTCGACTTTTTAAAGATTTTGCCCACGCCCCGAGTAAAGTAAAAGCAACCACCCAAGCTGTTAAGGAACAGTTTGCCGATCAGAAATTAATGGCCTGTTTGGAATTGCATACCTATAGCAGTTTGGAGCCTTCTTTTCTTGTACATTATCAAAACAGCTTGGAAAAGGCAGACATACCCATTGTATTCTTCGACCCTGAAGCACTAAAAATAAAAAACAGAACCCCCATCAGTCCTCAAGAAATTATTGATGCGATGGGACGTTCAGATCTTATTGTTTTTACCCGTCCAGACGACCTAAATGAATTTTTGTTGGAGCAAGAGTATGAGGATACCGTTCTTCTTATGATGAGCTCAGGAAATTATGGAGGGCTAGATTGGGAGCAATTGAAAGCTAGGTTAGTGCAGTTTTAAAATACCGAAAGATTTTTCATCTTTAGTAGGCTAAACTCGTTTAATGTCCGTTATGCCCCCGAATTTATCCATTAAACAATGGGAACCTGATGACCGTCCTAGAGAAAAATTAAAGGAAAAAGGAGCTGAGTCGCTTTCACTTGCTGAATTCCTCTACATCATTATTGGCAGTGGAAGTCCAGGTGAGAGTGCTGTTGAGTTAATGAAGCTCATTTTGTACCACCAAAGAAATGGACTCTTGGGCCTGGAACATATTTCATTGCAAAGACTTACAAAATTCAAAGGAGTGGGGATGGTAAAGGCCATAAAAATTAAAGCAGCCCTTGAAATTTCAAAACGTTTACAAAACCAAGCCTACCTCAAAAAAAAACAATTTACTTCCAGTGCATTGGTATTTGAGTTTTTGGTTCCCCTTTTGTGTTCCCTCAAACACGAAGAATTTTGGATTTTATATTTAAACCAGTCCAATTGATTGCTGGAAAAAAAATGCTTGAGTAAAGGAGGAATCAATCAAACGGTGGTGGATATTCGACTGGCTTTAAAAAATGCCATTGAACTAGAGGCAACAGGGATGATTTTGGCTCACAATCACCCTTCTGGAAACCTTTCTCCCAGCAACCAAGACCTTGAACTCACTAAAAAATTGGTCAAGGCTACCAGTACTTTTGACATTCTAATTTTGGAACATCTTATTGTCTATGAAAAGCGTTACTTTAGCTTTAAAGATGAAAATTTGATCTGAATGATACTGGTTTATTCTCACAAGATAACGCCTCGATTGACTTATGTGTTTAGGCAGATTTTCATCCGAATTTTGGAACTTCCAGTAGATTTCACCTCTTCCATAGAGAAGTTTGTTTCTCATTCGGGCCCAAAACTAAGCTATACTCATCAACCTCTAGGTAAGGAATTTTTTATTGCATCGCATGAATTGCTTTTTCAGAAAGGTATTCAGGAGGTTCCTATAGAGGTGTCAAATTGGTCAGGATTACCTGCTTTCTTTAAGTTGGGAACCTCTTCTCAATTGCCTTATGACCTTTTTGCAGCCTCCTTTTTTTTGATGAGTAGATATGAAGAGTTTCTTCCACATATTAAGGATGAATTGGGTGCTTTTTTACCCTACCAAAGCTTGGCTTCAAAAAACAATTTTTTGGAAATGCCCCTTATTGATTTGTGGGCTGTTAGATTAAAAGATAAACTTCATGAGTTTTTTCCAGAGCTTCCCCATTTATCGTGGAAAAAACCTAATTTTCAGCCCATTGTATACGTAGTCAACCCCTATAAATATCAAAATAAATCCCTATTACTAAAGCTAGCCGATTCGATAACGGCTCTATGGCATCTTGATTTTTTATCTTTGATCGAACAAATTTTAGTGATTTTGGGTTTGCGAAAAGATCCTCACAATAATTTTGAAGAATTGAAAGCACTTTTTAAGTCCTTTGGAAATCAACCGATATATTTTTTTCTTTTTGCAAAAAACACCTTCTACGATAGAGGGGCCTCTATTCGAAATTTTAGTTTTAGAACCTTAGTTAAGAATATTTCTGACACCAATGATGTGTCTCTTTTGGTTTCCTATGATGGACAAGAGGACGCTAAGACCTTATTTAGCGAGCGAAATCATCTGAAAAAATTGATTCTTAAAAAAATCAATAGGACAAGGTTTAACTACGGTCTTTTATCAGCTTCTTTGGGCTATTATTCTTTGATGAAACACGAAATACAAAAGGATTACAGTATGGGCTATTTGGGTGAGATCGGTTATCGCGCTTCAACGGCTGTTCCCTTCTATTTTTACGATTTAAATAACGATTTACAAACTTCATTGAAAATACATCCTGTGGTGGCAGATGAAGTTGGGCTGAGGAAATTTTCTGATCACAAAGCATTTAAAAAATTGGAACAGTTGTATGAAAATCTCCCCACAAGGTCGGCCATTCATGGGGTTTCTTTTTCCAATGCCATACTCAATGCTACAGAATTAAAAAATACTTGGCGGGAAAAATTCATAAATTATCTTCGTTATCATGCTCGATAAAAATCAGATTACTGATGTCTTTTTTGATTTGGATCATACTTTATGGGATTTTGAAAAAAATTCAGCACTGACCTTTGAGAAGATTTTTAATCAACTTAACATTCATCTTAAACTCGATGATTTTCTGGCGGTCTACGAAGGGATTAATCATAAATATTGGAAGCTTTACAGGGAAAATAAAATTTCCCAAACCGAATTGCGGCACAAACGATTGATCAAAACTTTTCAAGCCATCGATTATACATTTGATCCAGACAATATCGATTTAATTTCAAATCAATATATTTTAAATCTTTCAACTTTTTCTAACCTATTTGAAGGTACCCTCTCCCTTTTGCAAGGACTTCAGCAGAAATATCAACTTCACGTTATCACCAATGGTTTTGAGATCGTACAACACCATAAAATCAAAAACTCAGGTTTGTCTCCCTATTTCAAAAATGTTTTTACGGCCGAAAAAGTTGGTTATAAAAAGCCCCATCCCGTTATTTTTGAATATGCATTGCGTCAAAGCAATACAGCGGCAGTAAAATCCTTAATGATTGGAGACAGTCTTGAGGCTGATATTTTAGGGGCTTTAAACATTGGAATGCAAGCCATTCATTTTAATTCCCACCACGAACCCCACCATTCGCATTGCCCAGTGGTTCAAAATTTAGATGAAATCAAAGCCCTAATATGATTTTTACACATATGCTTTCATCACTAAAAGTAAAATTTTAAATTCGCCTCCAGATGGAATTGAAAAAAGTACAGGAAATTGTTGACCGATGGATTCAAGATCATGGTGTCCGTTATTTTGATGAATTGACAAATATGGCTCAACTGACTGAGGAGGTTGGAGAAGTAGCCCGAATTATTGCTAGGAGGTATGGGGAACAAAGTGAAAAAGAGAGTGACAAAACAAAAGACTTGGGTGAGGAGCTCGCCGATGTTATATTTGTTGTTTTGTGTTTGGCCAATCAGACCGGTGTTGATTTACAACAGGCTTTTGATAAGAAAATGAAAACCAAGTCTGAAAGAGACCACAACAGACACCATAACAATCCAAAACTGAAATAATAACACCAGCGATGAAGCTAAAGTTAAATCACCCCACTCAAATAGCGAATGGCGAACTCACGATTACGGGCTCCAAAAGTGAATCCAATAGGTTATTAGTACTTCAAGCTTTATATCCTCAGATTAAAATTCAAAACCTCTCTAATTCTGATGATTCTCAGGTCACTCAAAAAGGTCTGAAAAGTAGTGGAAAGATCGTAGATATTCATCATGCTGGGACTGCCATGCGTTTTCTGACGGCCTATTTTGCATCCCAAGCCAACCGAGAGGTTGTATTAACGGGCTCTGAAAGAATGCAAGAACGCCCGATAAAACTTTTGGTCGAAGCTTTAAGCAGTTTGGGAGCCAATATTACCTACGAAAAAATGGAAGGTTTTCCTCCCTTGGTGATCAAAGGAAAAGAAATTATTGAGAACCAGGTAAGCCTTCCCGCTAATATTAGCAGCCAGTATATCTCAGCTTTGATGCTGATCGCTCCATCACTGAAAAAAGGATTGGTCATTGATTTTATAGGGGAAACGACCTCTGTTCCCTACATCCAGATGACCCAAAGTATTATGAATGAATTGGGTTTTGAAACTGCATTTGATGGCAATCAAATATCGATAAGGCACTGTTCAAAAATTGATCCGATTACTTGGACTGTAGAGTCTGACTGGAGTTCAGCTTCCTATTTCTATTCCATTGTGGCGCTGGCTCAAGAGAGTGAAATTAGTTTGAACAGTTATTTTGAAGAAAGCAGACAAGGAGATGCTGCATTGGCTCAACTCTATGGAAAATTTGGAATAAGTACTTCATTCACTAACAAACAAATAAAGCTTTCTAAAAAAGAAGGTTTTAGTCTCCCTAATTACGTATCAATCGATCTGAAAAACACACCCGATTTGGCTCAAACCATTGCGGTTACCTGTCTAGGACTCAATATAAACTGTAAACTTACGGGCTTACATACCCTCAAAATAAAAGAAACAGATCGATTGACCGCTCTTAAGGTTGAAATGGAAAAGTTGGGTGCAAGGGTCGAAATCACTGAAAACAGCCTTGAATTGATCAATTCGGGAGACATAAAAAAGGGTGTTGAAATAGATACCTACAACGATCACAGAATGGCCATGGCATTTGCTCCTTTAAGTTTAAAAACCTCCATAACGATTAATAATGCGGAGGTAGTCTCCAAATCCTATCCCAGTTTTTGGGAGGATCTTAGTAGACTCGACTTTGATCAAAAGATATTTTGATTTTTTATTCCCTTTTACTTGACAACCCCTACCTTAAGAACTTATATTTGCGGGGTAAAAAAAGATACTTATGAAATTGTCAGATTTTAATTTTGACCTCCCAGATATTTTATTGGCACAAAGACCCTCCTCTAGTAGGGATGAATCACGGTTGATGGTGGTCAATCGCGCCGATCAATCAATCAGTCACCATACCTTTAAAGACATTATTAATTTTTTTGATGAAGGAGATGTGATGGTTTTGAACAATACTAAAGTTTTTCCTGCTAGGCTTTTTGGTAATAAAGAAAAAACGGGAGCCAGAATTGAAGTCTTTCTACTCAGAGAACTCAATGAGGAACAACGATTGTGGGATGTATTGGTAGATCCTGCCAGAAAGATTAGAATTGGAAACAAACTCTATTTTGGAAATGACGATAGTTTGGTTGCTGAAGTAATAGACAATACTACTTCTAGGGGGAGAACGCTTCGTTTTCTTTTTGACGGCTCCTACAGTGAGTTCCGTTCCAAGTTAAAAGAACTTGGGCAAACACCACTTCCCAAATACATCAACCGTCCCATTGAAGAAGAAGACGAGGATCGTTATCAAACTATATATGCCAAACATGAAGGTGCAGTGGCAGCCCCTACAGCAGGATTGCATTTTTCAAAACATTTGATCAAAAAACTTCAGATCAAAGGCATCGACTTGGCCGAATTAACCCTCCACGTTGGTTTAGGAACCTTCAGTCCTGTCGAGGTTGAAGATTTGTCAAAACACAAAATGGATTCCGAAGAGTTGATTATTACCCAAGAAGCCTCCGATGTAGTCAATAATGCTTTGAAAACCAACCGCAAAATATGTGCAGTAGGAACCACAGTTATGAGAGGACTTGAGTCTTCTGTATCTTCAATGGGGACTTTAAACCCATATCAGGGTTGGACTCACAAGTTTATTTTTCCCCCTTTCGATTTTTCTATCGCCAATTGTATGATTACTAATTTTCACACACCTAAATCCACTTTGCTGATGATGGTGTCTGCTTTTGCCGATGTCGATTTAATCAGAGAAGCTTATAAACAAGCCATTAAGAAAAAATACAATTTTTACTCTTATGGTGATGCTATGCTCATCCTCTAACGACAAGCTTGGGCTTATGGAGGAGATATTTGAATCAGTTCATTGATGGAAACGGAAAGTAAAAGGGACATTCGTTCGCTATCGCTCGAAGACCTCAGGCAATTCTTTATCGAAAATGAAGACAAGGCTTTTCGTGGAAATCAGGTATATCAGTGGTTGTGGCAAAAAGGCACCCACGATTTTGAAGGCATGACCAACCTTTCAAAAGCGACTCGTTCCTTATTAGAGGAACATTTTGTGATCAATCATATTGCTATTGATCAACAGCAAAAAAGTAATGACGGAACCATTAAAAATGCGGTCAAATTACATGATGATTTGATCGTTGAATCAGTACTTATTCCCACGGCAACGCGAACAACGGCATGTGTCTCTTCACAAGTAGGTTGTAGTTTAGACTGTGAATTTTGTGCTACGGCCAAAATCAAAAGAATGAGAAACCTCAATGCCGATGAAATTTATGATCAGGTGGTGGCCATGGACCAACAAAGTCGGTTATATTTTGATCGACCATTGACCAATATTGTTTTTATGGGTATGGGAGAGCCGCTGATGAACTACAAAAATCTGATCGCTGCTATTGATAAAATTACCCAATCTGAAGGTCTGGGCATGTCCCCTTCGAGGATTACGGTTTCTACCTCTGGCATTCCCAAAATGATGAAGAAAATAGCCGATGATCAAGTGCGTTTCGGTTTGGCTGTTTCTCTTCACAGTGCCCGACAGTCTGTAAGACAAGAATTAATGCCTTTTGCGGAAAAGTTTCCGCTCGATGATTTGGCAGAAGCCATTCAATATTGGTATGATAAAACATCTAAATCCGTTACCTATGAATATGTGGTTTGGAAGGGTATCAACGATGAAGAGGAAGATATTAAAGCATTGGTGGATTTTTGTAAACAGACCCCTTGTAAAGTTAATTTGATTGAATACAATCCGATTGGCGAAGACAAATTCCTACAGGCAGATCAT
Organism: Flavobacteriaceae bacterium; assembly: GCA_018647605.1. Lineage (GTDB taxonomy): Bacteria > Bacteroidota > Bacteroidia > Flavobacteriales > Flavobacteriaceae > UBA8316. The sequence continues at coordinate 7,539 of JABGSU010000160.1, read as the reverse complement.
GACAGAATAAAGGCTTATGAAATGGCTTTGGAGGCACAAAGAATAACCGTTACCGTGAGGAGATCAAGAGGGAAGGATATTGATGCAGCTTGTGGACAATTGGCCAATAAGGCAGAACGTCAATAGGTAATTATATAATTGTTGTTTTTTGTTTTTCAATGGTATTGATTGTACCATTTTAGTTGTCATTTCGCTGATTGGATTATATTTAATCATGGAAATTTCATTAACGAATAGTGGTATCTTTACGGCGCAATGAAAGTAGTAGAACAAATTAAAGAACCTATTTATGCAGAAATGGAACTTTTTGAAAAAAAGTTCTCTACTTCTATGTCTTCCAAAGTGGCACTTCTTAACAGAATCACCCATTTTATTGTCAACAGAAAAGGAAAACAAATGCGACCGATGTTTGTTTTTTTGGTGGCTAAAATGCTGGGTAAGGGCAAGGTAAATGAAAGATCCTATCGAGGAGCTGCTGTAATTGAGTTGATCCATACGGCTACCCTAGTTCATGACGATGTGGTAGATGACAGTAACCAGCGCAGGGGTTTTTTTTCTATCAATGCATTATGGAAAAACAAAATTGCTGTTTTGGTTGGCGACTATTTGCTTTCCAAAGGTTTATTACTTTCTATTGAAAATGAAGATTTTGATCTTTTAAAGATTATCTCCGTGGCGGTAAGAGAAATGAGTCAAGGCGAACTTTTGCAAATTGAAAAAGCAAGAAATCTTGATATAACAGAAGACGTTTATTATGAAATCATCCGTCAAAAAACAGCGACTTTGTTGGCCGCTTGTTGTGCAATGGGGGCCAAGTCTGTTGAGGCTGGAGATGATGAGGTTGCCAAAATGCACGAGTTTGGAGAACTTTTGGGTATGGCTTTTCAAATCAAAGATGATTTATTCGACTATTCCGAACAGAGAATAGGGAAGCCTACGGGTATTGATATCAAAGAACAAAAGATGACCTTGCCACTTATTCACGCCCTAAATGTTATGGAGCGTTCAGACAAAAGGTGGCTGATTAATACGGTAAAAAATTATAATAAAGACAAAAAAAGGGTACGAGAGGCGATCAATAAGATCAAAACTGTTGGTGGACTTGCATTTGCTGAAAAAAAGATGGAGTCTTATCACTCCAGTGCCATTAAGCTACTCAAGACCTTTCCCAAAAGTCCATATCGAGATGCACTGGAAATGATGGTCAATTACGTCATCGAAAGAAGTATATAAAGTCCGAATATTGAAATTAGTTCCTGTGGTTTTGTTCGGTGGCCATTATATTTTATTTTTATATAAATATTACCCTTGTTTTGATTTCTAGAAGTACTATAGACCAAGTATATGAAACCGCTCGATTAGAGGAGGTGATAGGGGAATACGTCACCCTAAAAAAGTCGGGAGCCAATTTTAAAGGTTTAAGTCCCTTTAGTCAGGAGCGTACTCCCAGTTTTATGGTATCTCCTGTAAAACAAATATGGAAGGATTTCAGCAGTGGAAAAGGAGGCAATGTTATTGCTTTTTTGATGGAACACGAGCATTTTACCTATCCTGAGGCCATTCGTTACTTGGCTAAGAAGTACAATATAGAAATAGAGGAAACGGAAGAATCCCCGGAGGAAAAACAGATTAAAGACACCAAGGAAAGTATGTTTTTGGTAGCGCAATATGCCGCAGGGTTTTTCGAAAAAAACCTATGGGAAACCGAAGCGGGAAAATCTATTGGTTTGACCTATTTTAAGGAGAGGGGTTTTAAAGATGAAACGCTTAAAAAGTTTGCTTTGGGATATTCTCCCGATTCCTATGATGCATTGAGCAAGCAAGCCCAAAAAGATGGATATAAGCTGGAGTTTCTCGAAAAAACTGGATTAGTAATAGTCAACGAAAATCGTCAAGTTGACCGTTTTAGGGGTAGGGTTATTTTCCCCATCAGAAGCATGTCGGGTAGGGTTCAGGGTTTTGGAGGTAGGATATTGTCTCAAAATACCAAAACAGCCAAATACCTTAATTCTCCCGAAAGCGAGATTTATCATAAAAGTAAGGCGCTTTACGGGATTTATGAGTCCAAACAAACCATAGCTAAAGACAATGTTTGCTACTTGGTTGAGGGATATACGGATGTTATCCAAATGCATCAGTCGGGCATTACCAATGTTGTATCCTCTTCAGGAACAGCACTGACTGTTGATCAAATTAGGATGATTAATCGATTGACATCCGATATTGTTGTTCTATTCGATGGAGATGCGGCTGGACTTCGGGCCTCACTTAGGGGGATAGACCTGATCTTGGAGCAAGGAATGAATGTGAAGGTATGCAGTTTTCCCGAAGGAGAAGATCCTGATAGTTTTGCTAAAAATCATAATACCGATGAAATCAAGACTTTCCTCGAGGAAAAGGCTAAAGATTTTATTCAATTTAAAGCCTCATTACTTTCTGACGAGGGAAAAAATGATCCCATTAGAAAAGCTGAGACCATAAGGGAAATCGTTGAAAGTATTTCTAAGATCCCCGATGTTATCAAGCAAGAGATTTACATTCAGAATTGTGCTGAAATTATGCAAATTTCAGAAGATGCCTTGTTCAGTGCTTTGGCTCAAATCAATCAAAAAAACAAACAAAAAGAATCCAAAAAATTAGTTCCTAATGAAAAGGTCCCTTTGGTTAAAAAAATAACTGATTCAACTGCCAAGGTCAATCGTGTTTTTGAGTTAGAGAAACAAATCATTTCTATTCTACTAACCTATGGTAATCAGGAGTTGAATTTTGAAGAAATTATTTTAAAATCCAATGAAGAAGGGGAGTTGATTCAGGAAAGTCAAAATATATCGGCCAAAGTATATGAAAAGATTTTCTTAGACCTACAGCAAGACGAAATTGAATTGAGTCAAGATACCTTTAAAAAACTTTTCTATCAACTCATCGAATTTTACCAGAGTGATCAAGGAGATTTAAATCTTGAAAAAATTATGCAAACCGACGATTTAGCTCAAAATGAAATCATCACTGATTTGGTTATGAGAGAGGAGCAGCATCAATTGCATGATTGGGAAAAAAGAAATGTTTTTGTAAAGGAGAAAGGCAGTGAGGTAGTGCAATTAGTAAGCGAGACCATACTGTCTATGAGACGTTATTTGATTGATCAAAAAATAGCTGAACTGCAAATGGAAACCAAAGAGCAGGAGAAAAACCAAGACACCCTTCAAGACATTATCAGTTATCAGCAACTTAAAAAAGTACTTTCTAATAAACTTAATCGAGTGATTTAAACCAAGTTTAAGTTTTTGGCCTGTATATAGAGGTCGAACATGTTGCTTACCTTGAGCTTGTGCATCACCCTGTTTTTGTAGGTATTGACTGTTTTTTGATTGATTTTCAAACACTCAGCAATTTCGATATTTCTTTTTCCTTCGGTAAGGTATTTCAACACTTCAATTTCTCTAGAGGAAAGTATTCCATAGTTATTTCTTAGCCGATCTATATCGAGATCTAAATTCAATTCATTGTTAAAGTTATTGGTGATGTAGAGCTTATATGATTTGATTTTCTTGATAGCATCGGCCATAACAGAAGCTTCTACATTTTTAGATAAAAAGCCAATGGCTCCAGTTCGCACCAAAGGTATGCTGTATATTTCTCTATCCTGAGTGGTAAAGAAAATTACATTTATTTCAGGATCGATTTTTTTAACCCTATTGATTAGATCTATGGGACTTTCATCGTTTAAAATCATTTCTGAGATGACAATGTCTACAGGATTGGACTCTATGTAATCAATGACACTTTTAAGGGTTGGAGCGGTGTGAGCTACATTAATATAGTCGTAATCTGAAAAAAAAGTTTTGAAACCATACCTCACCACAGGGTGGGGGTCAATGATTAGTAGGTTAATCATAATTTGGGGCGAATTATAAAATAAATATTTAATTTACTAAATATTTTCGAAATGAGCTACGTCATAAAAGTGAAAGGGGGATTTGACAAACAGGGATAGGATTCATTTTATGTTGATTTTGTTGATTAAAATTCTTGTAAATTCCAATAATATCAAGCTGCTCTTGATCGAGTCCTTTAAGGCTAGGATTTATCTCGATTTGTTTCATGGCCCATTCTAGGTCATTGTAATTGGCTCCCATTTGTTCTTCGTCGGTTCTATTATCACTCCATAAGCCATCTGTGGGAGCTGCCTTTTGAATGGATTCTATTATACCAAGGTGTTGCGCCAATTCATAAACCTCTGACTTTAATAAGTCGGCAATGGGACTCAAGTCAACTCCTCCGTCTCCATATTTGGTATAGAAGCCCACTCCAAAATCCTCAACTTTATTTCCTGTTCCCGCAACTAAATAGCGGTGTAGAGCAGCAAAATAATACAGTGTTGTCATTCTCAACCTTGCTCTTGTGTTGGCTAAACTGAGCAATTGCTCATCTTTTTTATGGGTAGTCGGAAGACCCGATACAAAACTTTCAAAGACGGCAGTAAGAGAAATATTTTGATGGGTAACATTATCGAATTTACCCTCTAACCACTCAATGTGTTCATTGGCTCTAGAAACCTGTTTTGTGTCTTGATGAATTTCCATTTCCACACATAATACGGGTGCATTTGTGAGACTGCACAGGGTTGAAGTGACCGCAGAATCAATTCCACCCGAAACACCAACTACAAAACCATTCATTTTTGATTTTCTTTGATAATCCTTCAGCCATTCAACGATGTGGCTCACTATTTTTTCAGGTGCTTTCATTTGTTACTATTTATCATTTTAATTGGTCATGTATCAAGGAGACTTGATTTGGATATGAATCATCCAAGTTTGTCATTTCGCTTTGTAATTTTAATTAATTATAGATGTTTAATTTTTTTTTAGTAAAGACCGCTTACATTTGTATATCGAAGTTACATTGGAATAAAAATAAATCCAATTAAATGAGATTGATTATTAGCCAAACCATCAAAATATTTACAGTACTCTCCCTTTTTTCAGTCGTTATTGGCTGTAAAAATGTTGATTCTGAGTCCTCCAGAATTCTTTCCATACCTATGGAATTTAAGATTGAAAGGTTTGACAGGGAGTTTCACTTGTCTGAGAATAAGGACATTCCTAAATTGAAAGCCCGTTATACTTTTCTTTTCCCAGAGAAGTTTAAAGATAGTGTATGGGTTAAAAGACAAAAAGACACTTTACAACTGCTTCTATTGGAAAATGTGGAGGATAAATTCCCCTCAATGGAACCCTTGGAGGAGTCCTTGGCGTATCTTTTTAAACATTTAAAGTACTACTTCCCTAAGACGAAAACTCCAAGAGTAATTGGAGTAATCAACAATGTAGACTATCAAAGCAAAACGATTTATACAGATTCACTCTTACTTATTTCTTTGGATACTTATTTGGGGACCAACCATCAATTGTACGAGGGTATTCCTCAATACATACGTCAAGAAATGGATGTTAATTATCTTAGTTCTCATGTGGCTGAAAAATTTGTTGAACATAAAATACCCCCCACCAAAGACAGATCGCTTTTGTCCCAGATGATTTTTCACGGAAAAAAAATCTATCTCAAAGATTGGGTTTTACCTCGGTTGACCAATGCCCAAAAAATGGGATATACCGATGACCAATTGCAATGGGTGGTTGACAATGAAGTATATATGTGGCAATATTTTGTCGAAAAACAACTTTTATTTAATACAGACACTGCTTTGTTGCAGCGGTTTATTGAGCCTGGACCTTTTTCAAAATTTTATTTAGAAATAGATAACGAATCGCCAGCTAGGATTGGTGTTTGGTTGGGATGGCAAATTATTAAATCCTACATGGATCGATATCCCAATACTGAAATTCAGGCCCTTCTCAATCTTCCTGCCCAAACCCTATTTTCGAAATCCAATTACAAACCAAGAAGATAATGGCAAAAAAAACGAGCCCAGTTAGTATAGAGGTTACTGTAGATGAAAATAAAATCCCAGAAAAAATCATTTGGTCTGCTCCAGATGGTGGTGTGGAGAACGAAGTGGCACAAGCCATGCTATTAGCGTTTTGGGATGGCCAAAATCAAGAAACCTTGAGAATGGATTTGTGGGTCAAAGAGATGCCTGTGGATCAAATGAAAATGTTTTTCCATCAAACGCTATTGACCATGAGTGATACCTATCTCCGGGCTACTCAAGATGAGAAAATGACCGCAACCATGAAGGATTTTTGTGATTATTTTGCCGAAAAACTCAATCTAAAAAAAGACAATTAAAACTTAGGAATACTTTCGTTTATTTCATGAATGTATCCCAAAAGTTCATCGCGACCCAATCTTTTTTCTGATGAGGTAATAAAATACTTAGGAAGGCTTTCCCAGTCCTCTTTTAATTTTTCTAAGTAGTCCGAAACCTTTTTTTCGATTTCCCGCTCTTTAATTTTGTCTGCCTTGGTATAGACATTTGTTGTCTTGATCTTGCCCTCTGCTAATCCCATAAAAGCTCCGATAGTAGAAGGGTCTGAAACAAAGTCAAAGCAGATAAGGTTGAAGTCGTCTTCAACAACAGTGTTGCCTTGCCTATCCTCGTGAACCGAACCCATTCCTCTTGAGGAAATGCCGAGCGTAACGTTTGACTGAACAAGAGACTGGAGAATCTGCCCCGAAGGTGTGTTGAGGATTTTACACTTCCCCATTACACTGGCACCGTCCCACCAGATTTGAGTCATAAGGTGTGAAACGTTCTTCAAGTTTACAACAGAATCTTCTGGGTGGTCTAGCTCACCAAGTGCTCTATTCTCTCTTACCACTTTTTGATAGTTCTCCACTTCCCTTTCCAAGACTTCTCTTGGATAGACTCTACCATTTTGGTTTTTTGCTTTTGCTCTCTGGATAATGCCAGTGAGATACATTGCTTTTCCGTCGGCAACTTCTCGCTTTTCGCTTTCAGTTAGAAAGTCCTGGCACACTCCGCCTTCGCAAAGCTCATAATATTCTCTTAGTAGAACTTTATTGTTCATTTGTCAACTCCATAAATAATAAAAAGCAGGCTCTCCCTGCTTGGGTTTACTGCCTTTGCAGCAATTACGAACAGGCTGTAACATCCATCTTTTGTTTGCCATTGGAAACCTCGCTTTCATTTGCTTATTTTTAAGCCATTATCGTCAAACAACATTGAAAGGATATAAGAAGTTCCAGAACTCAAACACCCAAGCAAGATTGCCGTTAATGGACTATAATCAAAACTAAATAGTTCGGTTTGACGATTTAGACTCCATAAAAGCAAACCAATCCAAAAACCTAGACACATAGGGCACCTGAACAGTTCTCCTAGTTTTCCTTTGGTTGGTCTTATGGGGTTGAAGATAGAACCATAGACTAGAATCTGTGTGAGCCCGAATGCGGATAAGATAAAGTAAATGAGGGGGAGCACTTGACTTCCTTTCTAGTAAACTCTATAGTAAGACTTGATAGCGGGATATTTTGGAACAGTTCCCTTTTCTGCTTCTTGAGGAACCTCGCCGAGTTCTGTCGAGTCTTCTTCTGAAGGCTCTGTGACCGACT
>JABGSU010000012.1 GCA_018647605.1 Flavobacteriaceae bacterium | reverse complement strand
CCGCCTATGCCGCTCAAGAGGTCTTGTCCAATGGAGGAGATGAAATCATGAAGACTATTAAATATAGTAAAGAATGAGGTTGCTCTCCACCAAAATATTATCACAAGATTTTAGAGACCGTTTACTCTTTCATCAATTCAGTTTGGTCGAACAGTCCTTCATACAGATTTTCCCCATTAAAACCCCCAAAATTAATTCTGTTTTTGATTCGCTTATTTTTACCAGTCAGAATGCAGTTAATGCCGTATTATCTTCTTCCAAAATTTCAAAAATGATAGCGGGAAAAACAAGCTATTGTGTAGGAAAAAAGACAGCAGCCCTTTTGACTGAAAATGGACAAAAAGTGGCAAAAATTGCTCATAATTCGTCAGAATTAGCTTATTATTTAGCAAAAAAGTATAAAAATGAGTCTTTTTCATATTTTTGCGGAAAGCTTCGCACGAACGATTTGGAGGACATTTTACCCTCCCATGGTATCACAATAAATCCTATTGAAGTTTACGAAACCCATTTAAAGGATCATGTTATTAAAGGCCACTTCGATGGGATACTTTTTTTTAGTCCCAGCGGGGTAAGGGGTTATGCCTTGAGCAACAACTTTGATGATACCCATAGTTTTTGTTTGGGAACCACTACCGCCAAACAAGTAGCACTGTATACGTCGCAATACACGGTAGCCAAAGACCCTACATCTTCTCAACTTTTACTATCACTAAAAAATCATATTACCCTTCATGAAGAATGAATTGTTTTTAAAAGCCTTAAAAGGTGAAACTGTAGCACGCCCTCCTGTTTGGATGATGCGTCAAGCAGGGCGTTATTTGCCTGATTTTATGAAATTGAAAGAGAAATACGATTTCTTCACCCGTTGTCAGACACCTGAGATGGCTACAGAAATTACCCTCATGCCCATTGATCAAATTGGAGTTGATGCTGCCATCATCTTCAGCGATATCTTGGTGGTATTACAAGCCATGAACATAGAAGTTGAAATGCGTGATGGTATCGGTCCCTACCTTCCCAAACCTATAATAGATAAAGCTTCTTTGGATCAGGTCATTTTGCCAGATGTAGAAGAAGAATTAGGATATGTTTTTGAGGCCGTACGGATGACCAAAAACGAACTTAACGAGCGAGTTCCTTTGATTGGTTTTGCAGGGGCACCATGGACTTTGCTGTGCTATGCGGTGCAGGGGCAAGGGTCGAAAAACTTTGATAAGGCCAAAGCCTTTTGTTTTCAAGAGCCAGCCATGGCCAAAGAGTTGCTCCAAAAAATCACTACAACTACCATTGCCTATTTGAGAGAAAAAGTCAAAGCGGGTGCCGATGTGATTCAGCTATTTGATTCATGGGGAGGACTACTTTCCCCCTCAGATTATCAAGAATTCTCTTGGCCCTATATTCAGCAAATCATCGATGCCTTGAGCGGAACCGTTCCCGTCATCGTTTTTGGAAAAGGGTGCTGGTTTGCCCTACAAGAAATGAGTAAATCTGGCGCAGCGGCTTTGGGTATTGATTGGACCTGTACCGCTCGCAATGCGCGTTATCTTTCTGGTGGACAGATTACCCTTCAAGGAAATTTTGATCCTTCCCGATTACTGTCTCCCATACCCGAAATCAAAACCCAAGTCAAGCAAATGATCAATGCCTTTGGTAAAGACCGTTACATTGTCAATTTGGGACACGGTATTTTACCTAATATTCCCGTGGATCACGCCAAGGCTTTTGTGGATGCTGTTAAAGAATACCAACCTTAACCCCTAAGTTAAAATTCCATGAAAAAAAAATTCAATCGTTACATTGAAAACCTACAAGACCGAATTACCAAGAAATTGGCCGAAGTGGATGGAAAAGCCCGCTTTAAAGAAGACTTTTGGGAACGATCGGGTGGCGGCGGTGGCCGAACCCGAGTGATAGAAGATGGTGCTGTTTTCGAAAAAGGAGGCGTTAATGTCTCTGCTGTTCACGGTGAATTACCCGAGAGTATGAAAAACTATTTTAAGGTTAAAGCGGGTGATTTTTTTGCTTGTGGCTTGAGTATGGTACTTCATCCTAAAAATCCATTTGTTCCCACGGTTCATGCCAACTGGCGGTATTTTGAACTCTACAATGATCAAGGGGAATTACAAGACCAATGGTTTGGGGGAGGACAAGATTTGACTCCTTATTATCTTTTTGAAGAAGACGCCCAGCACTTTCATCAAGTTTGTAAAAAAGCCTGTGATGCCCACGACAAAAATTTTTATTCTGAATACAAAAAACGTTGTGATGAATATTTTTGGAACGCCCACCGCGGAGAGGCTCGCGGAATTGGAGGATTGTTTTTTGATTACCTAAGACCAGACGAAAAATACACCGCCGAAAACAGGTATGATTTTGTGACTAAAGTGGGCGATCATTTTTTGGAAGCCTATGTTCCAATTGTTGAAAAAAGAAAAAACATTAACTACACCGATGCCCAGCGAGAGTGGCAGGAGATCCGAAGAGGACGCTATGTTGAGTTCAATTTGATCCACGACAAGGGAACCCTTTTTGGATTGAAAACCAATGGTAGGATCGAAAGTATTTTGATGAGCCTTCCCCCTCATGTGCAGTGGCAATACAACCACAAGCCCCTGCCCAATGGCAAAGAGGAAGAACTGGTCAACGTTCTTGAAAATCCCAGAGCGTGGGTGTGAGCCACTAAGAACATTTAAATTTATCCTATGCATCCCAACCAAAGAAACAGAAGACTCCGACAGAGCCCCGCCATCCGACAACTGGTCAGTGAAAGTCAATTGACCGTCAACGATATGATGTTGCCTTTATTTGTTACGGAAGGTACCCAAGTTAAAGAGCCTATTTCAGCCATGCCAGGATGTTATCGCTTAAGTTTGGACCTTCTTCAGGAGGAGGTGAAATCGGTTTCCGATATGGGGATCAAAGCTTTACTGTTATTCGTGATGGTCGACGATGCACTCAAAGACAACAAAGGAACTGAAGCATTGAATCCCGAGGGATTGATGCAGCGCGCAGTGAGAAAAGTCAAAACTACAACCCCCGAAATGGTGGTAATGACCGATGTGGCATTGGATCCTTATTCTTCCTATGGTCACGATGGTATTGTTGAAAAAGGAAAGATTTTAAATGATCCTACCGTGGAGGTTTTGGCTCAAATGGCATTGAGTCATGCCCAAGCGGGAGCTGATTTTGTAGCCCCTAGCGATATGATGGATGGCCGTATTCAGAAGATCAGAACTGTTTTGGAATCCGCAGGTTTAACCGATACGGGTATTATGAGTTACAGTGCCAAGTACGCTTCTGCCTTTTACGGTCCTTTTCGGGAAGCGCTTGACTCGGCTCCTGGCTTTGGTGACAAGAAAACCTACCAAATGGATCCTGCCAATCGTTTAGAAGCCCTCACAGAGACCCTTAGAGATATTGAGGAGGGTGCAGACATGGTAATGGTCAAACCTGGATTGGCTTATCTCGATATCATCAGAGATATCCGTGAAAATGTTGAAGTACCCATTGCTGCCTATCAAGTCAGTGGAGAATACGCCATGCTTAAAGCGGCCGCCGATAAAGGTTGGTTGGACCACGATGCTGTGATGATGGAGCAACTGCTTGCATTCAAAAGGGCAGGAGCCAATCTTATCGCTACTTATCACGCCAAAGAAGCCGCTCAATTGCTCGCTTAAAATTCTTTTAATCTTAAACAGAAAAGCAAAAAATATAATTTTTGTATATTTTTTAATTGTATTTTTAAACTGATTATGTTAACTATATGGAGGTAGGTTATTACAAAAGTGAGGCGGGAGTTGTATCTGTAAATATTGAAAATCAAGAAGTTACGCGTTTTTTTTTGTAGAGGAAATTGAAAAAATCCCGTTACCCACTTCTCCTTTAATGAGAGGTGTTATCAAACAAATTGACGAATATTTTCACGGAAAGCGTCGAGAGTTTACTTTTCCCATTCGTCCAAAGGGAACAGATTTTCAGGTAAAGGTCTGGAAATTGCTTTCTCGTATACCCTATGGAACATCTTTGGCCTATGTCAAGGTAGCACAGGCCTATGGCGATGCCAAAATGGTCAGGGCAATAGCAGGTGCTATTGCCAAAAACCCCTTGCTGATTGTCATTCCTTGTCATCGAGTGGTCGGTAGTGATGGATCATTGGTAGGCTATTCTGGTGGGATTACCACCAAGCGCCGACTTCTAGAACTGGAAGGCTACCCTAAACAACTTACTGTACTTTAATATTTAAAAAAAAGTAATGAAACGATTTTTCTTCCGCTTGGGCTTTCTTCTGATTGCATTGTTTTCTATTCTTTATATCTCCCCATATAGCTACTTGCTGAGGGGGATTAGTACCATTTACCTGACAGGGCATACCACAGCTTTTTTGACGGATTACGAAAGTTTTTCCAATGACAGCGTTTATGCAGCGGTTCAGCCCCAAGCATGGCCATTACATTCTAAATACAATCAATTCGCCACCAGTAAAAGCTTAGAAGATTATCACAAAGACCGAAAAACAGTAGCCTACTTGGTCATTAAAAATGACAGCATACTGTATGAAAAATATTATGATTCTTTTGGAGTGAACTCCAGAAGTAATTCCTTTTCGGTAGTAAAAAGTGTTGTTTCCGCTTTGATGGGTATCGCCATTCAAGAAGGAGCGATAAAAAGTTTAGATCAGAAGGTAGTGGATTTTATTCCCGAACTTAAAGGTCCCTATTCCAATGAGGTAACTGTGGGTGACCTATCTAGTATGGCCTCTGGGCAAAAATGGAGTGAAGAGTATTACAATCCTTTTTCCGTAACATCGGCTTCCTATTTTGTCAAAGATCTTGACGCTCTGATCTTGGATCAACCCATTATTGAAAAACCAGGAAAAAAATTCCATTATCAAAGTGGTACTACCCAACTCTTGGGGATGGTTATCAAAAGGGCTACGGGAAAAAAACTAAGTACCTATCTGACCGAAAAACTTTGGCAACCAATGGGAGCAGAACAAACTGCTTTGTGGCAGCGGGACAGTTCCGATAATGAAATGGAAAAAGCCTTTTGTTGTTTGGCTACCAATGCCCGAGATTTTGCGCGATTTGGAAAACTCTATAAAAATCATGGCCGATGGAATGACAAACAGCTATTGGACTCCACTTTTGTGGCTCTATCTGTCAAACCGCGATTTGAAGAAAGTCCCGAATATGGCTATGGCTGGTGGTTGGAAGTTTTTGAGGGTAAAAAAGTATTTATGATGCGCGGGCATTTGGGGCAATATGTCTTGGTTGTTCCAGAGGAGGATCTGATTGTGGCACGTTTGGGCCATCTCAAAGACCGAGAAAAAGAAATTGAAGGCAAAACTTCTGGAGGAGAATCTTTTACAAAAGACATTTATGTTTACCTTGAGGGGGGATTGGAAATGATTAAAAATGTTTCAAAAAATTGACCTCCACAAAATTTTGTTTTTGGACATAGAGACTGTTCCAGAAAAAGCAACTTTTGATGAACTTTCCGATACGGAAAAAGAGCTATTTGCCGCCAAAACCCAATACCAACGTTCTGATGAGCAAACACCAGCATCTTTCTATGAAAGAGCAGGAATATGGGCTGAGTTTGGTAAAATCGTTTGTATTTCTGTAGGTTTTTTCAATCCCAACTCCAACCCTCCCGAATTTAGAGTTAAGAGTTTTTATGGCCCCGAAAAAGAACTTTTAATTCAATTTAAAAATTTATTAGAGCAGCATTTCAATCAACCAGCACATTTACTTTGTGCCCACAATGGAAAAGAGTTTGACTTTCCCTATATCGCCCGGCGGATGATCATTCAAGGGGTTGATTTACCTGCTAAACTCAATCTCTTTAATAAAAAACCATGGGAAGTTCCCCATTTGGATACCCTTTATTTGTGGCGGTTTGGAGACTATAAGAATTACACTTCTCTCTCCCTGATGGCTCATGTATTGGGTATTCCTACTCCCAAAGATGATATTAACGGAAGTCAAGTGGCTCAAGTCTATTACGAAGAAAAAAACATCGATCGCATTATAATCTATTGCGAAAAGGACGTGATCACCATTGCCCAAGTTGTTTTGCGTTTACGAAATAAAGCCCTTTTGACGGCGGACGAAATTATTCATTCATGAAAGGAAAAAAACCATTGTTAGCAGTAGAAGGATTGTCCGTTTCATCTCAAGAGCGGTTGCTTTTGAATGGACTTTCTTTTACGGTCAATTCAAATGAAATTGTAGCCATTGTGGGAGAGTCAGGCAGTGGAAAGTCACTCACTGCCCTTTCCATTGCGGGTTTATTGTTCCAATTGCCCTTGTCTATTAGCAGTCAAAAAATGGAGTTGGGCGGACAGGACCTTTCCCAATTGTCAACCAAAGATTGGCAAATTATTCGGGGGAGGGAATTGGGAATGATCTTTCAGGAACCCCAATCGAGTCTTAATCCGAGTATGCGCTGTGGACCTCAAGTGATGGAACGCTTGCAGAAAAATAAAATAGGGACGCCCAAAGATCAGCATGATAGGGTGCTGGAGGCTTTTGAACAAGTACAACTGCCAAAACCAGAACGTATTTTTAAAGCCTATCCCCACGAGCTGAGTGGTGGGCAAAAGCAAAGGGTGATGATTGCAATGGCATTGATCGGTGCCCCCCAATTGTTGATTGCCGATGAGCCAACGACTGCACTGGACGTAACCGTTCAAAAAGAAATACTGTCTTTGATCAAGCAACAGCAAAAAATCCACAAAATGAGCGTTTTATTCATTTCCCACGACCTGAGTGTGGTGGCTCAATTTGCCGATCGTGTTTTGGTGATGCACGAGGGCAAGCTGGTGGAAAGCGGGACCGTGGAGGACATTTTTAAAAACCCTCAAGAACCTTACACTCAAGGTTTATTGTATGCTCGTCCGCAACCCGACAAACGTTTGGAGCGCTTGCCGACTGTAGCCGATTTTTCTCAAAAACAAAATACTTTTAAATCTATTTCCAAAGCGTCGAGAGCCAAAAGACACAAAACGCTTTATTCTCAAAAACCACTATTGGAAGTCAGAGGTTTGGTCAAAGAATACCCTCTCACACGACATTGGTTTCAGGAAAACGAAAGCCTGAAAGCAGTGAATGAGGTAAGTTTTGACCTTTACCCCGGAGAGACCTTGGGTTTGGTGGGAGAATCAGGTTGCGGAAAATCGACTATCAGCAGGGCTTTGGTCCATCTTGATGCGCCTTCTGCTGGTGATATTCATTACAAAGGGCGTTCGATTGTGGGACTAAACTCCAAGGAGTTGAGGGCACTTCGTAGGGAAATCCAATTGGTTTTTCAAGACCCTTTTGCGGCTCTTCACCCACTTAAATTTATAGGAGATGCCATTGCTGAGCCGCTTTATGTTCACGAATTGGTCAGCGGAAAAGCCGCCCAAAAAGCAAGGGTTTTTCAGTTGCTCGAACAGGTAGGAATGGGAGCTGAATATTACCATCGTTATCCCCATCAACTGTCAGGAGGTCAACGCCAAAGGGTGGTCATTGCACGAGCTCTGGCAACAGAGCCGCAATTGCTACTGCTGGACGAATCTGTTGCAGCACTCGATATCTCTGTTCAGGCACAGGTACTCAATTTACTCAATGACCTTAAAGAAGCACTACAATTGTCTTACCTCTTTATCTCCCACGACTTGAATGTGGTCAAATATATGGTCGATCGTATCTTGGTTATGGAAAAAGGAGTTTTGGTAGAAGAAGGTGAAGCCGATGAGCTGTACTTCCACCCCCAAGAGCCTTATACCCAAGAATTGATCTCGGCTTTGCCCAAGATTTAACATCAATAAATATAGTTAATAACACATATAAAATGTTGTAATACAACAGATTAAGTGTTTGTTGGGTTTGGCAATTACCCCAAAAAATTTATATACTTATAAGCCCCCGATCTTACTACTACCATGAATGGTTTTGGTTTTTATGCTTTGTTGGGAGATAAGGAAGCTAAACAATATAAAAAGCGTGAATAAAGGAATATAAACGCTATATGGTGTTTATCTACTAGTTGTGTTTAAGTGAACAGAACCACTCAAAATTCAATGACTAAAGGATATGATAAAGCAGGGATACTTGATGAATTGTCTAGGATTTTCGAAAAACAAGAGAGAAAGAATCAACCTTGTGTATTCTTAAGTCACAAAAAAGAAGATAACCCAGCTTGTAGAAAAATAGATTTTTCATAACAGTAGCGAGATTTGGTGCACGCCAAAGTTAGTTTATTCTAGATTTGTTTTTTGTTTAGAAGAGAACAAAAGAAAAAAAGCCCGAAGCCTAGTTTAAGGAGCAGGATTGGGAATGTCTTCATGGATTTCATCAATGGCTTTAAGGACGTCCTTAGAGAGCTTGACTTGATAAGTAGCGATATTTTCCTTGAGTTGATCCATGGTGGTGGCTCCAATGATATTGGAGGTAACAAAGCTTCGGTCATTGACAAATGCAAGTGACAAATCGGTTGGTGAAAGGCCCACTTCTTCCGCCAATTCGGCGTAGCGATCGGTGGCTTGAAAGGAATTTTTTCCACTATATCTTGCCAAACGTTCAAACAGCGCTAAGCGACTGTTGGGCGGGATTTTTCCGTTGCGGTATTTCCCAGACAGGACTCCAAAGCCAAGGGGGGAATAAGCTAAAAGTCCGATATTTTCCCTGTGGCAGATCTCGGAGCTTCCGATTTCAAAGAGCCGATTGAGCAAGGAATAGGGATTTTGGACGGTAATCATTTTGGTGGTAGGAGATTTTGAGGCTTGTAAAAAACGCATGATCCCCCAGGGATTTTCATTGGACAGGCCAACGTGCCTGATCTTACCCGCTTTGATATTTTGATCGAGTGCGTCTAGGACGGTCTCAAAATTTTCTTTCCAAGGATCGTTGAGGTCATATTGAAAACTTCTCACCCCAAAGGTGTTGGTTTTTCTTTCTGGCCAATGCAATTGATAGAGGTCGATATAATCGGTTTGCAGTCTTTTAAGGCTTTTATCGATGGCCTCGTCGATATGGGCTTTTTTAAAGCTGAGGTTTTTGCGGATGTGTTTGGTATAATCACCCGGTCCAGCGACTTTGGTAGCCAAGATGACCTTGTCCCGATGGGCTGTTTTTTTGAACCAAGTTCCGATGATGCGTTCGGTCTCTCCTTGGGTTTCTGCATTGGCGGGAACGGGATAGAGTTCGGCTACATCAAAAAAGTTAACACCTTGCTCCAGTGCGAAATCCATCTGCTCGTGTCCTTCAGCTTCTGTATTTTGTCTCCCCCAAGTCATGGTACCCAAACATATTTTACTGACTTTGATATCAGTATTGGGCAAAAGATTGTAATCCATAATCTAGTCTATCGTATTGATGATTTGTTTGATTTCGTCTAATTGAGGACTTAGGACCACCTCTATTCTGCGGTTAGCGGCGCGACCTTCACGTGTAGCGTTGGGGGCAATGGGCAGGTATTGCCCTCTTCCAGCAGCGGTAAGGTTTTGGGGAAGAATATTGGGATTTTCAAGCAATTGGTTAACGATGGCTGTGGCGCGTTTGGTGGACAGATCCCAGTTGCCTTTTAGGGGGCCTTTTCCACTGTAGGGAACATTGTCGGTATGCCCTTCGATCAAAACTGCAATATCGGGATTGTCAGCCAATACACTTCCTAAACCGTCGATGGCTCTTTGTCCTTCATTTTCGACGGTCCAACTACCAGATTGGAATAAGAGTTTGTTTTCCATGGAGACGTATACTTTTCCATCTCGTGCTACCACCGTCAAGCCTTTGTCTTCAAAATTGAGCAGGGCATCTGACAGTTTTTCTTTTAGGGTACGCATGGCCTCTTGTTGGCGGGCGATCAGTCCTTCCAACTCATCTACTCGAGCCATACGATCGGCCAATTCATTTTCTCGTTCTGCAATTTTTTCCAATAGTGCCTCGTTTTCAGTGATACGTTCTTGAAGGGCCGTTTCACTGTTCAGTTTGAGTAAATCCAAAGAGGATTCCATTTGTTCTAGCTTTTGTTGCTTTTGGTTAAGGCTATCTTCAACTTGTTGTAAAGCAGTTTCTTGGGCGACAAATTTATCGGTCAAATCCTTTAATTCGATATTGAGAGATTCGATGGTTTTCGTTTGTTGGTTGAAGTTCGTTTTGAGATCGGCATAACGGAATTCCAAATCATTAAAAACGCGATTGGAAACACAGGCATTGAGAGAAAATGCGACGATGATAAAGGTTACAGTTTTTTTCATGAGTTTCAATTAAAATTCGAGCTCTACTCCAACAGGGCAATGGTCTGAATGTTTGGCATCGGGAAGTAGGTAGGAACGATTAATGTTGTTTTTTAGGTTTTCACTGACGAGGTTATAATCAATACGCCAACCTTTGTTGTTGTTTCTTGCATTGGCTCGATAACTCCACCAGCTGTATTGGTGCGGGTCTGGATTGAGGTGACGAAAGGAGTCGACAAATCCACTGTTGATAAATCCATCAATCCATTCTCGTTCTTCGGGTAAAAAACCAGAAACTTTTTTATTGCGAATGGGATCATGTATGTCGATGGCACGGTGGCAAATGTTGTAATCGCCACAGATTACCAAACGAGGGTACTTTTTTTTGAGGGTATCGATATAATTTTGAAAATCGTCCATAAACTGGAACTTGTATTCTAGGCGGTCGAGGTTGGTTCCCGAGGGTAAGTAAAGACTGATGACAGAAACTTTTTCGAAATCAGCACGAATGACTCTACCTTCGAAATCCATGTGATCTATTCCTGTTCCTTCCTCAATGTGAAGCGGTTTGGTTTTGGTCAAAATAGCAACACCACTGTACCCTTTTTTTTGGGCAGAGTGCCAGTGATGTTGATAACCCAAAGCATCAAACACAGCGGCGTCTACCTGTTCCTTCATGGCTTTGGTTTCCTGCAAACAGAGGACATCTGGGGCGGCGGCCTCAAGCCATTCAGCAAAACCTTTATTGAGGGCGGCACGAATGCCGTTTACGTTATAGGAAAGGATCTTCAAACTTTATTTTTTACAAAAATATAAAAACAAGTACGGTAAGAAAACTTAAAACGGCTTGGTAGGACAGAAGATTTTAAAGCTTTTTCAACAATTTACTCAGGGATAACTTTTCTTTGAGTAATTCATCCAACCGAGCGATGCCTATACGTTCTTGTGTCATGCTATCCCGATCTCTGATAGTAACTGTTTGATCATCAATAGTTTGGTGATCTATGGTAATGCAAAATGGAGTCCCTAGTGCATCTTGTCTTCGGTAGCGTCGGCCCACAGCGTCTTTTTCATCATAGACCACGGCAAAATCCAATTTCATATCGGTAACGATTTTTCGGGCAATCTCAGGAAGTCCATCTTTTTTAACCAATGGAAAAACCGCTAGTTGTGTGGGAGCCAAAACGGGGGGGAGTTTTAGCACTGTACGTTTAGAGCCATCTTCTAGGGTTTCTTCTTGCAAGGATTTGGAAAATACAGCCAAGAACATTCGGTCTAAACCGATGGAGGTTTCGACAACATAAGGGACATAATTATCGTTACGCTCTGGATCGAAATACTGTAGTTTTTTTCCTGCGAATTTTTCGTGGTTTCCCAAGTCAAAATCGGTTCTGGAATGGATACCTTCCAATTCTTTGAAACCGAAGGGGAAGTTAAATTCGATATCGGTAGCGGCATCGGCATAATGTGCCAGCTTATCGTGATCGTGAAAACGGTAGTTTTCACTCCCCAGTCCAAGAGACTGATGCCATTTCAATCGCTTTTCTTTCCAGTGTTCGTACCACTCTTTTTGAGTTCCCGGGGGGATGAAAAATTGCATTTCCATTTGTTCAAATTCACGCATACGGAAGATGAATTGTCGGGCAACGATTTCATTTCGAAATGCTTTTCCAGTTTGTGCAATCCCAAATGGAAGTTTCATCCTTCCTGACTTTTGTACATTGAGGAAGTTTACAAAAATTCCTTGTGCTGTTTCGGGTCGTAAATAGAGATCCATGGCCGTATCGGCAGAAGCCCCCAGTTTGGTACCAAACATAAGGTTGAATTGCTTAACATCGGTCCAATTGCGAGAGCCCGATTCGGGACAGGCGATTTCCAGTTCTTCGATCAAGGCTTTTACATCGGCCAAATCTTCCTTTTCGAGCGATTGGCCCATACGTTTGAGAATGCTGTCAGCTTTGGCTTGGTATTCCACTACTCGTGGGTTGGTGGAAAGAAATTGATTTTTGTCAAAAGTGTTTCCAAAACGCTTGGCGGCCTTGGTGACTTCTTTATTGATTTTGTTTTCTATTTTGGCAATATAATCCTCTATCAATACGTCGGCACGATATCTTTTTTTGGAGTCTTTATTATCAATCAACGGATCGTTAAAAGCATCGACGTGGCCAGAGGCCTTCCAAGTGGTAGGGTGCATAAAAATGGCGGCATCGATCCCTACAATGTTTTCGTTGAGTTGAACCATGGCTTTCCACCAGTAGTCGCGAATATTTTTTTTGAGGGCGACCCCATTTTGTCCATAGTCGTAAACAGCACTTAGACCGTCATATATTTCACTGGATTGGAAGATGAAACCATACTCTTTGGCATGGGAAATTACTTTTTTAAAGATCTCAGATTGTTGCATAATGTGGCAAAAATAACTCTTTTTCGTATTTTTAAAGTGCCTAGAATCTATTTCGATGAAAAATTTAGTTTTGCCCAGCCTTCGTGCATTTGTTTCTCTTTTTTTTTCCAAGCTTTGCCCGGCGTGTATGACCCCCCTTTGTGGTGCCGAAAAGGTGATTTGTTTTGATTGTCAATTGTCACTTCCTCAAACCGATCACCCATGGGTTCATCACAATACCCTGTGGAAAAAGATGAATGATCACCTCAGAGTGGAGCGGGCAATGGCTTTATTCAATTTCCAAAAAAACAGCAGAGTTCAGTCCTTATTTCATCAATTAAAATATCAAGATCAACAAGAAATAGGGTCTTTCTTGAGAAACTGGTAGGCACCCGAGTTGAAGGTGTCAAAAGTTTTTGGTGGAGTGGATGCTGTTTTGCCATTACCGTTGCATCCCAAGAGATTGAAACAAAGAGGATACAATCAAATACAATTATTTTCAGAAAGTTTGGCAAAACACCTGAAACTCCCTTTAGTTGACGATTTGGTCTATCGAAAGAAACGAACCCGACAACTGGCCAAAATGCAAACCGCTGATCGATGTGAAGAGGTAGATCAGGTTTTTGCAGTTAATCGCAAGAAAAGCTATTCTTTTAAACATTGGTTGTTGTTGGACGATGTGATTAACACTGGGGCAACCCTTTCCAGTTGTGGAAATGCTATTTTACAAGCTTGCGGGGGTCGCATTAGTATTGTGTCGCTTGCCAGTAGGTTGTCTTGAGAATATTGCGTTATTTTGTTTGCATAATGGATGGGTATGAATAAATTCGGAAAGCATCTTTTACTTTTTTTGATTGTGATTTCCCTTGTGCAATGTGCCAAAAGATCTTCTCCTACGGGGGGGCTTAAAGACACCCTGCCACCCGTGATGGTAAATGCTTCTCCCAAGATGAATACCACTTTTTTTGATAAAGAAAAGATCACCATTACTTTCGATGAGTTCATCAAATTGAAGGATATTTCCAAACAATTGATCATTTCGCCCCCTTTGGAACCCGATCAATTCAAGATCAAACCTCAAGGAACGGTTTCCAAAAAAATACAGATAGAGCTTCTGGATTCACTACGAGCGGAAACGACTTACACTTTTAATTTTGGGGAAAGTATAATCGATAATAATGAGGGTAATGGCCTGCCTTTTTTTCAATATACGCTTTCCACTGGACCCATTATAGACTCTCTAGAAATAAAAGGAAAAATAACGGATGCTTTTGATCGAATTACTAAACCCTACACTTCGATTCATTTGTATCCGATAGATAGTACATTTTCGGATTCTACGATTTTCCTCAAAAAACCTTTTTATGCCACAAGTACGTTGGATTCGGTGGTCTATAATTTTAAAAATCTACGTCCTGGCGCTTATGAAATCATTGCAATAAAAGATGTAGGTGGAAACTATTTTTTTGATCAAAATGAGGATAAAATTGGCTTTTTGGAAAAACCAATCACTCTGCCTCGAGACAGTATTCTCAACTTCAGGATTTTTAATGAAATCCCCAATCTTTTCTGGGCAAGACCCTTTTTTATCAATTCCAGTCAAATCGGTTTTGGTTACTACGGAGAACCCGACCTAAGTGCTATTGAAGTAAAAAGTAAAGTGGCTCGAAATTTTAGATATTTGATCAATCACAACCGAAAGACGGATACTTTGAATTTTTGGTTTAGAGGGCCTGAGTTAGACTCCTTAAAGTTTGGTATTAAAGAAAAAGACACGACCAAAACATATAATATCAAGTTTAAAAAAGTGTTGAGGGATTCACTTCAAATCAAGCTACTGACGTCGGGATCTATGGGATTATTGGATAGTTTTAAGATCGAATCGAATTTACCTTTGGTCAAAATCAATTTGGATTTGATCAAAATCAAAGGCTTGGATTCGTTGCCCATTTCTTTTAAAGCTTCTTTGGATAAAAATTATGATAGGCTATCACTTTTCTACGACTGGTTGCCAAATGATGATTATAAAATTCAATTGTTACCCAATGCCTTGGTGGATTTTTGGGGAAATACCCACGATACTTTGAGATTTAGAAGTAAAACTAAGCCCATCGCTGACTATGGTAATATTATCGTAGAGATCATTAGAGACGACGAAGATCCTTTTATATTGGAATTGGTCAATCTCAAAGGGGAGGCACTAAGGAGATTTGATGAGGTCAGTGAATACGATGCTTATGAATTCAAATACTTATTGCCCGGAAGTTATTTATTTCGTTATACTAAAGACCGAAATGGTAATAAAAAATGGGATACTGGAAATTACCTTAAAAAAATTCAACCCGAAATGGTTTATTTCTCCCCAGATACAATTGAACTCAAGGCCAACTGGGATGTTAATCAGCAGTTAAAAATACCTTCTGAAGTCGAAAGCTTTTCAATGATTGATTCTTTGGAAATCTCAAATTAATACTAACTTTGAAAAAAAACAATGGGTTTAGGAAATATTGTACTCGCTTCCCTAGTCGTTTGTATAGTTCTCGGTGTTGTAGCCGTGATTCAGTCCAGATTATAGGAGGGGTTATACCACTTTTTCAAAGCCCTGTACTCCCTGTACAGTGGTGTATTTCATCGTAAATTTTTTATCGGGATTGATGATCTTGTAGCAAGACTGGACGGCCAAAGTGGCTTCGTGAAAACCACAGAGGATCAATTTTAGTTTGCCTGGATAGGTGTTGACATCTCCCACAGCAAAAACCCCTTTTGTATTGGTTTGGTAGTCCAAAGTATGGTCAACCTTAATGGCGTTTTTCTCAATTTCTAATCCCCAATCTCCGATGGGCCCCAGTTTGGGAGACAGTCCAAATAAAGGCAACCAATAATCTACTGCTATGATCTTGGGCTCTCGCTCTTTTTGATGTAGCTCGATGGATTCCAAAATCTCATTTCCAGTCACTTTTTTGATTTCGGCATGAGTGTACAATTCGATTTTACCTTTTTCCTGAAGTTGGTAAACCTGTTCTACGGAGTCTTTGTGCCCGCGGAACATATCGGATCGATGGACGAGTCCCACAGGCAGATTGCTGTTTTCAGCGAAGTAAATGGACCAGTCCAGTGCAGAGTCTCCTCCCCCCGAAATGAACAGGCGTTTGTTTAAAAAAGTTTCTGGCTCCCTGACCATGTATTCAATTCCTTTTTTCTCAAAATCCGAAAGGTTTTCAACCAAAGGTTTACGGGGTTCAAAACTTCCCAAACCTCCTGCGATAATGACTGACGGGGCGTGATGCTGTGTGCCTTCATTGGTGGTAACGATAAAACTTCCGTCTTCTTGTTTTTCAATATTTTCTGCTCTTTCCCCAAGGGTAAATCCGGGTTGGAAGGGTTCGGCTTGTTTTTCTAAATTATCGATAAGGTCACCCGCTAAAACACTGGGAAAACCTGGAATGTCATAGATGGGTTTCTTGGGATAGATTTCTTTGAGTTGACCCCCAACTTGCGGAATGGCATCGATCACATGACAATGTAATTTCATCAGTCCTGCTTCAAAAATCGTAAATAGCCCTACGGGCCCTGCTCCAATAATGATGATATCTGTTTTGATCATTTTCTATTTGATTAGTGATTCGGTTACTTTATTCATTTCCTTGACTTTGTATTCAAAGTCATTTTTTAATGTTTTTCTGTATTTTCTCAAAGTTTCTAGCAGTGGGTCAATTTCCTCAGGAAGGATGGCTTCAAGCCATTGACGTAATCTTTTGGCTAGGGTAGGGGATTTCCCGTTGGTGGAAATACCGATTTTTAAATTTCCCTTGGTAACAATGCCTCCCATATAAAAATCACATTGGTCAGGTGTATCGGCTACATTGACCAGAATGTGACGTTTTTTACAATCTGCGTTAACTTTAAGGTTTATCGCTGGATTGTCTGTAGTAGCAATAACGATATTTTTATTCTTGAGGTACCGCTTGTGGTATTTTTTGGGAATGACCTTGACGGCTTTGTTCTCGATAAAAGCCAAGGTTTCCTCCCTTATAAAAGGAGCCACCAAAGTGACCTGTGCCTCTGGACTGGATTTGTATAAAAACTCCAGCTTTTCAAGGGCTACAAAACCACCCCCTACAATAAGGAATTGTAACTGGTGGGCTTTGATAAAAATAGGATAGAGGGTATTCATAGGGCTACGGCTTCTTTTTGAACCCAATTTTTATAATTTGTAACAGGATCGTTGGCAGCCATTCCAAAGATGAGTACTGCAGGGTTTTGGATTCCATATTGATCAACTTGTTCTACGATGGTATTCAGGTCAGCCACCAATAATTTTTCGGCAGCAGTGGTTCCATTTTGGATCACTGCTACGGGGTGGTTTCCAGTTTTGTGTTTTTTGAAATTAGCCACGATCTCGGGAAGAAATTTCATACCCATCAACACGACAATGGTAGCAGAAGATTGCGCTGCTAAGGCAATATCTGAGGATAGTTTCCCAGATCGGGTATGTCCAGTGACCACCCAAAAACTTTCGTGCTCGGCTCTTTTGGTCAACGGTATTTGATACTGTGCCGCTATGCCAGCATAGGAGGCAATCCCAGCTACTACAGTAGTGGAAAGTCCTACTTTTTGTGCGGCTTCCAGTTCTTCACAAGCCCTTCCAAAAACCATAGGGTCTCCTCCTTTTAAACGAACAACATCCAAACCCTTGGAGGCGTATGCAATGATAAGTGCGTTGATTTCCGCTTGGGTTTTTTTGACAAAGTCTCTTCTTTTTCCCACAAAGATTTTTTTGGCAGTCGGATTGTGTTCCAATAGCACTGGATTGATCAAAGCGTCATAGAGAATGACATCTGATTTTTGAATGGCTTTGAGCCCTTTAAGGGTCAATAGATCTGGATCACCAGGTCCAGCCCCTACTAGGGTTACTGACCCTTTATTCACTCTTAACATGACAATGGTTTTCAATCCACAACAGTAGGGGTTGTGTTTGTTCTACGTATTTTTTGGAGAAGGGGGCTGTGGGTTTTTCCTTTTGTATTTTTAAAATATCCTCTTTAAAAGTCAAGCCGTTTTCTTGTAAATACTCAGGATATTCGGGATCAAAAGCGTCGATGATGGAAGCTTGACTGTTGATCTTGGCATTTCCTTTGGTTAAAATCGCTTTGGCGGCTCTTAGTCTTGCATTGTATGCATGGTAAGTAGCATCTGAAAA
This sequence comes from Flavobacteriaceae bacterium, assembly GCA_018647605.1. Taxonomy (GTDB): domain Bacteria; phylum Bacteroidota; class Bacteroidia; order Flavobacteriales; family Flavobacteriaceae; genus UBA8316. The sequence continues at coordinate 22,313 of JABGSU010000012.1, read as the reverse complement.
ACGGTTTTCTTGTATGGCTTCTTGAGCCCAACCTAGGGCTTCTTCGGCATCATACAATAGGGTTTGAACCAGATCAATGGTAACGCCAGCACATTCGCCTATGCCAATGGCTTTTTCATATTTTTCTTTGACTCCCCAGTCGATAAAATCATCAGCTGTAAGTTGATCAACATCACTGAAGTGTTTTAGATTTTGGTAATAATAGTCTTTGGTTTTTCGATCGTAATAGGTGAAAAAATCTTCATTGTTTTGGCGGTGACTTTCAAAATTATCCAAAATCCAACGCAATACATCGGGTGTTCTTTTGGAAGGCACTTTCAGGACTTTATCGGCAAATCTTCCTGTACCATTGCCCAACACTCCCCCTCCGAGAAGGATTTGGGTGGCTGGAGCAATTTTTCCATCGGATTTTACGGTCATGCCCTGGAACCCAATATGGGCCAAGGTGTGCTGTCCACAAGCATTCATACACCCACTGATTTTGATATCGATTTGGTGTTTTTGAATCAATTCAGGATATTCTTTTTCGATGACTCTTTGGAGCACCTTGGCCAATCCTGTACTGCTAGCAATTCCCAGATTACAAGTATCGGTTCCAGGGCAGGCTACGATGTCATTGATGCGCTGAAATCCCACTCTGTCAAATTCTAGGGCTTTGAGGGCCAAATATAGGGCAGGAATATGTTCTTCTTTTACATCTCTTAACAAGATGCTTTGTCCATAAGAAAAACGATTGTCGTCTTTTGTATACTGCAGGACGATTTTAGCTAGTTGACGAGCTTTTTTAGAATCTATGTCTCCTACGATTATTGGAATTCCTACAGCAAAATAGCCTTCTTGTTTTTGGGCATAGAGGTTGGTTTTTTTCCAATCTTCGAAAGCGGGATCATCGATTGTTGGGATTTTACCTTCTTTGTAAAGGGGTTCTTTAAGTTCCCTTTCTGGGGCTTCAATGTTAATGGAAGTATGGATCAAGCTTTTTTCCTCGGTGCTAACCCATTGTAGAAAGGTATCTAAACCTATTTCTTTGATCAAAAATTTGAGTCGGGCTTTGTTTCGCCTGTTGCGTTCTCCATGTCGGTCAAAAACCCTGATGACGGCCTCACTAAAAGGAATAACACGATCGGCTTCCAAAAAGTCGAATACTTCGTTGCCACCTAGGGGTTGTGATCCAATGCCACCACCCAGTAGAACACGGAAACCTCTTTTTCCATCTTTTATCCTAGGAATAAACCCTAGGTCGTGAATAAAAGTCAGGGCTTGGTCATCGGATGAACTGGAAAAAGCAACTTTGAACTTTCGACCCATTTCTTGACAAACGGGATTCCTGAGAAAGTACTCAAAAAATGCCTGAGCATAGGGAGTAAGGTCAAAGGCCTCTTTGGGATCCACTCCAGCATAGACTGATGCAGTGACATTTCTAACGGTATTTCCACAGGCTTCTCTCAAGGTGATTTTATCCCTTTCCAAAGTGGCCCATAGTTCTGGTGTTCGGTCCAGAGGAACATAATGCAATTGTATGTCTTGGCGAGTGGTGATGTGAAGGTTTCCCGAAGCAAACTCATCTGAAACTTCTGCCATACGAAGGAGTTGTTGGGCTGTAAATTTCCCTAATGGGAGTTTGATGCGAATCATTTGTACGCCTTGTTGACGCTGCCCATAAACCCCTCTTGCCAATCTTAAACTTCTGAATTTTTCTTCGTCTATGTTGTTGTTGTGAAAGTCATGGATTTTTTGTTCCAAATCCAGTATGTCTTTCTCTACAATAGGGTTTTCTATTTCTGTTCTAAAACTTTTCATTATTTATAGTATAAAGCCTACACCGGCAGTATTATTGGTTTGTGCATCAATTAAAATAAATGCTCCTAAACTTTTATTGGAGCTGTAGGGGGCATAAATTAAGGGTTGTGCCAATTGGAGATTGACGGCTCCAATATCATTCATGGTCAAGCGATTGGTTGGCACTGATTTCCATGCTTCCCAATCTATTTTGGAAGCGATGTCGTTGACTTTGACCAAGATTTTATTTACTCCTTGTTGCAACCAATATTTGCTATTGGGATTGAGGTCGCTGGATTGCATCCAACAGACTTTGGCCTGAAGTTGTTTATCGGTTTTTAAACGGTGTTTGGTTTTTACAATTGCATTGCCCCTAGAGGCATCAATTTCATCTTCAAGCAAGAGTGTTGCATTTTCACCTTCTACAACCTCATCTTTGTTTTGACCGTATTTTTCAATGGATTTAACGGTTGTTTTTTGCCCAGACGGAAAAACTTCAATTTGGTCTCCTTTTTGGAAGACCCCACTTTTGACTTTACCAGCAAAGCCTCTGTAGTCGTGGAATTTTTCAGTTTTGGGACGGATGACATATTGCACTTGTAAAACGCCGTCTCCACTGACGTCTTCGGTTATGGTCAATGATTTGATTAGGTTCAAAAGGTCTGTACCATTGTACCACGACATTTGATTACTTTTACGAATGACATTGTCCCCTTTGAGGGCAGAAACAGGGATAAAGTCCAATTCGGGATTCCAATCGTATTGATCGACTAGCTTTTTTATTTCGGTTACAATGCTGTTGAATTGTTGCTCGTCGTAATCAATCAAATCCATTTTGTTGATGGTAAAGATCAAGTGTTTGATCCCCATTAATTGGGTGATATAGAGGTGTCTTTTGGTTTGTTCCATGACTCCCTTTCTTGCATCCAACAGTATGATGGCTACATTGACATTGGAGGCGCCTGTTACCATGTTTCTGGTGTACTCCACATGACCTGGAGCATCAGCGATGATGAATCTTCTTTTGGGAGTGCTGAAGTAGAGGTGAGAGACGTCTATTGTAATGCCCTGTTCTCGTTCGGTCAAAAGGCCATCTGTTGCCAAAGAGAAATCGATATAGTCGTATCCTAGCGATTTACTTTTGGCTTCGATGGTTTCTACTTGGTCTGTTTTTAGGGAGTCCGTTTCGTAAAGTAGCCTTCCAATAAGTGTACTTTTCCCGTCATCCACACTTCCTGCGGTTGTTATTCTTAAAATTTCCATTGATTTTTTTTAGAAGTAGCCTACTTTTTTTCTTTCTTCCATTGCGCCTTCGGAGCGTTTATCGTCCATTCTTGCACCGCGTTCAGAAATCGAGGAGCCTTTGATTTCGTTAATCACTGTGTCTAGATCAAGGGCTTTAGAGGGAACGGCTGCGGTGCAGCTCATATCGCCTACGGTTCTGAAACGAACGGTCTCCTCAAAAGCTTCTTCAGGATTGTGTACGATAAAATCCGAACAGGGCATTAACTGTCCATCTCTATTAAATACATTGCGTTGGTGGGCAAAATAAATGGAAGGAATTTCGAGTTTTTCATGTCTGATGTATTCCCATACATCGAGTTCTGTCCAATTGCTGATCGGAAATGCTCTTACGTTTTCTCCCGAATGGATTTGTCCGTTAAGGATGTCGAATAATTCTGGACGTTGTAATTTTTCATTCCACTGACCAAAGTCGTCTCGAACGGAAAAGACCCGTTCCTTGGCCCTAGCTTTTTCTTCGTCTCTTCTTGCTCCCCCCATACAGGCATCGAATTTGTACTGCTCGATGGTTTCCAATAGGGTGGTGGTTTGTAGGCTGTTTCGACTAGCGTATTTGCCTTTTTCTTCAACTACTTTTCCTCGGTCAATACTTTCTTGGACACTGCCTATATGTAATTGTACTTCATAACGTTTGACCAACTCATCTCTCAGGGCAATGGTTTCAGGAAAATTGTGTCCTGTGTCGATGTGAAGCAGCGGAAAAGGGATCTTTGCCGGCAGAAATGCTTTTTTACAAAGGTGTAACAAGACAATAGAGTCTTTTCCTCCCGAAAACAGCAATACGGGTTTATTAAATTGCCCGACCACCTCTCTTATGATATAGATGGCCTCTTCCTCAAGATAGGATAGGGTGTTCATTGATTTACGATTTAGTGTTGAGGTGTAATCCACATTCTTTTTTACTAGATTCCCACCACCAGCGACCAGAGCGAATGTCTTCATCAGCTTTTACTGCTCGGGTACAGGGTGCACAGCCAATACTGACAAATCCTTTCTGATGCAAACTGTTTTGTGGAATGTTATGTTGTTCTAAATATTTTTCTACGGTCGATAAATCCCAATGAGCCAAGGGATTGAATTTGGGGAGGCCAAAGGCATTGTCATAGCCAAATATTTCTATTTCGTGTCGAGCGCTGCTTTGAGATGCACGCAAGCCCGTAATCCAAAGATCAACCCCTTTGAGTGCTTTTTGCAGTGGATTTACTTTTCTGATACCGCAACACTCTTTTCTGTTTTCTGGACTTTCATAGAAGCTGTAGGGCCCTTTTTCACTTATGAGTTTTTGTACTGCATCGCTATTAGGAAAGTAGGTGATGATGTTTTTATTGTATTTGGTTTGGGTGTCACCAAAAACTTTATGGGTTTCTTCAAACAGCCTTCCAGTGTCTAAAGTAAAAACTTCGATGGGATAATCATTTTTAAAAATAACATCGGTTATAACTTGATCTTCTTGACCAAAAGAGGTAGAAAAAGCTATATTCTTAAAACCCAACTTTAGTAGGTGATCAAAAGCTTCTTCAAGTGAATAATCTTTAAAAGTTTGGTTGAGTTTTTCGATACGATGATTTTCCATGTTATTTTATTTTTTTACCCCATTGGAGTTTGTTCCAAAGGCGTTCGTGAAAGAAATAAAGTACAATTTTGGTTCCCCATTCAACAAAACCAATAGAAAGGGCTTGGGATATGGCACCAGTGATTATATAAGCGATAAGAATGGTATCCATTGTCCCAACCAATCTCCAACTGATGGCTTTTAGAGCGCTTCTAGAGATGGATTCCTTGGTGGGAGTAGTGTTTTGACGGCTTTTTTTTCTGTTTAAATGAAGGTCTAAAAACATAACGATTATACTTTGAAGGGTCAAAACTATGGACTTAAATCCTATAAAACAAATAATTCCTATAAACTTTATAGGAATTAAATCATTATCCTAATTTATTTCTTACCTTAGGGATGTTTATTATGATATCAAAAAAATGTAAATATGCCATAAAGGCACTGTTATACCTCGCGGATCACCAGTCCGATGACCGCTCTATTTTTTCTTCAGAAATTGCTGAACAAGAAAAGATCCCCAAAAAATTTTTGGAGACGATTTTAAGAGAGTTGCGGAATTTCAAGCTTTTGCAAAGTCAAAGAGGAAAAACTGGAGGCTATCGACTCATTAAAGACCCAAAAGATATTTATTTGGCAGAATTGATTCGTCAAGTAGATGGTCCCATCGCCATGCTGCCTTGCGTTTCATTGAATTATTATGCATCCTGTGAAGAATGCGAAGAGGAAAGTTGTCAGATAAAGAATGTTTTTGAGCAGGTGCGAGATAAAACCCTTGACATATTAACGACTACTTCTATTGACTCTATGCGCAATCAGGTTTAGAGTCTATTGATAAAACTTCCGAGAGAATCTTTGAATTGAATGCCTTCAAAAGTCCTGAGTTTATTTAATTTTTGTTGCGCTTCTAAGCCCCACAATAAAAATTCTACCATAAAGTAGTAATCTTTTTGATCTACTACCGATTGGAATTTCTTCATGATTTTTTTAATGGCGGGAATAACGTCTAATGACTTTATATGGTTTTTTTCATCCGTGTCGTCCTCAATAAACAATTCATTTTCTCTAAAAAACCACCTTAAAAGTTCATCATAAGGGCCTTCCACATTTGGTTTTTCCAGTTTTTCAATTTTGGGAAAATAGAGTGGGAATAAGGTTTTGATTGCACTCGAAATAAGATGGTAAGCGACTTCACTAGCCCCTTCTTGTTCTCCTTCATAAACCAATTCTATTTTCCCATTAATGGCCGTGATGACCCCCAAAAAATCACTCATTCGTACAGCTGTTTTGGTGTCACGGGTAATCAATAACCGTCTTTCGGCAGTACTGATCAGGTTCTCATATGCGGTTATACTCATTCTTGTACTTACCCCACTTTTGGCATCAACATACTCACTTTTCCGAGCTTCAAAACCAATTTGTTCTAAAAGGTCTTTTGCCAATTCGGGAACATGGATTTGCAGTTTATTTTCTTCACTAATGATAGCTTCCTGCTGTGTGATGGTTTTAGCAATTTCAACATTGTGTGGGTAATGAGTCAAAATTTGAGATCCGATTCTATCCTTTAGGGGAGTTACAATACTTCCTCTGTTGGTGTAATCTTCTGGATTGGCAGTGAATACAAATTGAATCTCTAGGGGAAGTCGGAGTTTGAATCCTCTGATTTGAATTTCTTTCTCTTGTAAAATAGAGAACAGTGCTACCTGAATTCTCGCTTGTAAATCGGGAAGTTCGTTGATTACAAAAATACAACGATGGGCTCTGGGAATCATACCGTAGTGGATGACTTTTTCATCGGCATAGCTCAACTTGAGGGTTGCGGCCTTGATGGGATCAACGTCGCCAATTAAATCGGCAACTGTCACATCGGGGGTGGCGAGTTTTTCAAAAAAACGTTCACTGCGGTGCATCCATGTTATGGGGGTCTCTTCTTCCATGTCCTTAATGATTTCTTTAGCCCATCGTGAGATGGGTTGAAGAGGGTCATCATTAATTTCAGATCCGTCAATGATTGGAATCCACTCATCGAGTAGTCCGGTCATTTGTCTGGCCAGCCTGGTTTTGGCCTGGCCTCTCAATCCCAAAAGATTGATATTGTGCCCTGAAAGTATGGCCCTTTCTACATCTGGAATCACCGTATTTTCATAACCGATGAGTCCATCAAAAGTAGGGATCCCCTTTTTGATTTTTTCTCTGAGGTTTTTAGCGAGTTCTTTCTGAATGCTGGAAGGTTGGTAATTGGTTTTTTTGAGTTCCTTGAGTGTTGTTATTTTTGGTTTTTCCATGGGCTATCCAAAGCGTTTTTTTCTATTTTTTTCATAATCTTCAAAAATCATTTCACCAAGGTTATTGAGTCCAGTGAAAAAGGCTTTTCCGTTATTGGCCTTGGTAAATTCTTGAACAAATTGTTTGAGATAGGGGTCAGAGGCAATCATAAAAGTGGTGATGGGAATTTTGATTTTTTTGGCCTGTCGAGCCATTAGATAACATTTTTCCACTATAGATCTGTCGAGTCCAGCACTGTTCTTGTAATAGCTGCCATCAGACATTTTGAGGCAACTGGGTTTGCCATCGGTAATCATGAAGATTTGTTTGTTGGTATTCCTTTTCCTTCGGAGCATGTCCATGGCCAATTCTAAACCAGCGACTGTGTTGGTGTGATAGGGTCCCACTTGAAGATAGGGTAATTCTTCAATGGAAATAGGGCGAGCGTCGTTTCCAAAAACCAAAACATCGAGAGTGTCTTTGGGGTAGCGAGTCGTGATGAACTCTGCCAGTGCCATCGCTACTTTTTTGGCAGGGGTAATTCGATCTTCTCCATAGAGAATCATGCTGTGGCTGATGTCGATCATCAAAACTGTGCTCATTTGTGATTTGTGGTGGTTTTTTTCGACGACCAAGTCTTCTTGGGTGAGTTGAAAGTCATCAATACCAGAATGTATTTGAGCGTTTTTGATGCTTTCGGTCAGTACGATATTTTCGATGGGGTCACCAAATTGGAAGTGATTCAGCTCTCCCGATATCTCATTGCCTGCTCCTTGGTGTTTGGTGTTGTGATTGCCCAATCCGGACTTTCTGAGTTTTCCAAAAATTTGCTTCAGTGCATATTCTCTGAGGATTTTTTCGGTCTTGGCAGTAATGCCCATAGAACTTTCGCTGCCATCGGGTTTGATTTCAGCTTTTACAAAACCTTTATTCAGTAGGTCTTCAATAAAATCATCGACGGTATAGTTTTCATCCGTTAGTTGGTATTCTACGTCTAGCTCACGAAGCCACTGTATTGCCTCGTCAAAGTCACCAGAAGTATGGGTAATCAATTCTTTAAAAATCTCGAAGAGTTTTTCAAAAGGGGATTGATCTACTGACTGGTATTGTTGGAATAAAATTCCAGTTCTACTGTTAGAAAAATTCATTCAATTCAGTGATTATGGCAATTTATTTCAAATATAAATCAAAATAAAACCAAAGTGGTGGTATTGAATGCAGAAATTGGAGCCCAAGGAATTGCCTATGAATTTGAAAAGTCATTAACCTAACTACTATAGGGTTGTATGATAAATTTTAACGTGTTGTGCGTAAAATTGTTATATTTGCATCGCATTATGAAAAAACAATCAGAGGCGACCATTGAGTCCCTCTTTTTTTTGAAATGAATTTTAATAAAAAAGTTCAAGATTTATTGACATTAGCTTTGGAGGAATATTCCAATATTTTTTTGGTGGAACTCAAAATATCTGCCGATAAATCGATAAGAGTAACTTTGGATGGAGACGAAGAAGTCAACGTAAAAGACTGCATCAATATCAGCAGAGCCATCGAAGGAGAATTGGATAGAGAAGAAGAGGACTTTAGTTTGGAAGTGGCTTCTGCTGGTGTGGGAAGTCCGTTAAAGTTTCCTAGACAATATTTCAAAAACATGGGCAGAAAGCTTGAGGTTGTTTCAAAAGAGGGCTTGAAATATGAAGGAGCATTGACAAAAGTATCAGAAGACCATATTGAATTGGAATGGAAACAGCGAGAGCCCAAGCCCATTGGAAAAGGAAAAGTAACAGTAACAAAAAATAAAACCCTATCGTTTGACGAAATAAGCCAAACCAAGGTGATGATCAAATTTTAAATATTCAGAGATGGAAAATTTAGCATTAATAGAGTCTTTTTCAGAGTTTAAAGACGAGAAATTAATAGACCGAGTTACCCTGATGGTAATTTTAGAGGAGGTGTTTAGAAACACCCTCAAGAGAAAATTTGGAGCAGATGATAATTTTGATATCATTATCAATCCTGACAAAGGGGATTTGGAGATATGGAGAAACAGAATAGTGGTTAAAGATGGTGAAGTTGAAGATCCCAATCAGGAAATAGAATTGACCGAGGCTCAAAAAATTGAACCCGATTTTGAGGTAGGTGAAGATGTTTCTGAAGAAGTGAAATTGATAGATTTGGGACGACGATCAATCCAAACTTTGAGACAAAATCTTATTTCTAAAATATTTGAACACGATAGTACCAATACTTTTAATCAATTTAAAGACCGAACCGGGGAGCTTTTTACGGCCGAAGTACACCACATCAGAAATCGAGAGGTAATTTTGCTTGATGATGATGGAAACGAGATCATTCTTCCCAAAGACCGTCAAATCCCTAATGATTTTTTTCGCAAGGGAGACAATGTGAGGGGTGTAATTGACCTCGTTGAATTGAGAGGTAACAAACCCAGAATCATTCTTTCTCGTACTTCTCCTGTTTTCTTAGAAAAATTATTTGAACAAGAGATTCCAGAGGTTTTCGACGGATTGATTACGATCAAGAAGGCTGTGAGAATACCTGGAGAAAAAGCGAAAGTCGCTGTAGATTCTTACGATGACCGTATTGATCCTGTGGGTGCTTGTGTGGGGATGAAAGGTTCTCGAATTCACGGAATCGTGAGAGAATTGGGGAATGAAAATATTGATGTGATCAACTATACCAATAACCTTCAGTTGTTTATTACCCGATCCTTGAGTCCAGCCAAAATCAATTCCCTAAAAATTGACGAGGATACCAAAAGAGTTCAGGTTTTTCTGAACCCCGAAGAGGTTTCCAAAGCCATTGGTAGAGGCGGACACAACATTCGTTTGGCAGGAAAACTAACGGGATATGAAATTGATGTTTACCGAGAAGGGGTAGAGGAGGATGTTGAATTGACCGAATTTACAGATGAAATAGATGCTTGGGTAATTGATGAGTTTAAAAAGGTAGGATTGGATACGGCCAAGAGTATTTTGGAGCTTGATTCTCCTGATTTGATTAAGCGAACCGACCTTGAGGAAGAGACCGTTGCCGAGGTAATTAGAATTTTAAAAGCAGAATTTGAAGAATAATCGTAGGTATTTTCCCTACTTTTGAAAAGGAATTGAAATATATGGCAGACACTTCAACCATTAGATTTAACGTTGCGCTTAGGGAATTAAATATTTCTTTGGATCGTGCTGTAGAATTTTTGGCGCAGCAGAATATTGAAATTGAAGGCCGGCCCACTTCCAAAATTTCTAGGGATGTCTATCAATTTCTTTTGGATGAATTTGAGACCGACAAATCAAAGAAAGACGCTTCACACGAGATCAGCGAAGAGAAAAGAAAGGAAAAAGAAACCTTACGAATTCTTCAGGAAAAGAAAGAGCTAGAGCGCCAAGAACAGCAACAAAAAAGACAGGAGGTCATCAAGGCCAAAGCTTCGATCACTAAGCCTGTTACCTTAGGAAAAATTGATCTTGATGTTCCAAAACCTGCTCCTGCTCCTGCTCCCAAAAAGGTAGATGAGAAACCGGATGCAAAGGAAAGTACTCCCAAGCAAACTGCCCCTGCAAAAGCCACAGAGGTAAAAAAAGAGGTAGAGGAAAAGACCAAAGCTGATGTCTCTTCCCCTGAAACTGAAAAAAAAGAAGCCCCAGCAGTCGAGACGGAAGGCGAGTCTAACGCTATAAAAACGCAATACAAAACATTAACGGGTCCTAAGAAGACTGGACAAACGATAGATTTAGAAGAGTTTAAACAGAAGGAGAAGGGCGTTGAAGAGGCGCGTAAGCGTAAGAGAAAAAGGATCAGCAAAGAACCTCCTTCCAAACCCTCTTCCAGAAATGGTAACAATCAAAACCGTCAGGGTAATAATCAAAGAAATCGACCCAATCAACAAGCCGTTAAGGCTGAGCCTACGGATGAAGAAGTACAAAAACAGATCCGTGAAACCTTAGAAAAGCTTCAAGGAAAGTCCAATAAATCTAAGGGAGCCAAGTACAGAAAAGATAAAAGAGATCAGCACCGTCAAAAGTCGGAGGATGAGCAGGCAGAACAAGAAGCCAGCAGCAAAATCTTAAAGGTAACAGAGTTCATTACTGTAGGAGAGATTGCTACTTTAATGGAGATCAGTTCTACCGAAATCATATCCGCTTGTATGACATTGGGGATCATGGTTACCATGAATCAACGTTTGGATGCAGAGACCTTGAGCATTGTAGCCGATGAATTTGGTTTTCAAGTAGAGTTTGTAAAAACGGAACTTGAGGAAAGTATAGTAGAAGCAGAGGATCAGGAGGAAGACATGGAACCTCGTGCTCCAATTGTAACCGTTATGGGTCACGTTGACCATGGTAAAACGTCCCTTTTGGATTATATCAGGGAGGAAAATGTAATTGCTGGAGAATCGGGGGGAATCACCCAACATATAGGGGCTTACTCCGTAACCTTGAAAGGCAAGCAAAAAATAACCTTTCTCGATACTCCTGGTCACGAAGCGTTCACAGCAATGCGTGCCAGAGGAGCCCAAGTTACAGATATTGCGATCATTGTGATTGCAGCAGACGACGATATCATGCCTCAAACCAAAGAAGCCATCAGTCATGCACAAGCCGCTGGTGTACCTTTGATTTTTGCCATTAATAAAGTAGACAAACCCAACGCAAACCCTGATAAAATCAAGGAAGCACTGGCAGGAATGAATTTGATGGTAGAAGAGTGGGGAGGAAAAATCCAATCTCAGGATATTTCAGCTCTCAAGGGTACTGGGATTAGCGAATTGTTAGAAAAGGTGTTGTTAGAAGCTGAACTTTTAGAGTTAAAAGCGAATCCTAATCGAAAGTCCAAAGGAACGGTAGTTGAAGCTTTTTTAGACAAAGGTCGTGGCTATGTTTCGACCATATTGGTGCAAAATGGTACTCTTGAAATTGGAGACTATATCTTAGCAGGAAAACATAGTGGAAAAATTAAAGCCATGTTCGATGAAAGGGGAAACCCCTTAGAATCTGTTCCGCCTTCAACTCCAGTTTCTATTTTGGGCTTGGATGGAGCTCCTCAAGCAGGAGACAATTTCCACGTTTTGGAAGACGAAAAAGAAGCCAAGCAAATTGCTGCAAAAAGAACTCAGTTGTTGAGAGAACAAAACGTGAGGACACAAAGGCACATTACTCTGGATGAAATCGGAAGAAGAATTGCCTTAGGTGAATTTAAAGAATTGAATTTGATTCTTAAGGGAGATGTTGATGGTTCTGTAGAGGCTCTAACTGATTCTTTACAAAAACTCTCTACAGACGAAATACAAGTTAATATCATCCATAAAGGGGTGGGTGCGATTACGGAATCTGATGTATTACTAGCTTCAGCCTCCGATGCGATTGTAATAGGATTCAATGTAAGGCCTATGGGTAATGCAAGAAGCATAGCTGATAAGGAAGAAATTGATATCCGATCTTATTCTATCATCTATGATGCGATCAATGATGTAAAAGACGCGATGGAAGGCATGCTGTCTCCCGAAATGAAAGAAGAAATCACTGGTACTGCAGAAATTCGTGAAACATATAAAATATCCAAAGTGGGAACCATTGCAGGATGTATGGTCACTACTGGAAAAATTTATCGCAACTCAGGAATCCGATTAATTCGTGAAGGCGTGGTCATTTTCTCTGGAAACCTTGCTTCCTTGAAGCGATTCAAAGACGATGTCAAAGAGGTTGCTAAAGGTTACGATTGTGGTATCCAAATCAAGAATTACAACGACATTAAGGAGTCTGATGTATTGGAATGCTTCCAAGAGATCGCTGTAAAGAAGAAACTTTAGTCTTTTATTTCGAGTAGAAAAGCGGCAGGATAAACCTTTTTAATTTCTTTGAGTTTGTTTAGGCCGAAATAGTAGTCTTTAAATCTACCCACTTGGACTTTGTAGTTTGGGGTTTCGAAACTCAAGTCCACCTCCCAATTTGGAAAATCCCTTTTGAAATTTTCATACAGTTCTTCTGCCCTTTTGTTGTTTCCGTAAAACAATTGGATGGTATAAAATTTTGAAGAATAATTTTCAGTATCAATATTTTTTTTGGCAGCCATCAGCCGGGTGATGGAAGAATCTTGTTGAATCTTTACCGAAAGAGCTTGAGCCATTAATTCACTTACCGATAAAAGAATCAAAATGATTGTAAATAGCCATTTGTAAACAGGTTTTGTCATTTCACAAAAGAACAAAAAAAACAAAAAACGCTCTTTATAAATGTCAATTAAATTAAACAGTTATTTAGAATTGGTATAAATTATAAAAATGTTAAATGGGAGGTTTTAAGTTAACAAGTCTATGACTTAAATTTGTTGTGGATTTTAGAAAAAACATATTGTTAGCCCTTTCAAACAGATTGACCGTAGTTTCACCGAAACGAACGCATCTTAATAGATTTAGCGTCTTTTTAATTTCACTAATAATTTCTTTATCATCCCTTTCTGGCTTTGCTCAAGAAGCAGACGTCCAAGCAGGGAAAAAGTTATTCAATGCTAATTGTGCAGCTTGTCACAAACTGAATAAGAAAGCAGTAGGTCCAGCACTTAAAGGCGTTTCTGCAAAATACGAACGTGAATGGTTGTACAGTTGGATCAAGAACAGTGCTGCCATGATCAAAGATGGCGACCCACAAGCGGTAGCTGTTTGGGAAGAATACAATAAGGTAGCCATGAACGCTTTCCCTCTGTTGTCTAATGCCGACATTGATAACATTCTTGCCTATACTGATTATACTCCTCCTGCCCCTGTAGCTTCTGCTGTAACACAGCAGACTGCTGCAACTTCAGACTCGGGTGTTAATAATGATCTTATTCTAGGGGCCTTATCACTGGTATTTATCTTACTGGTGGTTATGTTGTTTTTGGTACAAAAAACTTTAAAACGGATAGCTATTGCCAGTGGTGTTGATATCACACCTCCAGTCAAGGAACAGCGACCTCCTTTATGGCAGGTGATTGCTAAAAATCAATTTTTGATCTTCCTGTCTGTGATTACTTTATTGTTGAGCAGCGCCTATTTTGTTTATGGATTTCTCATGCAAGTGGGAATAGATCAAGGATATGCCCCGGTACAACCGATTCATTATTCACACAAAATACACGCAGGAGCCAATCAAATTGAGTGTAAGTATTGTCACTCCTCTGCTAGGGTTTCCAAACATTCAGGAATTCCATCATTGAATGTGTGTATGAACTGTCACAAAAATATAGCAGAATACAACGGTGAGGAAGATTTAGAAAATGGTTATACTAAAGAATTCTATACCAAAGAGATCAAGAAACTATACGATGCTGTAGGTTGGGATGAAGAAAATCAGGCCTATACAGGCGATACTAAGCCTGTTAAATGGGTAAGGATTCACAATCTGCCAGACTTTGTTTATTTCAATCACGCTCAGCATGTTCAGGTGGGAGGTGTTGAATGTCAAACCTGTCATGGTCCTGTAGAGGAAATGGAAATAATGTATCAGCATTCATCATTGACCATGGGATGGTGTATTAATTGTCATAGAGAAACCAATATAAAAGTTGAGGACAATGAATACTACGCCAAAATACACGACGAGCTGTCTAAGAAGTACGGAGTTGAAAAACTTACTGTTGCTCAAATGGGCGGTTTGGAATGTGGTAAGTGTCACTATTAAATACGTTTAAACAACATTATGTCATCAAATAAAGTTTATTGGAAAAGCGTAGCGCAACTCGACAAAGAAAATGAGTTGGTTCAAAAGCTGGAACAAAATGAATTTGTAGATAAAATTCCAGTAGACGAGTTTTTGGGAGACGAACAAACCATGAGTCAATCCAATACTAACCGTAGGGATTTTCTCAAATATGTGGGGTTCAGTACTGCTGCTGCTAGTTTAGCCGCCTGTGAGGGTCCTGTCATAAAATCGGTACCCTATGTGGTACAACCAGAACAAATCATTCCTGGAATTGCAAACTATTACGCCACGGTAATTGCTGATGGCTATGACTTTAGGAGCGTCATTATAAAAACCCGAGAGGGTCGACCCATCAAGGTCGAAAACAACAAAGAGGCCCCCACGCTAGGAGATGGGAATGCACGAGTACATGCATCGGTACTGTCCATGTATGACATCAACAGATTGCAAGGTCCTAAGGCAGCTGGAAAAGACATTAGATGGAAGGGTCTTTACGACCAAGTAGGTGCCAAACTCAAGGCGATGGCCGTTTCAGATAAGCCTGTAGTCTTGCTGACCCAAACCTTTGCAAGCCCGACTACACAGCTGATCATTGATAAATTTATTGCGGAGTTTCCCAATGTCAGCCATGTAACTTACGATGTACTATCTGTTAGTCCCGCACTGGATGCCTTCGAAAAAATCTATGGTGTTAGGGCTTTGGCAGACTACGACTTTTCCAAAGCTGAGACTATTGTATCGATTGGAGCAGACATTCTAGGTGATTGGCAAGGTGGTGGATATGATAGTGGTTATGCCAAAAGTAGGGCTCCCAAAAAACACAATGGGAAGACTGAAATGTCTTTTCACGTTCAGTTTGAATCCAATATGACCCTATCGGGTGCCAAATCTGATCGCAGAATTCCAACCGATCCTGCTACTCAGAAAAAAATCGTTGCGCAGATTTATGCACAACTTCAGGGAGTTTCGTTGACCAATGATCTAAACCCTCAGATAAAAAAGGCAGTTGCTAAAGCTGTTAGTCGCCTCCAAAAATCAGGGTCCAAAGCGGTTGTAGTCTCAGGTATAGATGATGTTGCCGTTCAAGAAGTGATTTTGGCGATCAACGATCACCTTCAATCAGAAGTCATTGATACTGCCCAGCCAAAGCTTATCCGTCAAGGAAGTAACCAAGCCGTCAATAAATTAATTGGCGATATGAAAAGTGGAAAGGTAAAAGGTCTTATTACTGCTGGTGTGAATCCAAGTTTAACCCTTCCCAATGCTGAGGCCTTTACAGTAGCACTTTCAAAATTAGAATTGTCTGTTGCTTTCGCCCTCAAAGAGGATGAAACAGCTGCAGCTTCTCAATATATTGCTGCAACTCCACATTATCTTGAGAGTTGGGGAGATTATGAATTTAAAAAGGGACATTACGCTTTAGCACAACCGACAATTCGCCCTTTATTTGATACCCAACAATTTCAGGATGTACTTTTAAAACTTTCTGGAAATAGCAGCACTTACTATCAAGAAATCAAATCCAATTGGGCGGAAAATATGCTCAGTGGAAATTCTTGGAATCAGACATTACACGATGGTTTCTTTTCAGCCAAAGAGCTAATGGAATATGACCAAGTCTCTTTTGACGTTAGCCGTCAGATCAAAACATTATCAAAAGTATCCTCATCTGCTCTTTCATTGGTATTGTATCCAAAAACAGGAATGGGTGATGGTCAGCAGTCCAACAACCCTTGGTTACAAGAATTTCCAGATCCTATTTCAAGGGTGTCATGGGACAATTACCTGACCGTTTCTGCTGCTGATGCTAAAAACATTGGCCTCAAGAATGTTAATGTCGCCGATGGAGCTCTCAATGGAAGTTATGCCAATGTAACCGTAGGAAGCAAAAGCCTCGTTGCTCCTGTAATCATTCAACCAGGTCAAGCCAAAGGGACAGTAGGTCTGGCCTTTGGATATGGTGAAAAAAGAGGTTTGCAAGATGAAATGCAAGTGGGTGTTGATGCCTACCCTTTATACAATAATTTTGATGCTGTCCAAGAAGTAAGAATATCACTTGCAGATGGTTTTCACGAGTTTGCCTGTGTGCAATTGCACAACACCCTAATGGGAAGGGGAGACATCGTCAAAGAGACGACCTTGGAGGTTTTTAACACTAAGGATAAAAAATACTGGAACGCTATTCCAAAAGTTTCTAAAAACCATATGGAATACGAAGTCACTTCCCCAGAGGTTGACATGTGGCAAGCTTTTGACCGTTCCGTGGGTCATCATTTTAATATGTCTATCGACCTAAACGCCTGTACCGGTTGTGGTGCTTGTGTGATTGCCTGTCATTCTGAAAACAATGTTCCTGTTGTAGGAAAACAAGAAATCAGAAAGTCAAGAGATATGCACTGGTTGAGAATTGATCGTTATTATTCTTCTGGAGAAACTTTTGGAGATGACGATCAAACCAAAGAAGATATTTCAGGTTTAGGAGATTCATTGACCACTTTTGGTGAGATGGAAAATGCATCTGAAAACCCACAGGTTGCTTTCCAACCCGTAATGTGTCAGCACTGTAACCATGCTCCTTGTGAAACGGTTTGCCCAGTGGCGGCCTCTTCCCATGGTCGACAAGGTCAAAATCATATGGCCTATAACCGATGTGTTGGAACGCGTTATTGTGCCAATAACTGCCCTTATAAAGTGAGAAGGTTCAATTGGTTCCTATACAATAAAAATGATGAGTTTGATTATCACATGAATAACGATTTGGGCCGTATGGTACTGAATCCCGATGTGGTGGTTCGATCAAGAGGGGTAATGGAAAAATGTTCCATGTGTATCCAGATGACTCAAAAAACCATATTGGATGCCAAGTTGGAAGGAAGACCTATTGAAGATGGAGAATTTCAGACAGCATGTTCCAATGCTTGCAGCAACGGAGCGATTGTTTTTGGAGACATCAACGATAAAGATAGCCAAGTGGCTGCGTTGAAAGAAGAAGATAGAATGTATCATTTACTGGAAAGCGTAGGGACAAAACCCAATGTCATGTATCAAACCATGGTAAGAAACACTGACGAATCTTAGAAATAGAAAAACCAATCGTATGGCATCTCATTACGAAGCACCTATAAGAAAACCCTTAGTAACTGGCGACAAGACGTATCACGATGTCACAGTTGACGTGGCGGCCCCCGTAGAGGGAAAAGCCAATCGCCAATGGTGGATTGTTTTCGGTATTGCCCTAACTGCCTTCCTATGGGGATTGGGCTGTATTGCCTATACCATAGGTACAGGAATAGGAACGTGGGGCTTGAATAAAACAGTAGGTTGGGCTTGGGACATCACCAACTTTGTATGGTGGGTAGGAATTGGTCATGCAGGGACTTTGATTTCTGCAGTACTTCTATTATTCAGACAAAAATGGAGAATGGCCATCAACCGATCTGCGGAAGCCATGACCATATTCTCTGTAATCCAAGCGGGATTATTTCCCATCATACACATGGGACGACCATGGTTGGCATACTGGGTTTTGCCCATTCCCAATACGTTCGGCTCCCTCTGGGTGAATTTTAACTCCCCGCTTTTGTGGGACGTATTTGCCATTTCTACCTATTTATCGGTTTCATTGGTTTTTTGGTGGACGGGATTATTGCCTGACTTTGCCATGATTCGTGATCGAGCCATTAAGCCATTCCAAAAGAAAATATACAGTCTTTTGAGCTTTGGTTGGTCGGGTAGGGCCAAAGATTGGCAACGATTTGAAGAAGTTTCATTGGTTTTGGCAGGATTGGCTACACCATTGGTACTCTCCGTTCATACCATTGTATCTTTTGACTTTGCCACCTCAGTTATTCCAGGTTGGCACACCACTATTTTCCCTCCCTATTTTGTGGCTGGAGCTATATTTTCAGGCTTTGCTATGGTAAATACCTTATTGATTATCATGCGTAAGGTTTCCCATTTGGAAGACTATATCACTGTGCAACACATTGAGTTGATGAATATCGTTATCATGATCACTGGCTCTATTGTGGGTGTTGCCTATATTACCGAGTTGTTTATCGCTTGGTATTCAGGAGTAGAATACGAACAGTATGCCTTCCTTAACAGAGCAACAGGACCCTACTGGTGGGCCTATTGGTCCATGATGACCTGTAATGTTTTCTCCCCACAATTCATGTGGTTTAAAAAATTGAGAACCAGTATCGTATTTTCCTTTATAATTTCAATAGTGGTGAACATTGGTATGTGGTTTGAACGATTTGTAATCATTGTGACTTCATTGCACAGGGATTATCTACCTTCCTCTTGGACCATGTTTTCCCCCACCTTTGTGGACATAGGAATATTTATAGGTACCATAGGATTTTTCTTTGTACTGTTTTTGCTTTATTCCAGAACATTCCCTGTGATTGCTCAGGCAGAAGTAAAAACCATTTTAAAATCCTCTGGAGAGAACTACAAAAAATTAAGAGACGGCGAATGAGCAGTAATCAAGTAATACACGCTTTATACGACGACGACGATGTACTGTTGTCTGCAGTAAAATCGATCCGCGAGAAAAAGCACCATATTGAAGAGGTTTACACTCCTTTTCCAGTCCATGGTTTAGACAAAGCCCTTGGATTGGCCGAAACCCGTATTTCGATCATGGCCTTTATATACGGATGTATAGGTTTTGCCGTGGCTGTAATGATGATGAATTATATCATGATCGAAGATTGGCCACAAAATATCGGAGGGAAGCCAAGTTTTTCCTATTTGGAAAACATGCCTGCTTTCGTTCCCATCATGTTTGAAATGACGGTATTTTTTGCCGCTCACTTAATGGTCATTACCTTTTACCTAAGAAGTAAGCTATGGCCATTTAAAGAAGCAGAAAATCCAAACCCCCTGACCACTGACGATAAATTTTTGATCGAAATTGAGTTGCACAACAACGAAAAAGAAATCAAATCCTTGTTAAAAGAGACGGGAGCCATTGATATTACAACCATTGAAAAAAAGGGCGATGATGAATAGAACAACTTCTTTTTGGGTGCTTATGGCACTGCTGTTGAGCTTACAATCTTGTTTCAACCCATCTAAACCCAATTATCAATATTTCCCTAATATGTATGAACCAGTGGGATATGAAACTTATGCAGATTCCGATGCTTTTGCTAACGGTATTGAAGCCCAGCTCCCTGTAGAGGGTTCGATTAACAGAGGGTGGGTTCCTTACGACTATCCCGATAGTAACGAAGGATATGAATCGGCCAAAGCAGATCTTAAATCTCCTATTGAAATCACTGAAGATAACCTCAATCAGGGCAAAGAATTATACGCTATCTATTGTGCCGTCTGTCATGGAAAAAAAGGAGATGGACAAGGCATATTGATGACCCGTGAAAAATACTTGGGCGTACCCAATTATGCAGATCGCGACATTACACCCGGAAGTATCTATCACGTATTAATGTATGGTAGAAACGCAATGGGATCCCATGCTGGACAAGTTAATGCAACCGAAAGGTGGCAAATTGCACAACATGTTACGGAGTTGAGAGAAAACCTAATTGACAAATAATTTATTGAACAGCGGTATGTATACTTTTACAAATAAATTAAGAAACTTTTCCATCATTTTGATGGTTGTTGGATTTCTAGGTTTGACCTATGGATTTTTAACTGCTCCCGATACTGTTGAGGAAGCAACCGCTATGGTAGCCGATCCGCATCACGGTGAAGGACACGGAACTGCTGATAGTCATGGAGCCGATCATAAGGTTGATTCCCACGCAGAAGGAGAACATCAAGCTGCTTCTACACATGGAGAGGAGCATGGTGAAGATCACCACGGTGAACATTTGTTACACCAACTACAAAATAGACCATGGGCAGCTCTTTATGTAGCGGCCTTCTTCTTTATGATGATTGCCCTAGGTTCACTAGCCTTTTATGCTGTTAACCGAGCCGCACAGGCAGGTTGGTCTCCTACTCTTTTTAGAGTAATGGAAGGCATTACCGCTTATTTGTTGCCTGGTGCACTCGTTGTTTTTGTAATCCTCCTACTGTCAGGAATGCATTTCAATCATCTTTTTATTTGGATGGATCCTGAAGTGGTGGCCCATGATAAATTGATTCAAGGAAAAGTAGGCTTTCTCAACGTTCCAGGGTTTTTAACCCGCGCGTTGATTTATATTGGTGGATGGACGACCTATCGTTATTTCTCGAGAAAATTCTCTTTGGCGCAAGACCAAGCCAAGGACATCTCCAATCACAAAAAGAACTTTAGAATTTCAGCGGCATTTTTGGTATTCTTTATTGTAACAGAATCCATGATGTCATGGGATTGGGTGATGTCTATTGATCCCCATTGGTTCAGTACACTCTTCGGCTGGTATGTTTTTGCCAGTATGTTTGTATCAGGTATAACCACTATTGCCTTGATCACGATTTACCTCAAGTCGAAAGGCTATCTTGAAAAAGTTAATGACAGCCACATCCACGATTTAGGAAAATTTATGTTTGGCGTCAGTATTTTCTGGACCTATTTGTGGTTTTCACAATTCATGCTCATTTGGTACTCCAACATTCCTGAAGAGGTGACTTATTTCATCACTCGAATTGAGGACTACAACCTACCTTTTTTCGGTATGTTGGTCATGAATTTTATATTCCCACTATTGATTTTGATGAACAGTGATTACAAACGTCTCAATTACTTTATTGTTATGGCGGGTATTGTGATCCTACTGGGGCATTATATAGACGTATTCAACATGATCATGCCTTCGGCCGTAGGAGACCAGTGGTTCATTGGTGTTGCCGAATTGGGAGGATTTTCATTCTTCTTTGGACTGTTCTTGTTTGTTGTATTTAAAGAAATTTCGAAAGCACCACTTCATGCAGTTGGAGATCCATTCATGGGAGAGAGTGAACGCTTTCACTATTAATCAATTAATGGTAAGATAAATGACGATTTTATTGACACTTACGGTTTTAGCGTTGATCGCAATTGCCATCTGGCAAATCACCAAGATATTTGAATTGTCTCAACCTAAAAAAGAGAACACTCAGGTAGCAGATGACGATGACAACCGTTGGAACGGACAGATGATGTTTGCCTTTTTGATATTCATTTATGCTATCACCTTGTTTTCCTTCTGGAAATGGGGAGATGTACTCTTGCCCGATGCATCATCAGAACACGGCATTGAGTATGACAATCTGATGTGGATTTCGTTTGCTATCATCTTTTTTACACAGACGATTACTCAAGCCCTTTTGCATTATTTTGCCTATAAATACAGAGGTGAAAAGGGTAAAAAAGCTTTGTTTTATGCAGACAATGACCGATTGGAAGCCATCTGGACCATCATCCCTGTAATTGCATTGGCAGGGTTGATCCTATACGGATTGTACACTTGGACAGATATCATGACGGTTGAAGAAAATGAAGATGCTTTGGTGGTAGAGCTATATGCTCAGCAGTTCAATTGGAAAGCCCGTTATGCTGGAGAAGATGGCGTTTTGGGTGATGCCAATGTTCGTTTTTTACAAGATTTTGATGGAAAAAATCTCGTTGGAATTGATGCTACCGACCCCAATGGTTTTGACGATGTAGTGGTGCAAGAATTGCACTTGCCTACAGGTAGAGAAGTTATTTTTAAAATGCGCTCTCAGGACGTATTGCATTCTGCCTACATGCCTCACTTTAGAGCACAAATGAATTGTGT
>JABGSU010000159.1 GCA_018647605.1 Flavobacteriaceae bacterium | reverse complement strand
GTCATGGTTAACCTTTCTGATGTCTATGCCATGAACGCTCACCCTACTCAAATAACGGTTTCTATTGCCGTCTCAAATCGTTTTCCTTTAGAAGCCTTGGAAGAGTTGTATGCCGGCATTCATTTGGCCTGCAAAAATTATAAGGTAGATTTGGTAGGAGGAGATACTTCTAGCAGCACAACCGGGCTGATGATATCAATCACAGCCATGGGGCAAGCCCAAAAAGAAAAAATCACTTACCGATCGGGTGCCAAACCGAATGATCTTTTGGTGGTCAGCGGTGATTTGGGCGGTGCGTATATGGGCTTGCAAGTATTGGAACGCGAAAAGGCCGTTTTTAAAGTAAATCCAAACAACCAACCTGATTTGGCGCTCTATTCCTATTGTGTTGAAAGACAATTAAAGCCCGAAGCCAGAAAAGACATTATTGAACTTTTGGAAGAGGTAGACATCATACCCAATGCGATGATTGACATCAGTGATGGTTTGTCTTCAGAAATTTTTCATCTTTGTAAAGCTTCAGCCGTTGGCTGTGATATTTATGAAGACAAACTACCTGCCGACCCTCAAACTTCGAGTACGGCTGAAGAATTCAAAATGAATAGCAGTACTGCTTTGATGAATGGAGGGGAAGATTATGAATTATTGATGGCCATCAAAACAAAGGATTACGAAAAAATAAAGGGGCATCCATTACTGACAACCATTGGTCATTTTACCGATCAAAAAGAAGTTTGTAATATGATTACGGGTTTGGGGCAATCCATTCCATTGGAAGCACAAGGCTGGAAAAATTTCAATAAAAACACATCATCCTAGGGCCACATCCAAAGTCATCATTACTATAAACCCACCAATGAAACCCAAAGTGGCCACATCTGTGTACTGGTCCTGTTGGGTTTCGGGTATTACCTCTTCAACTACAACAAATATCATAGCACCTGCTGCAAATGCTAATGCATAGGGTAAAATTGGGGTGAAAAAGGTTACCGCCACCGCACCCAGTACTGCCGCTACTGGCTCCACTATGGCCGAAAGTTGACCGAACCAAAAACTTTTGAACTTACTTACACCCTGTCTTCTCAAGGGCATCGAAACGGCGATTCCCTCAGGGAAGTTTTGAATTCCAATTCCAATGGCAAGTGCAACCGCTCCTCCAATAGAGGCCTCAGGAATTCCTGCCGCAACACCTCCAAAAAGAACCCCTACCGCCAAACCTTCTGGGATATTGTGCATCGTAATGGCCAAAACCAATAATGTCGTTTTGTGCCATGGGGTTTTGATTCCTTCTGAATCCTTAAAGTTAATATGTATGTGGGGTAATATTTTGTCCAAACCAAAAATAAAAAGGGCTCCCAAGCCAAAGCCTACCGCAGCGGGTATGACTTTTACAAAACCTTCTCCTGGTGACATCTCAATACCCGGTGCCAATAGACTCCAAAAACTAGCTGCCACCATGACCCCGCCTGTAAAGCCCAACATCCCATCAAAAAATCCACGATGCATGGTTTTGAATAAAAAAACAAAAGAGGCTCCAAATGCGGTCAACAACCAAGTGAAAACAGTAGCATAAAATGCACCTGTTACGGGGCTAATACTGGAAAAAAACGCAACAATAGCGTCCATAATAGTAGGGTTTAAATCACCGACAAATATATATAAAAGTGACTAATTCAACTGACAGTTGTTGGGATTGACTAATTTTGAGGTACAATGAGTAAAAATCATTACGACTATATTATTTGTGGAGGAGGTGCTTCGGGACTACTTTTGGCCTACAGAATGTGCAAAGATCCTTACTTTGAAAAGCATTCTATCTTGTTAATTGAAAAGGATGACAAGAACATCAACGATAGAACCTGGTGCTTCTGGGAATCGGGTAAAGGAGATTTGGAAAAGATGGTTCATAAGACTTGGAACAATGCCTATTTCAATGCCGATGGTTTTGAAATGGATTTTTCCCTTCAGCCCTTCCAGTACAAGATGATCCGAAGTCTTGATTTTTATCAGTCAATGAAAAAAAAATTGACGGAATTCGATCAACTTACCCAAATCCGAGAAAAGGTTACCAGAATAGCAGAAAACTCTGTAGCCACTGAAGTTAAAACCTATCATGGAGACTTGATTTTTTCAAGCATTTTCGACCCTAAAAAACTATACCAACAAAAAAGATATCCCGTATTACTCCAGCATTTTGTGGGTCAGGTTGTCGAAACCCAAAATCCTTGTTTTGATCCAGACAAAATTGAGTTCATGAATTTTAATGTTCCCCAAAAAGGGAATACCCGCTTCATGTATGTTTTGCCTTTAAGTCCCAACAAAGCCTTGTTGGAATACACCCTTTTTTCGGCGCAACTATTGGAAAGGAAAGAATATGTGACCGCCATTAATGATTTCCTAAAAACACTTCCCACTGGGGGATATGAAGTTATCGAGGAAGAGGAAGGTAAAATACCCATGACCTGTTACCGCTTTGATCTAATAAACAATTCTTCCCTTTTGCACATTGGAACGGCAGGGGGTTGGACAAAACCCAGCACAGGCTACACCTTTCAACGGATTAATGAGAAGAGCAAGGAATTGGTTGATTTTCTCAAGAAAAATAAGCCCTTGTCACACTTCGGCAAAAGGGGTCGTTTTTGGTTCTACGATTTACTATTTATAGACGTATTAGCCAAAGACAACGCGCATGGGGCAGATTTATTCAAACGGATGTTTCAAAAAAATTCTCCTGAGACGATTTTTCAATTTTTAGACGAAAAAAGTTCCATTGTACAAGAATTTCAGATCATGCGTTCTTTTAATGTGAGGCAATTTGTCAAAGCCCTTTGGAAGCGTTTATTTTAATAAGTACGCTGCATCAACCAACCTTTGAGTTCCCTGAAACGATTTTTTTGATCCTCTCCCATGCTTAGTTTTTCCAATGCTTGGTCTGCCAAGTCAGCGTGATACGCAATCAAATCTTGGGTAGCAGATATAGCTGCTGTGACTTCGAATAAGGATTTGACCTTATTGATTTTTTCCACTCCATCTATAGGGTGGTCTCCTCCCAGAAGAGTCTGTAATGCATTAATATGGGTTTCCTCCCCCCCTTTGAGGGCCAAATGATAAAGAATGGTTTTTTTATTCTCTAAAATATCCCCTCCTATTTTTTTTCCAAAAGTTTTTTCATCTCCAAAAGTATCGAGATAGTCATCTTGTAATTGGAAGGCCAATCCCAGTTGAATACCAAAATCATAAATGGCCTCCTGGTCATGGGGGCTTGCTTTACCAATAATGGCTCCCATTTTAAGGGCACAGCCGACCAGTACAGCAGTTTTCAATCGGATCATCTCAATGTAATCCTCTTGAGAGACACTGGAACTGGTTTCAAAATCCAAATCGTATTGTTGTCCTTCACAGACTTCAATGGCGGTTTTACTCAACAGTTGGGTCAGTTTTTGAAAAATATCCGAGGGGTAATTATCAAGACATTGATAAGCTTTGATCAGCATGGCATCACCAGACAAAATAGCTGTGTTCACATCCCATTTTTCATGTACTGTAGTCTTTCCCCTTCGCAAAATCGCACTGTCCATGATATCGTCGTGCATCAACGTAAAATTGTGAAACACCTCCACCGCCATCGCAGCACCCAGGGCATCTTTAACCGACACACCAAAACCCTCTCCAGCCATCAAGGTCAAAAAAGGACGGATTCTTTTGCCCCCCAAATCTAGGAGATATTGCATGGGTTGATAAAGATTATTGGGAGATTGATCTCGATTAAAATCTCCGAGAGCAGGCTGAAATACTTCATGATAGGCCTTGAAAAGGTTCATACAGTTGAATTTTGTTAAAAATACATTGTCCAGCAATAAACTAGTAAAAAAAAGATATAAACTTTGGAAACTTTTTTGGTTTTTAAAGTTTTCTGAATAAGTTTGCCAAAAATTTCCATGGGAAATGAGATCATTAAAGCGGCTTCTTATTTGTTCCTTCAATACGGCTATAAAGCAGTAACAATGGATGATATTGCGGAACATATGGGAATCTCCAAAAAGACGATCTATCTCTATTTTAATGATAAAACTTCATTGATAAGGTCAGCTGTATTTGAAGTTTTTGAAGACGTTAAAGAAAAAATCATCGCCGTACAAATTTCAATGCAGAATCCCATTGAAGCTCTTTATGAAATCAAAAAGATAGCGGTAGAGGTTTTGGGAAATAAAGACAAATCACCTCAATATCAATTACAAAAATATTACCCCACTATATACAATGAAATAAGGAGAAAAGAGCTTTCTGCTTTTGGAGACACTTTTAAAATGAGCCTTAAAAAAGGGGTGGAGTCAGGGTTTTTTAGAAAAAGTATTGATACTGAGTTCATCATGCGTATATACTTTAACGGCTTTAGGGGGCTCAGAGACATAGAGTTATTTCCTCCCGAAGATTACGACATGGATCTCATCATCGGAAAATACATTGATTATCACCTCAGGGCAATCGTTACTCCCCAAGGTTTAAAATTTTTAGAACAATACCACAAAACGACTAAACCCCATGAAAATTAAACTATTCCTATTTTTAACCCTCATCGTATGGGTAGGTCAGGCACAAGAGCTGCCCGAATCACTGACGCTCGAGGAGGCCATTACTTATGGCTTGACCAACAACCGTTCGATCATCAATGCCGATCGAGACATCCAAAAAGCCAAAAAAGAAAGGTGGAAAGTCATCGCCACGGGGCTTCCACAAATCAGCTCGGAAGTCAATTATCAAAACTTTCTGGAAATGCCCATCTCTCTGGTTCCCGCAGAGTTTTTTGGCGGAAACCCCGGAGAGTTCTCAGAACTTACCTTCGGAACAGAGCAAAATATGATCGGATCATTAAAAGTGGAGCAACTCATTTTTGACGGTTCCTATTTGGTGGGACTAGAGGCATCCAGAGTGTATCTCTCTATTTCTGAAAACCTTTTCGAGAAAACTCATATAGAGACGAAAAAACTCATAACAACGCTTTACTCTGATGTCCTACTAGCAAAATACAATATCCTCTTTTTGGAAAAAAATAAAGCTTCCCTGGAAGACAACTTTCAAGAAATCCACCAACTCTTTCGAAATGGTTTTGAAGAAGAAGAGAGTGTAGAACAAATTCAACTGACACTGGCACAAACCAACAATAGATTGAAGTATGGCAAAAACCTACTGAAGATTCAAGAAAATATGCTGAAGTTCGTTATTGGGTATCCAATCGCGGTTCCGCTGGAATTGACTGATGAGTTGGACGATATATTCAATGAAGGTCTTTATTTTCAATCCCTTCCCGCTACTGACAATATTGATAATAATATAGACATTAGAATTGCTGATAGTAATGTAAAAGCAGAGACCTTACTTCTGAAATTGGAAAAATCTAAGGCCCTGCCCAAGGTCAATGCTTTTATGAACCGAACATATACTGGAAATAGCAATGAATTCACTTTTACCGATGGAAATCAAAAATGGTATGGCTCTTCCCTGTTGGGATTAAATGTAAAAATTCCCATTTTCAGTTCCCTGGGGAGAAATGCCAGTACCCAAAAAGCGAAAATCAGCTTGGATCAAGCGAAAACCCAATTGGAAGAAACACAAACCAAAATCAGAATTGAAGTTAATGCTGCCCGAAACAAATACCAATTGGCAGTTGACAATTACTATACTGAAAAAGAAAACCTAAGACTGGCCGAAAGCATAGAACAAAAAAATCAAACTAGGTTTTATGAAGGTATGGTTCAAAGTTTTGAATTGCGGATGGCGCAAATGCAACTTTATACTGCCCAGAGTAATTTTGTTGCCGCCATTCAAAAAGTAATTACCAATAAAATAGCACTGGAAAGCCTACTCAATCAATCTAATACCAACTAAACCATGAAAAAACTCATCTACACCCTATGCTTGACTGCTTTTGTAGTTGCCTGTTCTGAAGATCAGCTTGCCTCAACGGAAGACCTTATCGCGGCAAAAGATCTCAAGGGACTAAAGACGCAGAAAGAAAAAAAAATAAAAATACTCAATTCCTTGAAAGTGGAATTGAGCCAAATCAATGCCGCTATTTCGGATTTTGACCCCTCCGAAAAACTGGTTTTGATTTCTATGATTGAGATTAAACCCGAAAAGTTTGACCATTTTGTGGAGATACAAGCCAACATCAAAACCCGTCAGAATGTATTGCTTTACCCCGAGTTCACTGGTTCCCTGAAAAAGATTTATGTGAAGGAAGGTCAAAGAGTCCAAAAACGGAGTCTACTTGCTCAAATTGATGATGCTGGACTGAAAAACCAACTGGAACAATTACAAATACAAGTCGAGTTGACAAAAACTACTTATGACCGTATCCAAAGGCTTTGGAAACAAAACATTGGTTCTGAAATGCAATTACTCCAGGCCAAAGCCAATTATGAAGCTCAGTTAAAAAGTATTGAGCAATTGAAAAAACAATTACAACGTACTCAAATTTTAGCTCCTTTCTCAGGAACCATCGATGAGATCGTTGCCAATACAGGAGCAAATTTAATTCCTGGTAAAACCCCTGTTATGAGGATTGTCAATCTTAAAGAAATGTATACCGAGGCCAATGTTCCAGAACGCTACCTAAGTCAAATTAAGGTTGGAACAGCAGCTACGGTAAATATTCCTATGTTAAATAGGGAATATTCAACCAGTATTCGTCAAACAGGAAACTTTATCAATCCCAACAATCGAAGTTTTAGGGTCGAAACCTCCCTTCCTAATCGTGATGAGATGATCATCCCCAACTTGACCTGTAAACTGAAAATCAATGACTATACCAATCCCGAAGCGCTTATGGTCCCCCTTCGTGTGATTAGGGAAGACGCCAGTGGTAAAAAGTATATTTTTAAGTTAAAATCTGATGGGAAAAAACAAGTTTATCTCACTGAACGAGTCTTTATTCAATTAGGAAAAAAGGGTCTCGATAAAATAGAAGTTTTGGACGGTATTCAAGCAGGCGACCTTATTGTGGACGAGGGAGCCATTATTGTTGAAAACAATCAAAGAGTCAAAAACATTCAATAACAGGCGATATTCAAGATGAAAAAAACACACAAAGAATTTGCTTTATCGAGCTGGGCTATAGACCACAAAACGGTGATCTATGTTATTATGGCGATCTTTTTCTTTTTGGGCATCCGTTCCTACAACGTTATGCCTCGCGAAAGTTTCCCCGAAATCAATGACACTCGTATGTTTGTCTCTGCAGTATTTCCTGGAAATACCGCCGAAGACATCGAACGCCTGATTGTTGATCCGCTTGAGGACGCTCTCAAAGGCGTATCCAACTTAGTTGATATTACCTCTACTTCAGAAGAAGATTTTGCCGTTATTCAATTGGAATTCGACGAAGACATCGCACTAGATCTGGCAAAACAAAAGACCAAAGACTTGGTGGATGGTGTGGTCTCTGGAGCCGACTGGCCCACTTTTAACAATGCCAAAGTAGAACCCTCGGTATTTGAAATGGATTTTTCAGAATTGATGCCCATTTTGAGCATCAGTATGATAGGAGACTATCCCATCGAACAAATGAAAGATTTTGCGGGATACCTAGAAGAGAAAATTGAACAACTGCCTGAAATCAAATCCGTTGATATAAGAGGGATACAAGCCTTTGAAGTGGAGATAGCACTGGATATTTATAAAATGACTGCAGCCAAAATCAGTTTTAACGATATTCTTAATTCCATTGGTGGAGAAAACACCACCATCTCAGCCGGCAATATCATTGCTGGAGGGCAAAGAAGGAGTTTGAGGATTATCGGAGAAATTTCCAATCCGGAAGAGTTGAAAAACTTTGTCATCAAAAGTGAAAAGGGAGCTACCTATTTGGGAGACATCGCCACAGTCAGTTTTAAAGAAAAAGACATTTCCTCCTATGCCCGTTCTTTTGGTAAAAAAGTTGTCTTACTAGACGTTAAAAAAAGAGGAGGGAAAAATCTTATTCAAGCTTCTCAAAAAATACAGACGTTAGTTGATGATATCGGGAAAAATCTCTTTCCCAAAAACATCCAATTGACCATCTCCAACGACCAGTCGGCCATTACCCTAAATCAAGTCAGTGATTTGGTTAACAACATCATCTTTGGGGTACTCTTGGTGGTTACGGTTCTCATGTTCTTTTTAGGTTTTAGAAACTCACTTTTTGTTGGTTTTGCCATCCCAATGTCCATGTTTATGTCCTTTATGATACTCTCCTTGCTGGGTTACACCATGAATACCATGGTTCTCTTTGGTTTGGTAATGGGACTAGGAATGTTGGTGGACAATGGAATTGTGGTCGTTGAAAACGTTTATCGCTTGATGGAAAAAGAAGGGATGAGTCGCATTCAGGCTGCCAAGGTTGGAATCGGCGAAATTGCCCTGCCCATTATTGTTTCCACTGCTACGACTATTGCTGCTTTTGTCCCGCTTGGTGCTTGGCCTGGACTAATGGGTGAATTTATGATTTACTTTCCCATTACCCTGTCCGTAGTGTTGGGGTCTTCGTTGATTGTCGCCCTATTTTTCAACTCTATGCTTGTTTCTCGATTTATGGAGATCAGGGAAAGGGAAATCTCCCTTAAAGGACTTTTGAGGTTGACCCTCATCTTGGGAGGACTGGGTCTAATTTTGGTATTCAACCAAGGCGTTTTCAGAGGCTTAGGGACACTGATGATTGCCATCACACTACTTTTTTGGGCTTATAAATATTTCCTAAAAAAACTGTCTTCTGTTTTTCAAAATCAGTTTTTACCTCGTATTGAAAAAGGCTACCGAGTATTTTTGTCTACAGCACTAAAGGGTTACCGTCCCATTGTTTTTCTGATCGGTACCTTTGTATTACTATTTTCTTCCTTTGTTTTGATGGGTATCTTCCCCCCCAAAGTAGAATTTTTTCCCGAAAACCAACCCCTTCAAATCCTGACCTATATCGAATACCCAGAAGGGACTGATATTGATAAAACCAATGCCATTACCCGAAAAATTGAGGCCGATATCTTTTCTGTGATCAATCAAGAAAAATACCGCAATGGTGATTACAACTATTTGGTAGAAGATGCTGTAGCGCAAGTAGGGGCAGGAGCAGGTAATCCTGAGATCGATGGTGGTGTGACCAACGAAATGCCGCACAAAGCCAAGATTTCGCTCACCATGCGAGAATTTAAATTCAGGAATGGATTGTCGAGCGAAAGCCTCCGCAGTGAAATTCAACAATTTCTCAGTGGTCGCTACCCTGGTGTATTTATTTCTGTCGAAAAAGATGCCAATGGGCCTCCTGTAGGTTATCCTGTTAATATTGAAATCACAGGTAGGGATTACGAAAAACTCATTCAAACGGCCCAGGTAATGAAGGACTTCCTCAATACAGAAAACATCCCTGGGGTAGAGGAATTGAAAATAGATGTTAATAAAAATAAACCTGGTACTCAGCTAATCATTGATCGAAAAAAGGCAGGAGAGTTGGGCGTATCGGCAGGTATGATTGGTTCTCAACTTAGGAACTCTCTCTTTGGTGCCAAAGCAGGAATTTATAAAAAAGACGGCGAAGATTACGAGATCAATGTTCGTTTTCAGGAACAGGACCGCTATGACAACAATGCCT
>JABGSU010000158.1 GCA_018647605.1 Flavobacteriaceae bacterium | reverse complement strand
CAAGGATTAAAATTTTTTGCAATATAGAGCGAAAAACGAACTTATGGCGTTTACTCTCTAGCTTAAATTTTGATCAACTCAGGAAACAGCTGATTGATGTTTAATGGAATTTTAATCTCATCTTTAATTCGATCGAAAATGATTTGGGCTTCACTTTTTTTACCCAACCTGAGTTTGCATCCGGCAAGTCGATACAATATGGAGGGATTTTTTTGATGAAACTGAAGGGCTTGTTGTCCAATTTCCACTGCTTTTTCCCAATCATTGATTAGCATGAGTGAATCCATCCACAAAGTCCAGCTGTTGGGGTCTTCGTCACCCAAATCAATAGCTGTTTTGCATCCCACTGCCGTTTCTTCATAAAAACCTATCTGAAAATGAACTTGAGCGCTTTTTTTCCATAAATCAAGACTATCGGCATTGGACTGCAATGACTTTCTTAGATAATACTGCGCTTTGACAAGTTCTTTTGTTCCGATGAAATAATCTACCAAGGCCAACCAACTCTTTTCGTGATTGGGTTCCAGCTTAATAGATTCTTTAAAATATTGTAGTGCCAACTTATCGTTGCCCAACTTTAGGTGACATAGTCCGATTCTGTGGTTGACGAAAGCATTGGGGTCATTAAAATTGAGGGAGAATTCATAATTGTCAATTGCCTGATTGATGCGTCCCATTTTTTCAAGCAACTTTCCTTTTTCGATATAAGCTCCTGTAAAACATTCGTCACTGATGATAGCAAATTCAAAGGCAGAAAGTGCCTCCTCTAGCTTATTGATCTTGGCATATAATTTCCCCAATTGGTGCCATGCCACTTCACTATATGGATTGACCTCTAAAAGATCATTGAGCATATTGATCGCTTCAACATTTTCTTCCAATTGCTCGTGGCAATACAAGAGATTGTAGAGCGACTGATAGTCCATAGCATTCTCTTTAACACATATGTTAAAGTATTCTTTGGCTTTGAGATAGTCCTCCAAGAAAAGGTATTCCATTCCCATCAGGTTCCATATCTCTATGGGCTCTTCGGTGACTTCCAAAGCGCGTTCTAGAAGATGAATGGCTTTCGGATGGTCTTTTTTCTTGGAATATATATTGGCCCTTTGTAAAAAAATTTCCTCGTGTTCTGGAGATAATTTTTCAATCTCTGCAAGCAAATTTTCGGCTTCATTGTGCTCTCCGTCGAAAAGAAGTATCTCACTTTTGAGCAGCATCAATTCTATATTTTTGGGATGCTGTTCCATTCCCATTTCAAGGGCTTTATTAGCTAATGAAAATTGAGCAAAATCAATGTAATGGTGAATAATATTTTCAAATTCTATCGCATCAAAAAATAATACCTGGTTAGTTTTGAGCATCTGCTCAAATTTGGTTAGAGAAGGGTTAGTGTCTTCCGATAAATTATCGAACATAAGGCTTTGATTCTTTAAATAAAGTTATAGAAGAAATAAAGATTGAGCAGATGGGGGTGTTTATTGTTTTCAACAAAAATATTAACATCAATTATAATTCGTCTAGGGTGTCCTTTATAATCTGACAACCCAATACAATGTCTTCTTCACTGATATTCAGGGGGGGAGAAATTCTAACGGCATTTTTCTCCCATAACAACCAAAATAATAATAATCCTTTTTCGATACAGCGTGGTACCAGAAAGTTGGGGATTTCAGGACGATCAAAGAGGGGAGCCAACATCAATCCTTTTCCTCGAATACTTTTGATCATCGGGTGTTGAAGGTGTTGTCTGAATAATTTCTCTTTTTTGATGGATTTTTTCACCCATTTCCCATCAATTATTTCGTTGATTGTGGTCAAGGCAGCAGAAGCTATAACGGGATTTCCACCAAAAGTTGTAATGTGTCCTAGTTTGGGTTCATCCTCCAGCTTTTGCATCAACTTTTTGGAAGCCGAAAAAGCACCTACGGGCAAACCCCCTCCCAATGCTTTTCCCATCACTACTATATCTGGTACTACTCCATAGTGTTCAAAACCAAACATTTTTCCCGTTCGCCCAAATCCAGGTTGAATTTCATCCAATATGAGTAAGGCTCCGACAGCTTTACATTTTTTTTTTACTTTTTTGAGGTAGTTGTTTTGTGGCAATATAAAACCTGCTCCTCCCTGAATGGTTTCCAAAATAACCGCAGCAGTAGTTTGATCGATTTGATCCAAATCCTTTTCTTCGTTGAAATGCAGGAAACGTACCCCAGGAAGTAAGGGACGATATGCCTTTTTTTGATGCTCGTAGCCCAAAAGACTTAGTGCCCCGTGAGTGCTGCCGTGATACGAATGTTGTGCAGCTATAAGTCCCGATCGTTGGGTGGCCCTTTTGGCTAGTTTTAAAGCCCCTTCTATTGCTTCTGTTCCAGAGTTCGTCAAATAAACGACCTCGTGTTTTTTGGGGAGTAAACCTACCAATTTCTTACACAGCGCAACTGCAGGAGCCTGGGCAAATTCTCCATACACCATCACGTGCATGTACTTTTCAATTTGAGATCGAAGGGCACCAACTACTTTGGGATGAGAATGGCCCAAAGGAAGCGCAGAAACCCCTGCAATAAAATCTAAATAGGATTGGCCTTTGGTATCGAAAATATAACTACCACTGGCACGTTCAATTTCTAAGCCGAGGGGGTGTGGAGTTGTTTTGGCTTGATATTTTAAAAAATCTTTGAGCATTTAGTCAGTTTCTTTTTCCAGAAATCCTTCTGGTATACTCATCTCCTGAATTTCGGTAGGTTGAAATTGATTGTCCTCTTCGCTAAAAAGATCCAGTATGCTTTTGGGGCGTTCCTCTTCCCTCCAAATGAACCCTTCCAGTTTACGTTCGTTAGTCGGTAAATCTTTATCGGGATACAAGTCTCCGTCTGGGCTGACAAAAAATGTGATGTCTTCTATCTGGTTATTTGCCGTAACCATTTTCAAACGGCTACAAGTTGTTTTGTCGATTCCTATCAATTCATTGTCCTCATCCGAATACATGTAGTAGATGACTTCCGTATTTTTATTGACTTCAATTTCTCGTAGTTTTCCCTCTTCAAATGCGCCATCGAGTATGCCCCCTTTTATTTGATTAAAACCAGTGTCACTGATAGAATCTTTTTCGATAATCCAACTGTTACCTAAGATTTTCAGAGAGTCCAATTTTTTGGTTTTCATGTCCGAAGTGAGAAATATTTTATCTCCAGACATTTGACTTTTTCCAAACCATAATACTGGATTTTTAGCATTTTTTTGACTGGCTGTAAAAATCTGTTCTTCTTTCCGATTTAGGGGGAGTTTGAGTAATTTGATCAAGCCTGTGCTTTGATCTAAACGCAATGAATCTGACTTTCCTCTTAGGTCTGTTTTAAAAATTCTAACGTCATAATATCCCCTTAATATTTTTTTTTCTTGGGGCCCTGTCGCAATCAGGGTATCGGCATGAATATATAGTGAATCGAGATCAATGATGTTGATCGCCATGGCCCTTCGCGTGATAATAGCGGAGTCTTTAGCCTTGAATATTTCCCCATAATGACCGTTGATAATAGATTTGTTTAGGGTATCGATAATGCTGACATTGTTGGTTGCGGCAGCGTAATTTTTTTCATTTTCGAAATACAAACTATCGCCCCTAATCTCTTTATTGTTATAAAAGATTACCGCATTTTCTTGGAAATTCCCTTTCTGAGATTGGGTGTCATAAGCCCCTTTTTCACAATAAATATCATATTCTTCTCCCACAATGGTCGTCTTTCCGTAAAAGAAAGCTTTGTCGGTTTCGGTATAATAGTCCATACGTTGCGATTTTAGTTCATATTCTGGGTCATCAATCTTTACCCTTGATATGAAACGGTATTTTTTTTCATCCATAAAATAGATTCCCCTAATGCTGGTTAGTTTTCTTTTTTCGTCCACTATGGTTCCAAAGGAATTGTAGAAGGCCTTAGAATTCGAGCGGTCCAAATACAAGGTATCTGTTTTAAGATTCATATCGGGACGCTCCAGTACAACATTTCCCCATGCCTTTGCCATTTTACAGGTGCCATTGTATTCAATTTTATCACAAGTCATTCTCAGTGAATCCCCTTGTGTAAATACTATTTTTCCATTGGCTTTAAAGAAATTTTGTTTGGGATAGAAATAAGAAATATCTGATTTGATTAGCGCTCCTTCGTGAAGTAGATGAACACGAACCCCCTCCTTTTTAATTAGAATATTCGCTCCTGGAAAATTGAATTGATCCTGAGTGGAACCACCCGCCTGAATGATCTCGATGATTTTAGGTTCTTCCTGTGCTATTACATTTCCTATGGTCATTAGAAAAATAAGCTGAAAAATACCGATTTGAATGTTCTTTCTCACAGTAAGCAAATGTTGGAGCTCTATTATAAAATCTACCTTAAAATGGTCTGTTTTCTGTCGGGACCAACGGAAACAATTTTGATAGATGTTTTGAGTTCTTGCTCCAAGAAATCAATATAATTTATAAAATTTTCGGGAAGACCTTCAAACGAATTGATTTGTGTAAGATCTTCTTTCCAACCCGCAACTTCTATATATTGCGGTGTTACCGATTCTGGATTGATATCAAAGGGGAAGTGATCAATCAAACCTTCATCCGTTTTGTATAGGTTACACACTTTAATGGCATCCAAACCTGAGAGTACATCTCCTTTCATCATCATCAATTGTGTGACACCATTGACACGGATGGCATATTTTAGTGCCACCAAATCTATCCATCCACAGCGACGCGCTCGCCCCGTGGTTGCACCAAATTCGTGACCAATTTTGGCAATACGCTCGCCAACTTCGTCAAATAATTCGGTCGGAAAAGGACCACTCCCCACCCGGGTGGTATAGGCCTTAAAGATTCCAAATACCTCTTTGATTTTATTGGGAGCTACTCCAAGTCCAGTACATGCACCTGCAGCAGTTGTCGTAGAAGAGGTTACAAAAGGGTAAGTACCAAAATCAACATCTAAAAGTGATCCCTGAGCTCCTTCTGCCAATATTTTCTTACCAGCATCCTGTGCCTTGTGTATGTAACTTTCACTGTCTACAATTTGGCATTTTTTTAATGTCTCTATGGATTTAAAAAACTGGGTTTCCAATTCTTCTAGATCGTATTCGATCGCTACATTGTGGAAGTTCAACATTTTGAGGTGTTTCTGAGTCAAGGCCTTGTAGCGTTTTTTCCAGTCTTTACTCAAAATATCTCCCACTCGCATACCGTTTCTTCCAGTTTTGTCCATATAGGTTGGACCTATCCCTTTTAGGGTTGAACCGATCTTGGCTTTGCCTTTGGAAGCTTCAGAAGCAGCATCCAATAAGCGATGGGTAGGTAGAATTAAATGTGCTTTTTTTGAGATCAATAATTTATTCGAAAAATCAATATTATAAGGTAAGAGGTTTTCCAATTCTTTTTCGAAAATCACAGGGTCAATCACGACTCCGTTCCCAATTAAATTGATAGCGCTAGGATGAAATATCCCAGAGGGAATAGTATGTAACACATGTTTGATACCTTCAAATTCAAGGGTGTGACCCGCATTGGGTCCTCCTTGGAAACGGGCTATGATATCATAGGACTCGGTTAAAACATCAACAATTTTACCTTTACCTTCATCGCCCCATTGGAGGCCTAACAGTAAGTCTACGGACATATTTATATTGTGGATTTACTCTTTTTTTTTGTGCCGTAAAAATAAAGAGAATGGTTGTGGATTTCAACATCGAAAATTTCCTCGATTGTTTTTTTAATATTCTGGATTCGAGGGTCACAAAACTCTTTTACTTCTCCAGAGTCTGTGAAGATAATATGATCGTGTTGGCGGTCAAAATAAGATTTTTCATATTGCGCTTGATTTTTACCAAATTGGTGTTTTCTTACCAACCCAGATTCCAAAAGAAGTTCCATAGTATTGTAGAGAGTAGCTCGACTGACTCTATAGTTTTTATTTTTCATGGTGATGTACAATGATTCAATATCAAAATGTTCATCACTGTCATAGATTTCATACAGTATGGCAAAACGCTCAGGTGTTTTTCGGTGAGCATGCTTGTTCAAGAAGTTTACAAAAACCTCTTTTACAATCTCCTGATTGGATTTATTTTTTTCCATCATTGCAAATATAGGTCTTAAATCATTCCCTTAGTACTTTATCTACACCTTTCAACTTCAAAAGGTTGTTAACCAAACGATTAAGTATCGTTTTGTTTTTTACGCTCACGCTGATTAACCCCGTAAATATTCCATCCTCACTGTCAAAACTCAGTTTGTTGATGTTGACGCTCATATTATTGGAAATGGATTGGGTTACTTCGCTTACAATCCCCATATTGTCAATCCCTGAAAGCTTCAGAATGGCCGTAAATTCATCGGAGGACGAATCCACCCATTTTGCTTTTATAATTCTGTAGGCAAAATTAGACTGAAGGGATAGTGCGTTTGGACAGTCCTTCTTGTGTACTTTCACCCCTTCGTTAATGGTAATGAATCCAAAAACAGGATCACCAGGAATGGCATTACAGCATGAAGCTAGGGCGTGTTTTAAACTTTCATTTTCCTTGCCAAACACTAAAGTGTCATAACGTTGCGTAATTTGCTCTTTTTCATCTTTTTTGTATTCTTGATTTTGTTTCCTAATCCGTTTTTTAAAGAAATTGAAAAAGGTGCTATTGAAATCGTTGGAAAAATCTTTTAACTGTTTGTTATTAATTGTTCCCAGACCAATACGATAAAACAAATCCAAACTGGTGTTAAGGTTAAAATACCGCAACATTTGCGCTATGCTTTTGTCATTGAGGGCAATTTTGAGTTGTTTTAATTTTCTCCTAAGGCTCTCTCGACCGTCTTCGGCAATTCTTTTCTTTTCCTCGTTGAGTGATGATTTGATTTTAGATTTGGCCCTTGAGGTTTGAACAAAATCTAACCAATTAGCGGTTGGTTTGATGTTTTCAGAAGTAATCACTTCTACATGTTCTCCGCTTTTTAAAGTTTTACTCAGTGGAACCAGTTTACCATTGACTCTGGCCCCTCTGGTTTTCATTCCCACCTCGGTATGAATACTGAAGGCAAAATCCAGTGCAGTGGCACCTTTGGGTAGGGATTTGATATCTCCCGTTGGTGTAAAAACAAAAATCTCCTTGGCGTATAAATTGAGTTTAAAATTCTCGACAAAATCAACTGGATTTTCGGTGTTGTTCTCCAAAACTTCTTGCAGTTTGTCAAGCCAAGAGTCAATACCAATGTCTTTTTGCGTTCCTTGTTTGTATTTGTGATGAGCAGCATAGCCCTTTTCCGCAATCTCATTCATCCGTTCTGATCTAATTTGTACTTCCACCCATTTGTTGTCGGGTCCCATCACGGTAATGTGTAATGCTTCATACCCATTTGTCTTGGGTGAAGTGATCCAATCCCTGAGACGAGTAGGGTTGGGGGTAAAGTGGTCTGTTACGATAGAGTAGATTTTCCAAGCCAAAAACTTTTCGTCTCGGTGTGTTGCTTTGTATATGATCCGAACGGCAAATTTGTCAAAAACATTTTCAAAGGCAATGTTTTGGGTGATCATTTTCCGATTGATCGAAAAAATAGATTTGCCCCTTCCTTTAATTTGATATTCCAATCCCTCTTCTGCCAAAGCAAATTCAACAATTTCAGAAAATGATTTGATGTATTCCTGTTGGTCTATTTTACTGTCCTCAATTTTATTTTTAATAGACTCATAATTGCTGGGTTCAGTGTATTTGAAACTCAAATCTTCCAGTTCGGTTTTGATACTGTAGAGACCAATCCGATGAGATAAAGGAGCATAAATGTAGAGGGTTTCAGAAGCGATTTTGACCTGTTTGTGTTCGGGCATAGAGCCCAAAGTTTGCATATTGTGCAATCGGTCAGCGATTTTGATAATGATCACTCTGACATCGTCGTTGAGTGTCAGGAGTAATTTTCTGAAATTTTCTGCCTGAAGGGAAGTGTTATTTTCTTTGCTGAGTTTTGAAATCTTGGTCAGGCCTTCGACGATTTTCGCTACACCTGTTCCAAAAAGTTTTTCCAAATCCTCAATATTGTATTCGGTATCTTCAATTACGTCGTGTAAAAGTGCAGCGGCAATCGAGGTTGCATCCAGACCAATTTCTTGCGCTACAATTTTAGCTACACTAATAGGGTGTAAAATATAGGGTTCTCCTGATTTTCGCCTTTGATTCCTATGGGCATGAACAGCTGTATCAAAAGCTGAGCGAATCAACTTCTTGTCCTTATTGGTCAAGGTTTGATAACTGATTCGTAGCAGTTCTTTATACTGCTTGGCAATCTCTTTATTCTCTATTTCTTCACTTACAATCATCCGCATTCTAAAGGTACTTGAAACTTTTAATACAACAAAATCATTGTTCTCCACAGTGATACATCAAAATCCCTGCCGAAACAGATAGATTGAGGGAATCAATGGGAAATTTCACAGGTATTTTTACGATTTGCTGAACTTTCTTAAACCATATTGGATCAAGACCTTTGTCTTCCGTTCCAAAAACCAGGGCCAAAGGTCTTTGATATTTGACCCTTTTGTAGTGTTTGGCTTCGTTGTGAAGCGCTGCTGCAGTAATGTTAAAATTATTTTTTTCTAAAAATGAAATGACTTTTTCTGAATCATCTGCCGCAATGGGAATGGAAAAAACACCTCCCATGCTGTTTCGAATGATCTGGGGATGATAAAGATCCGTTTTGGGGTTAGCAATGATGACAGCCTCCCAGTTTGCAGCAGCTGCTGTTCGTAATAGCGCGCCAATATTCCCAGGTTTCTCGGGAGCCTCTACCACCAAAACTCGATCTTGATTGCTAATAAACAATTCCTCTAACGTATGACTCTTGACCTTAAGAATGGCAATGATCTCCTCCGAACCCGAACGCATGCTGATACGATCAAAAAGTTTTGCGCTCAATTCAAAAGCTTCTCCCAAATCCTGATAAATAGAGTCTTCCTCATGGCCTTCTCTGTAAAACAGGGTAACGATCTGATAGTCCATTTCAAGAGCTCTATTCAGTTCGCGTTTTCCAGCTACAACAAAGCATCCTTCTTTTTTTCGCACTCTGGATTTACTCATCAAAAGGCTTAGTTTTTTGATGAGTGGGTTTTGGGTGCTACTGATATATTTCAAATCTATTTTTTTACAAAGTTACAGGCTAATTTATAGAACAATATCAAAACACTCCTTGATTTTTATGATGGTTGATGACCAAACCCACCATTTCGTTGTAACTTTTGATACCGCTTGTTTGTCCATTGGCTTTGAGGTAGCCATCATAGGCTTTATCGAAAACAATTTCAAAGGGATTTTTGTATTGTTTCCAGAAGTCACTTACGGTCTTAAAATTTTTAAGGATGCCCGGGTGAAGCATTTTTAACTTACGTACTGCCTTCTCTGAATCCAACTTGTAAAGTTCGGAGTAGAAATACCGAAAGGCAAAAGTGTATCCAGCATATTGTAAATAGGGGTCATCGGAATTGATGGCAGATAGATAGGCAATGAAGTTGGCTTCCTTTTCAGAGGCATAGCCCAATTGATGGGCCATCTCATGAAATGATGTGGTAATCAAACTCAACAGCGGTATTTTGGCATTCACTTGAGATTCCAATGTGAACGGATTCAAGTAGCCCGCATAACCCATATAAGAGAGTGGAAGACTGAGGAGGGATTTTTTAACTTGGGTGGCATTCAAAATAATCTTTTGGAGCAGAGGATCGTAGGGTTTAATTTTTTCCAGAACTTGATCTTTTGAAAAAGGAAATGTTACCGCTAAAGTATCTGAAGTAACTAGTTGATGGTGTAAATGATTCGATTTTCTAATTAATTGATCAATCCCATTTTCTAGATCTTGCTTACTATATTTAATAGATATATTCAATTGTTCGTTCAATGGTAGTCTGTGGTAATTGAATCCCCAACTGAGGTGGAATACCCAAGCCGTAAGAATTGCAAATGATCCTATATCCAGTAGTATGTTAATGGGTTTGACTTTCCAATAGGGTAATTTTTTAGTTACTGTTCTGAGAAGATAGCCGGATAGGACTATGTAGAGTATATCTCCCAAGGATAAGGGAATCCAATCCAGTAATAATTGGTGTAAATTGAAAACAAGAGGGTAAAAATACCGACTGTAGTACTGTTCAGTTTCTTGTGGATAAGTGCGAGCAAAGCGAATCAACAACCACAGTGGGACAGCAGAGTACCAAACCATTGTGGTTGTTTTTTTGCTCATTGGTTTTTCATCGCACAGGATGGTATTATTTGATCAATTCAATGATCTCAACTTCAAAAATTAAATCTGAACGCGGAGGGATTGCTTGATTGCCATTTTCACCATAGGCCAGTTGATAAGGTAAGAACAGAGTGGCTTTATCTCCGACATTCAGTAATCTTAAACCTTCCTTAAACCCTTCAATCATTGCCGCATCAGGACTCACGTTAGCAGTAATGGGCTGGTAAGCGTCAGCGGCCTTTCGACTGGGGTCAACTCTGTCCAATGCTTCGGCGGTTGCTAAATCACTGGTTTCAAGTAGTATGCCATCGGAAAAATATACAGCATAATGGGCACTTACTTTATTGGTGGTGGTCACTTTAGGGCCCTCTCCTTTTTCACTAATAAAATATTGTAATCCTGATGCTGTGGTGGAGGCTTTTGTTTTTTGGGTATTGAATTTTTCCTGACTTAGCTTCATCATGGCCGCTTCTTTTTCTACTTTTTCACGGTCCTTTTTTACCTTTTCCTCGAAATAGTTTGAAAAAACTTTAGGTGCATCAAATCGTTTTGCATCACTTCCTTTTCTGATGATGGATATTTTTTGGATGGTGTCATTTTGTGCGATGCTGTCCAATAAAGCTTGACCATCGACTACTTTACCAAAAACGGTGTGTTTTCCATTGAGCCAAGGGGTTTCTTTATGGGTGATAAAAAATTGGCTTCCATTGCTTCCAGGCCCTGCATTGGCCATGGAAAGTATTCCAGAACCATTGTGGGTCAAATCTGTAAATTCGTCATCAAACTCATAACCCGGACCACCAGATCCTGTCCCCATTGGATCACCTCCTTGAATCATAAAATCTGGGATGACTCGGTGAAAGATTAATCCATCATAATACTTTTTACCTGAAAATTTTTCGTCTACTTTAGGATTATTACCTTCAGCAAGAGAAATAAAATTGGCGACTGTAATTGGGGTTTTTTCTAACTCCAATTGTAACATGATTTCGCCTTTATTGGTTTCAACATTGGCATACAGACCATTGTCCAAGTCAGGATATTGCTGGTCGCAACCCAAAATTAGTGTTGTAAAAAAGATTAGTAGTAAGTTGATTTTTTTCATTTTGAGTGGTTTAGTTTTTTTCTAGATTTAAAAGTTCTATGGTAAAGCGGAGGGGCTCATTGATTCCAACTTTATCACCATCTCCTTGATAACCGTAACAAAGGTAGGAAGGAAAGAGAAATACACCAATTTCGCCTGAACGTAAATATTTCACCCCTTCTCTCAGGGCAGGGATCAAATCTTCTTGATCGATAAAAAAGGTAACATTTCCCAGTTCTTTTTCATCATAGAGTAAATTCCCATTAAGGTCTTCAATGCGGTATTTGAAAGTAACGCGATCTCCCTTTTTGGGTAGAACCCTGTTTGTATTATTTTTTTTCTGATAAGCGTACCAAAACCCTTGGGGTGTAGGATTGAAGCTAAGTTTGTTGTCTTGTTTGATGGCCTGTTGAAATAACGATTGTTCAATGGCGATGATGTTTTTGTTTCTTTTAGCAGATTCCTTGAGAAAAACTTGCTTTTGTTTGTTGATGGGACGTCGAGGCTCGAGGTTTTGACAACTCAAAACACTGATGAAGAAAGAGGATAATAAAAGAGTTCTAATCATCAAATTGAGATTTTTCTTTAGCTATTGAGCTTAAAAAATGTTCAATGGTTTTGTCTAGTGAGGATCTCAAGACCCCGCCTGCTGCATTGATGTGTCCACCTCCACCAAAATATTTTTTTGCAAATTGGTTAACATCAAAGGTTCCTTTAGATCGAAAAGACATCTTGATGATTTTTTCGGTTTCATTTTCAATCATGATGACCGCCAAGGATATACCCAATAAACTAAGTCCATAATTAATAAAGCCTTCGGTGTCGCCCTTTTTGAATTTGTTCTGATTCAATTCTTTTTGGGAAAGCGAAATGTAAACGACTGGCAGTCCCTCAATTTTTTTCAAATTACTTAGTGCATTTCCTAATAATTGTAGTCTATTGAATGAATAGGTATCATAGATGTTTTGATGAATGAGATGGGGTTCTGCACCCTGTTCGATGAGTTGGGATACAATTTGATGGGTTCTGGCAGTGGTTGATTGGAATCTAAAAGATCCAGTGTCGGTCATGATTCCAGTATAAAGGCAGGTGGCTATGACTTTATCCAGCTGAGTGGAATCTATGGCGTAAATAAGTTCGAAAACCATTTCACAGGTTGAACCAATTGTAGCATCCGAGTATGTGATAAAGGCATAGTCGCCTGGGTTTTGGTGATGGTCAATCATTATCTTTTGTGCCTTACTTTCGGCAACAATGGATTGCATTGCGTCGATCCTGCTCAACTGATTGTAATCTAAGGTAAAGACAATATCAGCCGCTTTTATTAACTGAGTGGATTGCTCAGGGGCTTGAGAAAATTTGATGATATTATCTTGTCCAGGCATCCAATTCAAAAACTCGGGATATTCATTGGGCGAAATGACCTGAACATTATGTCCTGTTTTGCTCAAAAAACATTGAAGAGCGAGACTGCTTCCCAATGCATCACCATCCGGATTTTTGTGGGGAATGATGATTATTTTTTTTGGGACAATTAGTACTGTTTTAAATGACTCAAGTAATTGTTTATTCATGTATTCAAAGATACCGAAATTTGCTTCTTATGTTTTTACCTCATCGATAAAAAATTTATTTAAAGGGTTGGGGAATCGCTAACGAATACATTTTTTATAAATTTGCCTCACAAAAA
Source organism: Flavobacteriaceae bacterium (assembly GCA_018647605.1). GTDB lineage: Bacteria > Bacteroidota > Bacteroidia > Flavobacteriales > Flavobacteriaceae > UBA8316. Next base: position 21,657 of record JABGSU010000158.1, on the reverse strand, counting down.
ACTAGCTATGTCTACCAATCGAACTTTCACAATGATCAAGCCCGATGCTGTCGAAAAAGGTCATACGGGTGCCATTCTTAATAAAATTAACGCTTCAGGATTCAGAATTGTCTCTATGAAAATGACTCAAATGTCCAAAAGAGATGCGGAAATGTTTTACGAGGTGCACAAAGACCGTCCGTTTTTTGGTGAGTTGGTTTCCTTTATGAGTCGGGGGCCTATTGTGGCTGCCATACTCGAAAAAGAAAATGCTGTTGATGATTTTAGAACATTGATTGGTGCTACCAATCCAGAAGAAGCAGCAGAGGGAACCCTTCGCAAGCAATTTGCTACTTCCATGGGAGAAAATGCAGTTCACGGTTCAGATAGTGATGAAAATGCCACTATTGAGGGAGATTTTCATTTCTCCGGAAGAGAAATTTACTAGCGTAGTACCACCTTATCTATGATTTCCTTACCCAATTGTTCATTCATCATTTTCATGATCTTTTCTTTGCCATAACCCAGTTCCTCCCGTAAGGCAGCATTGTTAAGTGACACAAAAAGGGTGTTTCCCCTGAGTATGATTTTTTCAGTATAATTGGACATATGTGATCCCATCAATTCATACCACATTTCATTGACACGGGCATTGGTAATCCCTGTATTGAGGGCTTTAGACTGAACGATTTCGCCTAAAACCTTGCTGATGCTTTGTGGTTCAAATTTTCTTTTAGAGGACTTCATGGGTAATATTCAATTTGAAATTTTTTATAGTGATACCTCTTTTCTTGATGTTCTAGAATCAGTTTATCTTCGCTCAATAAAACGATTTTTTCCTTCCACTGATCCCAAGTCGTTTGAAAATCTAGATAACAACTCTTATGGTCAAAAATAACCTTAAAATAATTTAAATCTTCTGTGACCAGAAATTTATTATTTAAACTGGGCTGAACTTTTTTTCTTACGCCTTGCCGATCATTTATTTCATAATAATCTAACAGTTTTGCTGCCCCCTTGGGATGAAAAGTTTCATTTTTGTGGGAGATGTAGTCAATATTCCAATAACCGTTGAGTAAGTTGGGATCGGAAAGAATAATTTCATTTCCACACCCCAAGCACAACAATAGTAAATGCAAAGCAATAAATCTATTCATAGGCTAACTCAGGTTAAAAATTTCATAGTCAGAGGAGCTCCTCTTCAAGGCTGCTTTGATTCTGTCCTCATGGGTGTCAGAAATGAAAATTTGACCAAGACGTTCATTATCAAACAATTGTATGGTTTGCGTTACTCTATCTTGGTCCAATTTATCGAATATGTCGTCTAACAAGACGATGGGGTTCATTCCTGATTTTTCTTTAATGAAATCAAACTGTGCTAATTTAAGGGCAATCAAGAATGTTTTTTGTTGTCCTTGACTGCCAAATTTTTTGATGGGCATTCCTGAAATGAGCAAATTAAGATCGTCTTTATGAATACCCACCGAACTGAACTGAAGTATTTTATCTTTCTCTAAGTTTTGATCCAATAAATCGGATAATTTTTTTTCGCTTAAGTCAGATTGATACTGGACGTCAACCTCTTCTGCTCCTTGACTGATACTGTAGTATCTTTTTGCGAAAATAGGCAGGAACACCTTCATGAAGGCCATTCTTTTTTCGAAGATAGGATGCGCCAATTCGGTCATCTGATGATTGTATATGTCTAAGGTATCCGCATCAAAAGTCCGATTTTGTGCAAAAAACTTTAGAAGGGCATTGCGTTGCGCCAAAATTTTGTTGTAGTCCGATAAATTTTTAAGATAAGTTTTGTCGGTTTGTCCAATAACACCATCCATAAATTTTCTTCTAGTGCTACTCCCATCTATAATTAAATCCCGATCTGCTGGAGAGACAATTACCAATGGGATGAGTCCAATATGATCTGCAATTTTGGTATAAACCTTCCCGTTTCTTTTAACAGTTTTTTTTTGCCCCTTTTTAAGGCTACAATTAATTTTTTCCTCTTTGCCGTCTTTTTCAAACTTTCCTTCGATTAAAAAAAACTCTTTCCCAAACTGGATGTTTTGGACACTTGATGGATTGAAGTAGCTTTTGGTAAAGGCCAGATGATAAATACTGTCCAAAACATTTGATTTTCCAATACCATTATTGCCAATAAAACAATTGATAGGGGCCTGAAAATGGAATTGAGAGGCTTCCAAATTCTTATAATGGGTTAAGTTCAATTGTTTTAAAAACATGAATGCAAATATAGTTTGGTTCAGAAAGGTAAAACAAAATTTAAATTTATTTTGTTTCGTATTTTTCAATATTCAATCAGTTTTTGGTTTTGGTCTAAAAAAGGTTAATTTTGATGACTAAAAATTCACAGATGGCAACCTACAAAAAGAGAGGTTATAAAAAGTCGATTCCAACCGATACCAATGATAAGGTGGAAATGGAAAGTACAACGGCAGAGGTTTTTGAAACATTAGATAGTACTGCTTCGCGAACAGAGGAGTGGATTTCTAGATATCAAAATTTTATTTTAACAGCTGTTGGGCTTATCGCTTTGTCGGTATTATCCTATTTGGGGTATCAGAATTACATATTCGAACCGAAGAAAACAGAAGCTGTTAGTGAATTGAGTCAAGCACAGTATTACTTTGAGTTGGCCGTTAATGGGCAGGAATCGGATTCCCTTTTTAGAAGAGCCCTAAACGGAGGAGAAGGAAAATATGGCTTCTTGGATATCATTGACAACTATGCAGGAACTCCTGCTGCCAAACTGGCTACTTACAGCGCTGGTATGGCATACCTCAATTTGGGGGATTATGTCAATGCGATAGCTTACCTAGATCAATTTGATACCGATGATGTTATGTTAAAGGCTTTGGCAAAAGGCGCTATCGGAGATGCATTTGCTGAAATCGATCAACCCCAAGAAGCTTACGATTATTATGTAGCAGCTTTGGAAGCCAGTGACAACACCTTCAGTGCACCTAAATATCTTTTTAAAGCTGGATTGCTAGGAGCTTCTTTAGGAAAAAATAAAGCCGCAATAGGATATTTTAAAAGGATTCAATCCGACTATCCTGAATCGGCAGAAGCCCGAAAGGTAGAAGTTCAGATAGGTCGTTTGGAAAACCTCAATTAATGGCTACTGCTGATCACAGTCTATCACAATACGATCATACAAAAGTACCCAACGGAAAAAACTTTCGTATTGCCTTGGTGGTATCCGAATGGAATGAAGTGGTCACCAATGCACTTTTTCAAGGGGCCAAAAATACCCTGACCCATCACAATGTTTCTGAAAATAATATTGAAAGAATTAAGGTGCCTGGGAGTTTTGAGTTGATTTATGGTGCCCAAAGGGCGCAGCAAATGAATTTTGATGCTATCATTGCGATCGGTTGTGTGATTCAAGGAGAGACCCGACATTTTGAATTTATTTCTAATGCTGTAGCCCAAGGAATCAAAGACCTGAATCTCAATGGAAAAGCCCCCGTTGTTTTCTGTGTTTTAACCGATGATACGATTAAACAATCCAAGGCCAGGAGCGGAGGTGATAAAGGGAATAAAGGAGTTGAGGCAGCTGTTACTGCTTTGAAAATGATTGGTCTTTAGTTTTTTCTTCTATTAATTGCTCAAAACCAATGGCAATTTGAATCACTTTAGTTAAATTTGAATGACGCACAGAATTGCCTTTTCATCAATTCAGAACGTATGAAGATCAGCCTTTTAAAACTTAGAAAAAATCGCAGATACAATTATACCCCACGCCATTACAGTGGGAAAGATGGGGGTAATCCCTATGATTTTGATTCTAAATTCTCGAAGTACCGCGACACCTATAACCAGAATGATTTCGGTCAGCATTGGCAAGAAGCTCGAACGAAAATGAGAACCCGAAGTAATAGGGGTATTTCTTCTCGTTTGGTCATCATTATTGCGATTTTGATTTTGACTTTTCTGTATGTAATTGATTTTGATTTATCTATATTCAACGCCTAATGGCTGACATCATTTCGCTTTTGCCAGACCATGTGGCCAATCAAATTGCAGCAGGTGAAGTCATTCAAAGACCCGCTTCAGTAGTTAAAGAATTGTTGGAAAATGCCATTGATGCGCAAGCAACCGAAATCCAGTTGTTAATCAATGGAGCTGGTAAAACCATGATTCAGGTCATTGACAATGGTATTGGAATGTCTACTACTGATATAAGACTTGCTTTCGAACGACATGCTACTTCAAAGATTAAATCTGCGGATGATTTATTTTCAATAACCTCCAAAGGATTTAGAGGTGAGGCTTTGGCTTCTATTGCAGCTATTGCACAAGTGGAAATACATTCCAAGACGGCTGAGGATGAAATGGCAAGTTGCCTCAGAATTTCGGGGAGTAATTTTGAGGATCAAGAGGTTTCGGTTGCCCCTAAAGGAACATCGATAGCGGTAAAAAATCTTTTTTATAATGTACCTGCACGAAGAAATTTTCTCAAATCAGATAAAGTAGAGTTACGACATATTATTTATGAGTTTCATCGTGTAGGACTTACGCATCCTGAGGTTAAATTTATTTTTTTACAAAATGGCTCCGAGCTTTTTGATCTGCCCTCGGGGACACATAGAAAACGAATTGCTAATATTTTTGGAAATAAAATTGAAGAGAAATTAATTCCCCTAGAGGAAATGACTTCGGTTGCGGGTATAGAAGGATTTGTTGTAAAACCTGAATTTGCTAAAAAGTCTAGGGGCCAACAATTCTTTTTTGTGAATAAACGTTTTATTAAGAGTCCTTTTTTGCACCATGCAGTGAGTTCTGCCTTTCAGGGACTGTTGCGTGATCAGTATCATCCAGGTTATTTCATTTACATTCAAATTGATCCCAAAACAATTGATATCAACATACACCCAACCAAAACAGAGATCAAGTTTGAAGAGGAACAAAATCTCTACGCAATTATAAAATCCATGGTCAAACACAGTTTGGGAATGTTTCAAGTGGCTCCAGTTTTGGATTTTGATCGTGATTCCAACTTGGATACTCCCTACGATTTACAGCAAAAAATACCTTCTAATGTACCCTCTGTTGAGGTTGATTCTAGTTTTAATCCCTTTCAGAATTCAGATAAAAATATTCCAAAAGCGCCAAAAAGTAGTTGGGAGAGTTTATACTCTGAACTGGATATTCCCAATGATCCTTCTACTAAGAACAAAGAGTTAAAGTTAGCGATTGAACAAACGCCTAAAGTTTTTCAGTTGCTCCGAAAATTCATAGTCACCACCACCCGCTCAGGCCTTTTGATTATTGATCAACAACGCGCCCACCAAAGAGTATTATATGAGAAATTTCTTACCAGTATTACCAAAAGAAATATGCTGAGTCAACAATTAATGTTTCCTAAAGAAATAGAATTATCACAACAACAGATCGCATTGTTTGGAGAGTTGGAAGCCAATTTAAATGCTATGGGGTTTGTCGTTAAGCAACAGGATAATAAATTATGCATTACGGGGATTCCTGCTATTTGTAATGATAAACAATTGGGAAAGCTCTTTGAAGATATATTATCAACTCACGAATCTAACGAACAAGTTGAAAGCTTTAGCCAAGGGGATTATATGGCTAAAATACTTTCAAAATCCCTTTCTATAAAAGGAAATACAACCCTTTCGATTGAGGAACAGCAGGCTTTGATAGATGATTTTTTTGCTTGTAAAGACACTTTGACCTGTCCTTTTAATCGTAAGATTTTTATTACTTTAGAGAAAGAAGAACTAGAAAAGAAATTGAATTAATGCGAAACCTTACTGAAACGGTAAAGCACTTACTGATCATCAATGGAATTTTTTTCTTGGCCACGCTTACCCTTGGTAATCAGGTATACGATTGGTTTGCATTGCATTACCCCACCAATCCAAAATTTGAGTTCTGGCAACCCTTGACCCATATGTTCATGCATGGGGATATCTCTCATATTTTTTTTAATATGTTCGGTTTGTGGATGTTTGGTACTCCTTTAGAACAAATGTGGGGCAAGCAAAAATTTATATTCTTTTATCTTTCAACAGGTTTTGGTGCGGCCGCATTGCAGTTGCTACTTTACTACTATCAAGTTGATCACGTGAATAGTGCGTTGACAGATTTTGGATTCAGTGCGCTTGAAATCAGTGCCTTTTATGAAACAGCAGAGTTGCCCACTGCCGCTATCAATTCTATTGGAGAAAGGCAGTTGTCGGGAGCATTCAACGCTTTTCGATCTGTGATGGTAGGAGCCTCTGGTGCACTTTATGGTGTTTTGGTGGGCTTTGCAATGCTCTTTCCCAATGCACAACTTATGCTTTTGTTTCCACCCATCCCTGTTAGAGCAAAATACTTGGTCCCCATCTTGATATTTGCAGATCTTTTCTTCGGTTTTTCATCCTATTCCATAGGGCCTATTGCTCACTTTGCACATGTAGGAGGAGCTGTTACTGGTTTGGCCATGATGTGGTATTGGAAGAAGAAAGAAATTAATAACAACCGTTGGGACTTATGAGTTTTTTGGACAATCTCAAATATCGGTTTGCCACATTTTCCGTAGCAGAAAAACTCATTTTACTCAATGTTGTTTGTTTTGTGTTACCCATGATACTCAATGTGGTTTTCTTTTTATTCAATATACCCAGTAATGCCTACATGAATTGGTTGCAGCTATCGCCCAATCTGGGTACTTTTATTACGAGACCCTGGACCTTGACCACATACAGTTTTATTCACAGCAGTTTTTTCCACCTGCTCTGGAATATGGTTCTTCTGTTTTATGCAGGTCGTTTGCTTTTGAATTTATTTCCGGATCGAATTTTCATTAACAATTATTTTTTGGGAGTTATTTCAGGAGGTCTGATCTTTATTTTAAGTTATGCTTTATTTCCTGTTTTTAAAGGAACATATCCACCTATGATTGGTGCCTCGGCAGGTGTCATGGCTGTTTTTATATTCATTTGTACCTATACCCCTGATCAAGAAATACGTTTTTTCTTTGTCAACCTGAAGTTAAAGTATCTCGGTTTGGCATTCTTTTTTATTGATGTTATTCAAATCCCTTATGGCAATGCTGGAGGGCATTTAGCACATATTGGTGGGGCTTTACTAGGTTTTGTGTATGCGCGACAGTTGACTCGTGGAAGTGACATAGGAGCCGGATTTGAAAGTGTTTGGAAAGCGGTTTTTAAACGTAAACAATTGAAAACAGTCTATCGCGCACCTCAAAAAAAATCAAGTTCACCGAAAAAAACAGATGACAATGATCATCAAAATGCAATTGACGATATTTTAGATAAAATTAGTAAATCAGGATACGACAGCCTTACCAAAGAAGAGAAAGATTTTCTGTTCAGGTCTGGTAAAGAATAATGCGTTCAATAAAAAAGTAACCCCATTGCCATGAGATTAAATTTTGTATTCAAAATTTTGATGTTGATCAACCTGGTTTTGTTGATTTTTCAACTTATTCTGATGGGTACTTTTTGGGAATTCTATCGGTATCCTTTTCTCAATCTTATGGCACCTGTCATTGCGTTTGTCAATATGGTTTTTTTTGTCTTTTGGGTTATAAAATTCAAATGGCCTTTTATTCTGTTTATTTTTTCTGTCTTAATAGGTTTCAAGGAGTGGGGAAAACTTTATAAGTTCCCTAATAATGCAATTCCTGTTTCCAATGGAATCAAAGTGATGAGTTTCAATGTCAGGTTATTCAATAGCTATCAATGGATTGATGCTAAAGAAGTTCCAAAGTCTATTGAAAACTTTATTCAAAAAGAAAGTCCTGATTTGGTTTGTCTTCAGGAATACTCAAAAGAATTCAGTCCTAAATTTAAAAACTATCCGTATCGATATGTTAAATCATCAAAAAAGAATGGCCAAAATGGCCTGTGTATTTTGTCGAAATACAAGCTTTTTAATACAAGATACATAGATTTTGAAAAGTCAAACAACAGTGCTATTTATGCTGATTTTTTCTATAAAATGGATACCGTAAGGGTTTACAATGTCCATTTAGAATCGTTGAGTATTAATTTAAAGGACACCTTGTTTACTCAAAAGCACTCTCAAAAATTTGTGGAAAGAATTCAATCAGTTATTCAGAAACAACAGTTGCAAATTGGACAGTTTGAAGAGATTGATCAAAAGAATAAATATCCCACTATCATTTGTACTGATTTAAATAACAATGCTTTTTCACAACCCTACAACCGTCTGAAAAATAATCGCCAGGATACCTTTACTCTTTCCGGTGATGGTTTAGGTGCTACCTACAAATTGGCGTATTTTCCTTTTCGAATTGACTTTATTTTTACTGATTCGAAATTTAATGTGATTAACTTTACGACCCACGATCTTAAACTGTCTGATCACAAGCCCATTTCTGCACTTATGGAATGGAAATAAAATCAATTACCCATCCCTTTGAGGTACTCTAGGCTCTGTGGTCCCAGATTGAATAAAAGATCCAGGGTACTGAGGTTGTTTATAAAACCATGTTTTGCATGAAATACTTGTTGATATTGAGGCGTTTCAATTATTGTATTTGATTTGGCAATGATAAGTGTCGAATTCTCCTTCATGGCTTTTTTTTTTGAAAGAATTTTCACCTCAGCATCGATAAGGGAAAGTATTTTTTTGATCAAAATGATATTAAGCTCCATTAGCTTTTGGTACTTTTTATGAAAGAAAGGATAAAAATCATCTTCGTAGAACTCAAAAAAAGGGGAGGAACGATAGGAGGATTCCAAGGACTTCCAGTGGTCTTTTTGCCAGCTGCTTTCATAGTGAATGGCTACAGCATTATCCGATTGACGTTGTGCTGTTTTTTTGTGTACGATGGGTACGGTCAATTTTAGTTTGCCGTTGGCCCCATATATTTCAGTTCGGTTACGAAAAGTTTGTTTCTGGTAGGGGTGATGGGTGACAAAAGCGATTTCTTTTTGTGAGACTACCCATGCCATATATTGGATATTGGGTAGGTAGGCAGGACACACTCCAGCAACCATTAGCCTTGTTTTTTACGTTTTCTTTTTCGGTAAAAAATATAGCCTTGCCACAGTAAAATCAAAACCACAAAGTATGGAAAGTAGGACACCCTTTTTCCAGAGCCCCCAACAGTACTGAAGACCCTGTCCCAGCGTACCTTCCAATTTCGTATACCATCATTAATACCCTCAATACTCAACCAAATAAAAACAGGTTTTCCTACAATATGGTCTTCTGGCACAAAGCCCCAAAACCTGCTGTCTTCAGAGCGATGACGATTATCACCCATCATCCAATAATAGTTTTGACGAAAGGTGTATTGGTTAGCCGTTTTTCCATTGATTAAGATATTATCACCTTCTGACTTGAGATTGTTTTTTTCGTAATCAATAATTATTTTTTTGTAGAGAGGTAAATTATCAGCGTTTAAATCTACCGTCATTCCATTTTTTGGAAGAACAATTGGGCCAAAATTGTCTTGATTCCAGTCAAAGGGAATTTTATTGGGAAAAAAGGAGGAATTGGGAGTTTTTATTTTTTGGTTACGCTGAACCACACTGTCAATCCAACTCTGTCTACTAATATTCTCTGCCTCTTTGACAGTTAAATTCAATTCTTTTTTTGATTCTAAAATTTCGCTTACCCTTAATCCTAGTGATCTTATCAATTCAATGGGTAAGCCTGTATGACGGGTAACTGCTATAAAATCTTTTTGACTGTTACCACTGGTACCAACCAAATAGGGCCCAATTTGGGTGTAGCTACTTTGAGTTATATTTTCGATTCGAAATTTTCGGTGAAAATCTTTAACTCCCAGCGCTACTAATTTTCTGGATGACACCCCTTTACTGTTGTGTGCTGTGAAATTGTATTGCACTTTAGCCCGATCAGGTAAGACGTTTTTCTTACCATTGATATGTACGAAACCATCAATAATTTGGAGGGTATCTCCAGCGATACCTACACATCTTTTGACGTAATTGGATTTTTTGTCCAGTGGTTTTTTTACGCCAGCTTCTTTCACAAAAAACCTTCTTACAGTATCTGCAGGCCAATTGAAGACTACAATATCGTTTCTTTTGATTTTTTGCAAACGTGGAAGTCTTAAATAGGGCAGTTGTGGTTTATTGAGATATGATCGAGTTTTTAGTAATGGTAGGGTATCGTGAACCATTGGAAAAGCAACAGTGGTTGTAGGAATTCTCGCACCGTAATGGAATTTGCTAACAAATAAAAAATCACCAATCAATAGGGATTTTTCTAATGATCCAGTAGGAATGATATAGGGTTGAAAAAAATAGTTGTGGACAAAAGTGGCAGCCACTACTGCGAAAATAATGGATCCAACCCATTCACCAAAGGCTGATCTTGTGATCAGCGTTTTGTCTGCGATGTATTTCGGTGCTTTTTGATAGTTTATGGTGAAGAGGTAAAACCCTAAGCTTACCAGCGCCAAGACGCTGTAAATGCGCTTTTTTTTCCCAAAATGTTTTGCCATATCAATCCATAATACCATAAAAATCATCAAGTTGATGACCGGTAAAAACAATAAGACTACCCACCATTTGGGACGGTGAATGATTTTCATTAAAACGATAGCATTGTAAATAGGAACGATTGCTTTCCACGGTGCTTCACCAGCGGCTTTATACAATTTCCATGTTCCCAAAAAGTGTACGACTTGTATTATTAGGGCAAATACAACCCATTGAATTCCACTCATTTGATTATAAATTTAGGACGTCTTCCATTTTAAAAATTCCTTTTTTATCAGCAATCCATTCTGCTGCAATTACGGCTCCAAGGGCAAATCCCTTTCGGTTGTGTGCCTTGTGTTCGATGGTAATTTCATCTATGGGAGATACGTATTTTACGCTGTGTGTTCCCGGTATTTCACCCTCTCGAAAGGACTGAATGGAAACAGTATCTGGCCCATTATCTTCCAGTTTCCATTGGGAAAGGTCACTGTTTTCAATAATTCCCTCTGCTAGTGTTATAGCAGTTCCGCTTGGAGCGTCGAGTTTATGAATGTGATGGGTTTCTTCCATAGCGACTTTATAGTCTTGATTTTGGCGCATCATTTGTGCCAAGATTTTATTTAATTTAAAAAAGAGGTTTACTCCTATACTGAAATTTGAAGCATATAGAAAAGCCGTGTCTTTTTCTACTGCAGTTTGGGTTACCTCACCATAGGCGTCCAACCATCCAGTCGTTCCACACACTACAGGAACCGAGTGGTGGAGGGCCTTATTGATATTATCTACCGCTGCATCAGGCACACTAAAATTAATGGCTGCATCAGCGCCTTCGAGTTGTCCTTCACTTTGATCTTTATCCATCTTACAAAGGATTTGATGGCCTCTTTCCAAAGCAATTTGTTCAATCGCCTTTCCCATTCTTCCGTATCCTAATAAAGCAAGCTTCATATTTTTTTTAAAGTTTGACTAAGACTTTTAAACCAACATTGGTATCTGGTCCAAATAAGTCAGGTTCAAATTTAGGTTTAACACTCAAATTATCTTTTATGTTAAACTGCATCAGGTGAGCACTTACGTTAGCATCCAAAATATTCAACATATAAGTTCCCAATATAAAGAGAAATGACATATCTCTGTAGTTTTTGTGGAATTTCATTCCCTCAAGTAATTTAGTTTTATTGGGAATTAATTCTATAAACTCATCATTTGTAAATCCATTATTTCTCCTTTTGTATGCTGTTCGGTAACGGTTCATTTCTTTTTGATTGTAAACATATCCATAAACAGAAGCCCCAATTGCAGCATAGACGAAAGGAACTTTCCAAGCTTTACCGATATAAATCTGTCCAAGACCCGGAAGTACAGCCGAATAAAAGGCAGCTTTGGAGGGGGTCAACGGACTTTCTATTAAGCGCTCTTTTCTACTTTTTTCAATTTCTTGAGTGAGTTGTTGTGCAAAAATTTGCAGGTTGAGAAGTATGAGAATTGAGACAAAGACTCTAGTCTTCACGTTTGATTTTTTTGATAATCTCGTTGAGATCTTTTTGAGAACTAAAGGAAATTTGAATGTTCCCTTTTCCTTTTTCATCTGCTTTGATCACCACTGAAGTATTAAAATAGTTATTAAGCTCTTTTGTAACCTCATTGTAAATTTCAGGCTGAGGGCTTTTTGTTTTGGGTGTGACTTGTCCCTTTTTTGTTTTTTGAACCAATAATTCGGTTTCTCTTACTGATAGGGATTTGGCAATGATTTTTTCATAAATATCCAATTGCACATCACTTTCTTCAATATTGATCAAAGCCCTGCCATGCCCCATGGAGAGAAAGCCATCCCTCATTCCTGTTTGGATGATGGGATCTAATTTGAGTAAACGCATATAATTGGCCACAGTAGATCTTTTCTTTCCAACCCTTTGACTCAATTGATTCTGGGTCAGTTGAATCTCATCGATTAATCGCTGGTATGACAATGCAATCTCAATGGGATCTAGATCTCTTCGTTGAATGTTTTCAACCAATGCCATTTCAAGAGTTTCTTGATCGTTGGCTATTCTTACAAAAGCAGGAATGGTTATAAGGTTCAAAGATTTTGCAGCTCTAAACCGACGTTCTCCAGAAACCAATTGATACTGATTTCTCGCAAGTTTTCTCACGGTTATGGGCTGAATAATACCTAAGGTTTGAATGGACTCTGCCAATTCTTCAATGGCTTCTTCATTGAAGTTGGTTCTAGGCTGATAGGGATTGACTTCGATTTTATCAATTTCCAAATCAATAATGTTTCCCACCACTTTATCGGCATTAACATCACTGGCTGAACTAATCTCTCTTCCTGGGTCGTCTAGAAGAGCAGATAAGCCTCTTCCCACAGCTTGTTTTTTATTTTTTTTAGCCATCAATTATTTTTTTTCTTCAGGATAATTTCATGGGCGAGCGAAAGATAATTTTTGGCTCCTTTGCTTGTGGCATCATAATCGATGATACTCTCCCCGAAGCTCGGTGCCTCACTCAATCGGATGTTTCTTTGAATGACGGTTTTAAAAACCATTTTTCCAAAGTGTTTTTGCACTTCTTCCACTACCTGATTGGACAGCCTCAGTCGAGAGTCGAACATGGTCAGCAATAAGCCTTCAATGTCCAGAGTTTTATTGTGTATTTTTTGAACACTTTTGATGGTGTTCAGTAGTTTTCCAAGTCCCTCCAATGCAAAATACTCACATTGAATGGGGATGATGAGGGAGTTTGCTGCTGCTAGTGCGTTTAGGGTTATTAACCCGAGGGAGGGGGCACAGTCAATGATAATATAATCATATTTTTCATCAACTGTCTTTAAAGCTTTTTTAAGCATATATTCCCTGTCTTTTTTGTCTACCAATTCAATTTCGGTAGCTACAAGATCAATATGAGAAGGAATCAAATCCAGATTGGGGGTGTTTGTAGATAAAATGGTTTCCTCGGCTGTAGCCGTATGCTCAAGCAATTGGTAGGTTCCTGCTTTTTGACTTTTTACGTCAATTCCAACTCCAGAGGTTGCATTGGCTTGGGGATCTGCATCAATCAATAATATCTTTTTTTCCAAAACTGCCATCGCTGCAGCAAGATTTACAGCTGTGGTGGTTTTTCCCACGCCACCCTTTTGATTGGCAATTGCGATGATTTTGGACATTTATATAGATAATAATTTCTATAAAAATACAATTAAAATTATGGCTTAAAAAATTATAACAAATGAGTTTGAATAAAAATTTTGTTAATCTATTCCTTCTTCAAACTGTCTTTGATCTCTATATAAAAAATGGTTTCACCCTCTTTTTTGTGGCCATAGTTTTCCCGTGCAAAACGTTCCAAACTGTCCTTGCTGCTAAGTTGTTGAATGCTTCTTTTGTCCTCTTCAATCAATTGGCGTAGTTCTTTTTTTTGAACTTCAAGTTTGTAGATTTCTTGATTTAGTTCGTTGTGAATTTTTAAGGAATGTGTATCCAAAAAGATCATCCAGATCAAAAAAATCAGAAAAATTACGATGTAAAGATAGCGGTATGTTTTGCCCAAAATTATGGAGATTATTCAGTTATATTAGCAACTCTTTCCTCGGTTATCATATCGGTGGATTTATTTCCCCAACTGTTGAGAATGTAATTCATTACATCAGCAATTTCTTCATTGTCAAGTCCTTGATTTTGCATAACACCATCGTATTCTTCTCCATTGACAACAATAGGACCACTTAAGCCATATTTAACACCTCTGATGCTCAGGTCAATATTGTTCATTAGATAATCTGATTCAACCAATGGAGGGGAAACTCCAGAAACTCCTTTACCTGTGTCTAAATGACACTGCAGACAAAAGTCCTGATAGATTTCTTCTCCATCAGCGATACTTTGTTCCAGAGGCTTATTTTGAAAGAGCCATGTCCCTTCAAACAGAATAAATAGTCCCATCAAGCCTAAAAGTACTTTCATTACTTATAGACCACCTTTAGGATGCCTTTTCCTTCTACTCCCAGATAAAGATAACCGTCAGGCCCCTCTTTTACATTTCTTACCCGACCAATGTCGTTCAGGATTTTTTCGCGCTTCACTATTTTTTCTCTTTTGATGACCAAACGTTCTAAATATTTAAATTTTAAAGACCCTACAAATAGGTCTCCCTTCCATTTTCTGTAAACACCAGAGCTGGAAAAGGCCATTCCACTGGGAGCAATGGAGGGTACCCAGTAGTAAAAAGGTTGTTCCATTCCGGGCATTGCTCTTTTGTCTGTAATAGAGGTTCCACTGTAATTAACCCCATAGGTAATGACGGGCCAGCCGAAGTTTTTTCCTTTTAAGATGATATTGATTTCGTCTCCTCCCTTGGGGCCGTGTTCGTTTTCCCATATTTCACCTGTTTTAGGGTGAACTGTCATTCCTTGAGGGTTTCGGTGACCATAGGAGTAAACGGCTTGTTTAGCTCCTTCTTTGTTGGTAAATGGATTGTCTTCAGGAATGCTACCATCAAGATTTAAACGATAAATTTTACCACCATCACGCTCGAGATCTTGAGGGTTTACATCTCGATTTCCTCGGTCTCCAATACCGAAAAACAAATGACCCTGATAGTCAAAAACGATTCTAGATCCCCAATGTTGTCCTTTTTTGGTGTTAGGAGTCCCTTTGTACAATAACTTAACTTCAGAGAGTTGGTTGTCATTCAATTTTGCACAATAAAGGGCTGTATTGCCTCCAGTATCCCCTTCAAGCTGGGCACTTGCTGTAAAATAAATTACAGTATTATTTTTGAAATCTGGGTGTAAGGCAACATCCAATAGTCCTCCTTGCCCTCTTTTGTATATTTCTGGAAGTCCCAATACTTCTGTTTTTTTACCGTTGAGTACACGGTAAAGAATTCCTTTTTTTTCGGTTACTAAAAGCTCGTTTTCACTGATAAAGTCCATACCCCAAGGAACGTCAATTCCATCCACTATGGTTTCGGTTGAATAGTTGGACTGATCGGGGGTTTTAATTTCTGGGGGATTTTCCTGAGAAATGCAGGAGGTTAAATAAAAAATGCCCAGATAAAGTAGTGCTGAAAATTTTTTCTTCATAACAATGTAAATTTATAGAATTTTTATTGCTCTAAGGCCTTTTTATAGGCCCGAGTCGTAGTGTGATATTTAGTGATCATATTGGGTACTTCCCATTGAGGTAGTTTTCCTTCTTTATAATATTTAAGAAAGTTATCAGTCACTTGACCAAAATGAGCTTCATGTCCAATTTTGAGAGCAGCAGGAATTTTAATTTTCCACTGATTGTCAGAAACTTTCTCAGTATTTATACCAGGAAATTCCTCTTGAAGTGACTTGATGGCTTGATTTAGCTTGGATTCAAAACCTTCCATTTCTTTCGCTACTACGTAGAGTGTAGGTTTGTAGTTTTCGGTTACCCCTTGTATAATAATCAGATCGCTTTTCGATCCCCGCATAGAGCTGTGGTGGGTGTCGCCCGAACCTTCGGGTGCTTCGTAATCCCAGATTACTGAAACCTTGGCGTGTTTTCCCTTAAGGGTATAGTTGATTTCTCCATTACAATATATGCTTAGTGTATCCGATTTTACGTCTTTCTGGAGGTACTCGGGATATTCATCTAATCCTGTAATTTTTTTAAACTGTTGAAGAGATAGGGAAGTAGTCCACCTTTTTGCTGAAACAATTTTAACTTCAGAGCTGTCAATAATTTGATCGGGGAAAGCTTCCCATTGAACCAAATCAACCAAGTGAGTGGTTACGTCTACAATACCCTCCCCTTGTTGATCGGTATCGAGAAACCAAGCAGGTCGTACCAAGGGTTTTCCTGAAACAATTTTTGATAAATGATGAACGCTTACTTTGCTGATGGCAGGAGCTGAAGGTGATCCGTCCAGAAGTGTTCCAAATAGATCGGATTTAAGAGAAAGGGCTTTTTGAATTCTTGTCGTTACTTCAAAGCGTTCTGTCATGATATCGTAAACCAAAAGATTTTTTTCTTTGGCCAAGGCAAAAACCTTTTCCAGTTTTTTAAAATCTTCTTGATTGGTGACCAGTGGCTTATCGGCATAAACGTTTAATCCAGCATTGACGGCCGCCCAAATATAGTCTATCTTTTTAGAGTTTTTTCCCGAAACGACCATTACATTCCCAGGTTTTTCATTGATCATTTTATCGAGATAATCCTCGCTTAAGTGGGTTCTGACCGTCCAATTGGTAGGTTTTTCCTCTCTGGAATTGTATCCTTCAATTTTATTTAAAAAATCCCTTACCTCTGGTCCGTCAGGAGCATATACATCCACTGTGCCGTCGATGTCATCATAGGATATTTTTTGAATTAATGCAGCATGAAAGTGACCGGGGTCAAGGGTCATCAATTTTACTTTTGAACTTTTTTGATTCTTTACACATCCTCCCAAAAGGATGAGAATTGCGATGAGAGAACTTTTAATTATTTTCATTGCTATAAAATTAGAATTTTAAATAGTTGGTTCCATAAGGTTTTCGCTGAGGTCTTCTCAAAAGTGTGTTGGCTTCGTCGTCATTAATGAATTTTTCATTTTTGGAATCCCAATGCAATTTACGAGGTATTTTCATGGCAATGTGGCTGACCAGGCAAACCACGCAAGCCATATGTCCCATTTCTACAGAAGAAATAGGTGCTTTTCTGGAATGAATACAGTCAAGCCAATTACCGTGTTGATCATCAATTTTGTACAAATGAGTTTCGTTAGCGCCAATTTCCGAACTGAGTATTTTTGGATCGGAGGCGTCCAGTGCTTTTTTACTTTTTTCCTGAGCTACAGGGTCAGAACTTGAGGCCACATAGGCACCTCTTGATACAAATATCCATCCCTCTGATCCTTCATATCTCACGCCATTGGAATAGCCACCGCTAGTCATTACTGAGATTCCGTTATCGTATTCGTGTTTTACCATAAAATCTCCATGAACATTCCATAGTCCTGATTTAGGAAATTCTGCAATTGCCTGGACTGTAGTAGGACCTTTCAATTCGGTGTCCATTCCCCAAGCCGCAGAGTCATAGTGATGTTGTCCCCAACCAGTAATCATACCAGCTCCATAGTTTTCGTGTCTTAGCCATCCGGGTCGTCCATATCCTTTTTGAGGATGAACACCAATTTCTGTGTAGGGTACCTCAGGTGTAGATCCGAGCCACTTATCAAAATTCAAATTTTCAGGGATGGGCATTGGGGTAGCTTCTGGTCCTCCTGGATCACCAGGAAGCCCAATCTTGACTGTATGTAAATCTCCGATTCTTCCATTTCTTACCAATTCGGCAGCAATTCTGAACTGTGGCATGGCCCTTTGTTGTGTTCCTACTTGAAGAATGACATTGTTTTTTTGGACGGCATTGACCAGTTGTCTTCCCTCATCGACTGTCAAGGAAGTTGGCTTTTGAAGATAAATGTCTTTTCCTGCGATGGCCGCTTCCATTGCGGGTTGTGCATGCCAATGATCGGGAGTAGAAATCAATACGGCATCAATGTCTTTGTCGTTTAACATATCATGGTAGTCTTCATACATTTTAGTTCCGTTGTATTTGGATTTACCGCTTTTCTTTTGGTAAAACCGATCTACCAAATCTTTACCGTCTTTCATTCTATTGGAGTCCACATCACACACAGCCATTACATTGGCAATATCAAAAGCCATGGTGTCGATCAGATCATGTGAGCGGGCGATCCGGCCGCATCCAATTTGACCAATATTAATTTTATTACTGGGTGCATTTTTTCCCAAAACATGGGCTGGGACTATGGAAGGAAACCCTATCATTGCAGCGGTTCCTAATGCAGTTTTACCTAAAAATTTTCTTCTCTTCATTGGTTTTAGTTGTTTAGTAAATTTATTTTGAATGGGAGAGCAAACGCTTTCCAGTGTTCTTCGGCTTCTTCAGGAGATATTGCTCCATCAAAAACCAACATACGGTAATTTAGCTCATAAGATTGCTGGGGTTCTATTTTCCATTCTTTATGGCGAATAGGGCAAAATTGAAAAAACATATCTCCCCTTCCTTGGTTGGCCTCAAGCGGCCAAACTCTCATAGGCTCAGGATGTGATTGGTTATTGGGGTGGCTCATAAATAGGACTCCTGATTCACCAATGCCATCACTTGAAACACCGTATACCATACACCACTTTGCTGAGGTGCCATCGGCTGTGATTCTATTTTTGCCTTCTGAGGTAATGACTTTGCAATTGTCTTTGTTCCATTGTTCTTTAAAACGAAATCCTAAACCACCACCATAACGATAGGCTTCAAAGAGTATTCCGTTTTTAAGTGGGGAACTAAACTGAGTGGAATAATCTATAAAATATTGATTGGGATTATTGTTTTTCCAGACTTTCACTTTTAGGTTTTCATTCAGAGCAAGCTGTCTTTGATTTTGTGATATGTTGAGGTGTTCTTGGTGTGCACTAAAACCACCATATACTTTTCCAGATTCAGTATTGTTGAACGCTTTAAATAAAACTGTTCCTTGCCCGTCTTTTAGGTTCCAGAAGTCAACCCCAACATTGTCTATTCTGGTTCTGGTCCAAGGGCCCCAAATCCCATAGTGGTGATAATGGTCAGGGGGCTGAATTCGGGTAAGTGTATCACATTTGGGAGAAATAACAGGATGAATATAAGCTGATTTTTGATAAAGTGGATTAACCCCCTCGGGTACCGATTTCAATTTATATCGATAATGCATCAAGGCTTGTCCTTGGTGTACTATTTTAAAATCGCCATTCTCTTTTTGTCCTTGGAATAGGGGAACGGTGTTTTGTTTTTTTTTGTGGGTAAAACAATACCTGATCTGGGTTTCGGTGTTACTTTTATGTTTGAACCATATCTTATTGGGTTGCGCTGTGTCTGCTTGATAGGATAACACTTGTGTGCCAGTTTCAGATTTTTTGATCAATATCATTTCTTGATCCCAACAAGTATTTTCTTTCTTATTTAAGTTTATTGAAATGGGTCTTTCCACCGAAATACTTTCAGGCTCTTTTACCTCAAAACACAAACAGTCCTTTTTTTCTATTCCACCGACACAACCTAATATTACCAAGAAAATTACATAATAGATTTTCATGATTATTCTTTAGTCAAGTGAATTTAGCTTTAGAAGTTAAAACTCTCAAAATAAATTATAATTTTAATGTGCGCGCACACAGATAGAATTGTAAATTTAACAAATTTTAAATAATTACATTAATTAATATTAACAACAATTAAACATTAACCAATGTCTATTTATTATAAATCATTTTTCTTTTCACTTTTATTCATCTTCACTTCAGTCGTTCAATCACAAAGCTTACCTTCATTTGAATTGAACTCCGATTGGATGATGAGTATTGAATCACTTGTAAAAATGCAACAAAAAATCCCTGTCAATAAACAAAAAAAGGTATTGATTTTTTCACTCCATACGGGCTATAAGCATTGGACGATTCCCCATACAGAGGCTGTGATGGAGATTATTGCCCAAAGTACAGGAGCATTTGAAGTAAGCCTTTCAAAAGACATTGCTGATTTTGAGAAAAAGGAACTTTCAAAATACGATGTGGTTATTCTCAATAACAATTGTTCTAAAGGTGAACGGAGGGATTTGTTTTGGGATGTATTGGGTGAAGATTCTAGTTTGACTGAAAGTCAAAGGTTGAAAAAGGCGAAACAATTAGAGCGTAACTTGATCCAATTTGTAAAAAAAGGAAATGGATTGATATTGCTACACGGGGGGATTGTCATGCAGAATTATTCATTGGCCTTTAGTGATATGTCGGGGGGGAGTTTTAATTATCACCCACCTCAGCAAGAAATTCATGTAAAATTGGTCGATTCCGAACATCCTATGGTCGAGGGTTTTGATCCCGAGGGTTTTGTTCATTATGACGAACCTTATTTTTTTAATAATGCCTATTTTAAATATAATTTTAGACCTTTATTATACATGGAATTGGATAAGATTAAAATGAAGCGCAAGCGACCCAGTGATAATATTAAATATATTTCATGGATCAAACGCCACGGAATGGGAAGGGTCTTTTATTCCTCTCCTTCTCATAATGCCCATAGCTATGAGAACCCTAAACTACTTCAATTTCTTACCAATGGTTTGTATTACGTCTCAGGACTCTTGACCTGTGATGATTCACCTATGGGACATGTTAAATGACTTAAAATATACTCATGAAAAAATCATCTTCATTTTTATGTTCTTATTCTTTTGCTCGACTTATGGTCAAGATTACGAGGCTAAAATTTTTGAATACCAAAAAGATACTCTCCCTTACAGGGTACTTTTGCCTAAAAACTTCAGTCCTGAAATATCTTATCCTTTGCTGGTTGTTCTTCACGGATCTGGGGAGAGGGGTAAAGACAACAGCTCCCAGCTGGTTCATGGGAGTTATCTCTTTCAATCGGAGGAGTTCAAAGCAAAATACCCTGCTATTGTAGTGTTTCCTCAATGTCCCAAAGATTCTTATTGGGCCAATGTGTTGAGAGATTATACCAAGCCTTTGGATCAAATATATACCTATTTAGATTCGCTGCCTGACAACCCTCAATTGGAGATTGTGGAAGCATTGATGTTGTTTTTAGAAGAACGTTATCTTATTGATCCTACCCGACGTTATGTAGGTGGATTATCGATGGGAGGGATGGGAACTTTTGAGTTGGTCAGTAGAAACCCTGATTATTTTGCAGCAGCATTTCCTATTTGTGGGGGTGGAAATACCAGTTGGGCTCCTTTGTTGCGCAAAACTCCTTTGTGGATTTTTCACGGAGAAAAAGACGATGTAGTATCGGTTAATTTTTCAAAGGCCATGTACGATATATTGAAAAAAGTAGATGCCCCTGTTAAGTTAACATTATACCCTGAAGTTTTTCATGAAAGTTGGCACAATGCTTTTGCAGATCCAGATTTGATGAAATGGTTGTTTTCCAACCAAAAAAAATAGTCGGGATGACAGTATTTGAACTTAATAGTTAAATATTTTATAATCAAATACTTAACTATTAACAATTTAGTGTTTTATATCAATTTGGTGACCATTACTCACCAAAATATTATTATAAAATCCAACCTCTGTTAAATCTAACAGAAGTTAATTCTGAACTATTTTCAATCAATTTTTACCGTTTTCTAAAACTTTCTATACTTATAAGTGTAACCTTCTCTCCAACAT
>JABGSU010000157.1 GCA_018647605.1 Flavobacteriaceae bacterium | reverse complement strand
TCAAGCCAAAGTGCTTAGAGCCCTTCAAGAAAGTAAAATCCAGCGTGTGGGTGGTGATAAAGATATCAAGGTAGATGTTAGGGTAATTGCGGCGACCAACAAAAACTTGAGTAAAGAAATTGATAAAGGTAGGTTTAGGGAAGATCTCTATCACCGATTGGCAGTCATTCTAATCAAAGTACCTCCTTTAAAAAATAGAAAAAAAGACATTCCCCTTTTGGTGAATTATTTTGTGGATAATCTGACCACCGAGCAAGGTCTTGATCCCAAATCGTTTTCCAAAGAAGCCATTAACCGATTGATGGACTATCCATGGACAGGAAATATTCGAGAACTTAGGAATGTAGTAGAACGCCTAATGATACTTGGATCTAACCCTGTTACAGTAGATGATATTGAACGGTTCGCAGCTAAACCTAATTCTTGACGTATGAAAATAAAAATAGTATTAGTTTCCTTGTGTTTCAGTATTTATTTAAACGCCCAAGAAAATAAGGAGATTGTTAATCAAATAGAAATCCTTTACAAGGAGTCATTGACCAATGGAAAAAGCTATAATTGGCTTGATCGATTGAGCAACCAAATTGGTGGGCGCCTTTCAGGTTCTTTGAATGCGGAGCGAGCCATACAGTGGGCCGAAGAGGAACTCAATTCTTTATCTCTCGACTCAGTATGGTTGCAAGCTGTGATGGTTCCGAAATGGGTAAGAGGAACTTTCGAGTATGCCAATATTGAGTCCAGCCCAGGGAATACCATCAATGTTAATATTTGTGCGTTGGGAGGTTCTATTGCCACTCCCTCCATAGGTTTAAGAGCCAATGTGGTTGAGGTGAAGGGGATAGATAATTTGGCCCAATTGGGGGAAGAGAAAATAAAAGGTAAGATTGTATTTTTCAATGGTACAATGCAATCCAATCAAGTTGATGGATTCGATGCCTATGCTGCTGCCGTAAATCAGAGATATAGTGGAGCTGCTGAAGCAGCTAAATATGGAGCAGTTGCTGTCATTGTCCGCTCTTTGAATTTTCGACTGGACAATTATCCCCACACTGGTGTGATGAGCTATGGTGACCTACCCTTAAATAAGAGAATCCCTGCAGCAGCCATCAGCACTAATCATGCCGAATTGCTCAGTTCTATGCTGACATTGAATCCCAAACTCCGGTTTTTTATTAAGCAAAGTTGTAAAAATTATCCTGATGTAAAATCCTACAATGTTATTGCTCAAATCAAAGGTAGTGAGTCGCCTGAAAATATTATTTTGGTAGGCGCCCATCTTGATTCATGGGATTTGGGAGATGGAGCACACGACGATGGGGCTGGAGTAGTGCAGTCTATGGAAGTACTTCGATTGTTACGTTTTAAAAATTTTCGTCCAAAAAACACTATTCGATTGGTCTTATTTGCCAATGAAGAAAATGGATTGATGGGCGCTAAAGCTTACGCTGAAAGCGTTAAAAAGAAAAAAGAAACACACCTCTTGGCTTTGGAATCAGATACTGGGGGGTTTACACCACGGGGATTCAGTTTTGATACAAGGGACAAGTATTTCAATAAAATTTTATCATGGAAGCCTTATTTCAAACCCTATTTCATTCACTTATTTGAACAAAAGGGAAGTGGAGCAGATGTTAATTTACTCAAAGGAAATGCAATGGTTTTGGCAGGATTAAGAACGGATTCTCAAAGATATTTTACGCATCATCATTCGGAGATGGATACTTTTGATCAAATCAATAAGAGGGAGCTGGAGTTGGGTGCTGCAACTATGGCTGCACTTGTTTATCTTTCCGATCAGTTGGGTCTAGAATGAATAGACTTTTTCTTCACTTTTAGATGAAACTCAGGACCTATACCCGAGAATTTAATACCAATCTTAGGTTGGCTTTTCCTGTTATAGTAGGGATGCTAGGCCATACGGTTGTTCAGTTGATAGATAACATCATGGTGGGGCAATTGGGTACGGCCGAATTGGCTGCAGTTTCTTTAGGGAACAGTTTTGTCTTTGTAGCCATGTCATTGGGGATAGGATTTTCAACCGCGATTACACCTATGATTGCTGAGGCTTTAGGAGCCAACAACCACAATAGGGTAAGATCTGTTTTTGTACATGGATTGATTTTGTGTTTCAGTTTAGGACTGGTATTGGCATTATTAGTCTTGTGGTCACAGCCACTGCTTTCTCAAATGGGACAGCCTTTGGAAGTGGTTGCTTTGGCAAAGCCTTATCTTTTTTGGGTAGCTCTTTCCTTAATTCCTTTAGTAGGTTTTCAAGGATTCAGACAATTTGCCGAGGGCTTATTTCAAACCCGTTTGGCTATGTACGCTACTTTGATGGGTAATGTGATCAATGTTTTATTGAATTATCTTCTGATTTTCGGCCTCCATGGTTTTCCAGAATTGGGTGTTGAGGGTGCTGCCATCGGAACACTGATTTCCCGCTGGGCTATGGTTTTGTTTATGGCTATTAATGTCAAGAATAAAAAAAGCTTCAGAAGATACTACCGTAAACTCTTTAGAGTTAAGATGGTTAAAGAAGTTTTTTATAAAATTTTCTCATTGGGCTTTCCCTCCGCGCTCCAAATGTTTTTTGAAGTTACCTTTTTTACTTCTGCCATATGGATGTCAGGATTCTTGGGCAAAAACCCCCAAGCCGCCAATCAGATAGCCCTAAACTTATCTTCTATGACCTATATGGTTGCCTTAGGGGTGGGAGTTACAGCAATGATAAGGGTAGGGAATGAAAAAGGACGTGGCGATTTTGTATCCTTGCGAAGGGTCGCAATTTCTACTTTTCTTCTTATTTTTTTGATGGATTTTCTTTTTTGCCTATTCTTTGTGTGTACTCATGACATTCTGCCCTGGCTTTACTTAAACGGCAATACACCCAATATTACATCGGATGTTGCCGAAGTGGTTCAAATTGCTTCGAATCTTATTTTAATCGCTGCTTTTTTTCAAATTGCCGATGGAGTTCAGGCCGTTGTTTTGGGAGCTTTGAGAGGAATACAGGATGTGAGTATTCCGGCATTATTGATTTTTATTTCATACGGACTTGTAGGTTTCCCCATTTCCTATTTTCTGGGATTAGAATTTCTGTGGGGAGCCTCCGGAATCTGGATAGGACTCCTTTCGGGATTAACACTTTCTGCACTGCTTTTGGTGCTCAGATTTCATTATCTTACCAAAAAATTAGTTTCCTAAACTGAATCTAAAATGGATTTACCAAAGTTTTTAATTGCAGATAACTCCGACTTGGAAGAAGCTATTTTTGTGGCTCACACGGAGTACCCTCGTTTTTTTATCAATGTTGCTAATGACGAAATTCACTGGATGGAGGAGTTTGATAAAGAAGACAGAGATGAACTGGAATCACAAACGACCCTTCTGGTTGAGCAGGCCTTAAAGTTTTACGACAAGGAAATGGAAGATTTTGATTAAAAGATGGAAGAATTTTTTGCTTTAGATCAAAGATTATTTCTTTTTCTCAATCAAATGGGTACCCAAATCTTTGATGGTTTTTGGATGATGATGACCCATAAAGCCACCAATATTTCCCTCTATTTGCTTTTGGCTCTTCTTTACCTTAAGCAAACCCGACTCAAGTCCTTTTTGATATTACTCTTGACAGTAGCATTGCTCATTTTGATTACAGATCAGGTAACCAACCTTTTTAAATACGGTTTTGAACGATTGCGTCCCTGTCACGAACCTGCATTAGAAGGAATGGTAAGATTGGTAAAAGCAAGTTGTGGTGGATTGTATGGCTACTTTTCAGGTCACGCCTCCAATTCTTTTGCCCTTGCGGTTTTCTTCTCAGGGATTTTTGGTGGTAAATACCAGAATCTCCCATTTTTATTGTTGTTTATTGCTTTTTTGGTGGCCTACAGTAGAATTTATATAGGAGTACACTATCCTTTAGATGTGCTTTCGGGCATGGCATTTGGATCTTTAGTTGGAATGCTTTTTTATCAACTTTGGCGTCGCATAATCTATTGATATTGGTATGAAATTAATGCTTTTCTTCTTTCAGTAACTCAGGCGATTTGGCTTTGAATTTACTCAATCTTGGCTTTGAAATGTTTAAAATATATAAGTCATTGGGGTTGTTTTTCTCGTAATCCTGATGGTAATTTTCAGCATAGTAAAATTTTGAAAGTGATTTCACTTCTGTTACGATGCTACGATTGTAAATTTTTGCTTCAGTAAGTTGCGCAATGTAGTCCTCAATATTTTTTTTTTCCTCATCATTTTGATAAAAGGCTATTGATCGATATTGCGTTCCACGATCAGGCCCTTGTTGATTCAGTAAGGTAGGATCATGAGAGTCAAAAAACACCTTTACTAAAGTGGCAAAATCGACTACTGCGGGATCATAAATTACCTCAACAGTTTCGGCATGTCCTGTGCCTCCTGTAATGACTTGATAGTAGGTAGGGTTTTTGGTTTTTCCACCTGCATAACCAGAGTAGGCTTCTTCAACTCCTTTGACACTTTCGTAAACCGATTCTACACACCAAAAGCAACCCGAGGCAAAATAGGCCTTGGCTTTGTCTTGGAAAATTTCAGTAGGATTCCAAACTGCCGACGAGTGATCTTTGGGGTCCGGAGTACTCCATTCGCAAGTGTTTATCATAATTAGACTTAAAAGTATGTACATGGTTTTCATATTAATTAATCAATTCTTCCAACGGGTCGATTTTCACTTCCTTCTATCTTGAAGAGTTTGTCCCCCAATTTACTACGCATTTCATCAGCCAATAATTTGATCTTATCCACTATTTCTGGGTATTGTGCTGCAACGTCTTTTGACTCACCGATGTCTTCTTTTAGGTTATACAATTCAATCCTTTCAAGGGCGTTCATTTCATATTTGACGGGATAGCCATCTTTGCCACCAACGCGTCCATTGAGTGTGCGATAGGTGTGAGGAAAATAGAGTTTCCAATCTTGGTAGCGAACACCATGTAATTCATTAGATTTATAATAAAAGAAAAAGGCTTCATGCTGGGTTTGATCGGTTTTACCCGTCCATACTTCCCATGCACTTTTACCGTCAATTTTCTTT